>PHBR01000032.1 GCA_002840675.1 Chloroflexi bacterium HGW-Chloroflexi-9
GTCCGCGTGGCCCGGGCAGTCCACGTGCGCGTAGTGACGGTTCTCCGTCTGGTACTCGATGTGAGAGATCGCGATCGTGATGCCACGGGCACGCTCCTCAGGAGCGTTGTCGATCTCGTCAAACTTCGAGTAGTCCGCAAACCCCTTCAGGGCCAGGACCTTCGTGATCGCCGCCGTCAGCGACGTCTTCCCGTGGTCCACGTGGCCGATCGTCCCCACGTTCAGGTGAGGCTTCGTCCGCTCGAATACACCCTTGGCCATCGGTGTTCCCTCTGTCCTCCGCGGTGGCGGCTAGGACGCCTTCCGCTTGCTGATCTCTTCCGCAATGCTCGCCGGAACCTGCTCGTAGTGGTCGAATTCCATCGAGTACACCGCGCGTCCCTGAGACATGGACCGCAGGTCCGTCGAGTAACCGAACAACTCCGCCAGCGGGACCATGGCGCTGACGACACGCGCGTTGGCGCGCATCTCAGAGCCCTGAACCAGGCCGCGGCGGCCGCTGATGTCACCCAGCACGTCGCCGAAGTAATCCTCCGGCGTCGTGATTTCCACCTTCATGACCGGCTCCATCAGCGCAGGGCCGGCCGCAGCCATCGCCTCGCGCATACCGATGGAACCGGCGGTCTCGAACGCCATTTCGGACGAGTCCACCTCGTGGTACGACCCGTCGATCACGGCGACCCCAACATCGACGACGGGGTAACCCGCCTTCACGCCGGAGGTCATGGCCATCTCAACGCCACGGCGTACCGCGCCGATGTACTCGCGCGGGATGGAACCACCGACCGTCTTGTCCTCGAAGAGGTAGCCGGAGCCGGGCTCGCGCGGCGAGATCTCCAGGACACAGTGGCCGTACTGGCCGCGGCCGCCGGTCTGGCGGACAAAGCGCCCCTCGGCCTTCGCCTTGCGCGTCACCGTCTCGCGGTAGGAAACCTGCGGCTTGCCGGTGTTCGCCTCCACCTTGTACTCGCGCCGCATGCGGTCCACGAGCACTTCGAGGTGCAACTCGCCCATGCCGTGGATGACCGTCTGGCCCGTCTCCTCGTCGTTGCGGACGCGGAACGTCGGGTCTTCTTCGGCCAGCTTCTGCAGGGCCTCGCCCATCTTCGCCTGGTCGTCGCGCGTCTTCGGCTCAACGGCGATCGAAATCACCGGCTCCGGGAAGTTGATCGACTCCAGGCGGATCAGGTGGTCCTTGTCGCTCAGGGTGTCGCCCGTGAACGTGTCCTTGAACCCGATCGCAGCAGCAATGTCGCCGGTGTAGACCTCGGCGACCTCTTCGCGCGCGTTCGCGTGCATCTTCACGATGCGGCCGAAGCGCTCGCGCTTGCCGCGGGTGGTGTTCACGATCTGGTCGCCGGAGTGCACCACGCCCGAGTAGACGCGGAAGAACACCAGGCGGCCGACGAACGGGTCGGCGACGACCTTGAAGGCGATCGCGGTCAGCGGCTCGTCGTCAGACGGCGGGCGCTGGATCTCAGCGCCGTCCTCGCCCAGCTCGTGGCCGATGACCGGCGGGATGTCGAGCGGGGATGGGAGGTACGCGATGACGGCGTCCAGGAGCGTCTGCACGCCCTTGTCCTTCAACGCGGAACCGCACAGCACCGGCGCGATCTTGTTGCCGATGGTGGCGCGGCGGATGCCCTTCACCAGTTCGTCGAGCGAGATCTGGCGCCCCTCAAGGTACGCCTGCATCAACTCGTCGTCGTTCTCGGAAACCGTCTCGATCAGCAGCGTGTGCGCGGCGTCCACCACGTCCACGTACTCGGCCGGGAGCGGGTAGTCCTTCACGATCAGGCCACGGTCACCCTCGAAGGCCACGGCCTTCTTGTTAAGGATGTCGATGATGCCCTTCATCTGGTCTTCGGTGCCCCAGGGCATCTGCAGCACGGCCGGGATGGCGCCCAGGCGGTCCTTGATCATCTGCACGCAGCGCTCGAAGTTGGCGCCGGTGCGGTCCATCTTGTTCACGAAGCACATGCGCGGGACAAGGTACTTGTCCGCCTGGCGCCACACGGTCTCGGACTGCGGCTCCACGCCGGCGACGCCGTCGAAGACCACCACGCCGCCGTCCAGGACGCGCAGCGAACGCTCCACCTCAACGGTGAAGTCCACGTGGCCGGGGGTGTCGATCAGGTTGATCGTGTGGTCGCGCCAGGACGCGGTCGTCGCGGCCGAGGTGATCGTGATGCCGCGCTCGCGCTCCTGCTCCATCCAGTCCATGACCGCCGTGCCCTCGTGGGTCTCACCGATCTTGTGAGTGCGGCCGGTGTAGAACAGGATGCGCTCGGACACGGTGGTCTTACCCGCATCGATGTGCGCGATAATTCCAATGTTCCGGGTCTTCTCAAGCGGCGTCTGACGCGCCATAGAACGAAACTCCCTCGCGCCGGTGATTCAGGCACCCCCGCGAACGGGGACGTCCATCATCACGCTGCGCGGATTACCAGCGGTAGTGAACGAATGCCCGGTTGGCCTCTGCCATCCGGTGCGTGTCTTCCTTGCGGCGCACGGCGCTGCCCTGGTTGTTGGCAGCGTCCAGCAGTTCCGCGGCCAGCTTCTCCGTCATGGAACGGCCTGCCCGACGGCGGGCGGAGTCCCGGATCCACCGCAGCGCGAGCGTCTGTCGGCGCTCCGTGCGGATGTCGATCGGCACCTGGTAGGTGGCGCCACCGACACGTCGCGGCTTCACCTCGATCACCGGGGTCGCGTTGCGCATCGCCTGCTCGAAGGTGTCGATGCCGCGACGGCCCGTCACTTCCTCGATGCGGTCGAACGCGCCGTACACCATGTGCTCGGCGGTGCTCTTCTTGCCGCTGTACATCAGCGTGTTGATCAACTTCGTCACGATCCGAGACCCGTAACGCGGGTCAGGGATGGTGGGGCGAATCGGGGCGCGGTTACGGCGCATCTGGTATCCCTCGGCCGACTAGCTCTTGCGCGTGCCGTACTTGGAGCGGCCCCGCTTGCGGTTCTTCACGCCCTGCGCGTCAAGCGCGCCACGGACGATGTGGTAACGGACACCCGGCAGGTCCTTCACGCGGCCCCCACGGATGAGGACCACGGAGTGCTCCTGCAGGTTGTGACCCTCGCCCGGGATGTAGGCCGTGACCTCAATCCCGTTCGACAACCGGACACGCGCCACCTTGCGGAGGGCGGAGTTCGGCTTCTTCGGCGTGACCGTGCGGACCTGCGTGCAGACGCCGCGCTTCTGCGGCGAACCCTTCTGCTCACGGGTCATGCGGTTCCGGAGCGTGTTCATCCGGAAGCGCAGCGCCGGCGCCTTGGTCTTCTTACGGACGGGGGTCCGCGGAGCGCGGACCAGCTGGTTGATCGTCGGCACGCCGACTCCCTACTTACCCTCGGCCCAGTGGGCGTCCGAGGCAGAAAAACGGGCAACAACAACGGTCGGATGGCGTGGCGGTGAGCCGGTCATGGCCGAGCGGCAACGCCGCGGAAGGCCATCGGTTCTCACCGCGAACCGGCCACACGACCGCTTTCGCGTAAGATGCGTGCACCTGTAACAGGCGCGACCTATGAGTCTGGGGCTCAGACGCGCCTATGTCAATCGTCGTGCCGAGGCACGGACGACCACGAAGGCCCGCGTCATGGGCATCCCCGCCGCAACGAGGGGACACCGCCCCACCATAGGCGGAACGCTCCCTGGAGTGTAGGCCCCGCCCCCCTTGAGGGCGAGCCGCACCCTACCGGCGGAAGATGACCTTCCCGAACGACTCCCGATACAGCGGCCCGGCCTGGCCGGCAGCCTTCGCCTGGCGGGCGCGGTCCTCGTACATCAGCCGCATCTCCCGTTCAGAACGGCCGCGCATTTGCGAGGTATGCGCCAGCACGGAGCGAATTTTCGTCCGCAGGTGCCGCTGGATGTCCACATCGTAGTCAGGCGTCCCGGCACCGGTCAGCAGCATTGCCGCCGGGCGATGCGGCTCCAGCCCCTCTTCCTTGTCCAGGGGGAAGTAGAGGTGGTCGTCCGAGGACGGGTACAGGGCGTCATGGACGGCGGCGCCGGTGTAGCGGTGGTCGCGGTGGTTGAAGCCGGGCCGGAATCCGTCCCAGGTGATCATCAGTTCCGGCCGGTGCAGGCGAACCTGGCGGGTGACCAGCGCCCGCAGTTCGTCGTCGTTGGAGATGCCGCCATCCGGGAAGCCGAAGAAGACCGGCTCGCGCGCACCGAGGATGGCCGCGGCGTTCCGCGCCTCCTCCTCCCGCTCGCCGGCGAGCTGCTGGGGGGTGACCTCCGGGTCCTTCGTCCCCTTGTTCCCGCTCGTCGTCACCACAATGTGGACGTCCCAGCCCTCCGCGCACAGCTTTGCGACGGTGCCGCCGCAGGTGAACTCCAGGTCGTCAGGGTGGGCGAACACGCAGAGCGCGCGCTTCGCGAACTTCGTCGCGACCTCCGTGATGAGGTCCGCCTCGGGGTCGATCGTGGGGGTCGTCGTCATGCCCGGGAGTCTACACCGGGAGCGGCCAGCGTCAGCCCCACACCCCGGGCGGGCCCCGGGCCGGCCCAAGGTCAGGAGGCCGCGGCGGCCTGCGTCCCGGCGCCGGCGCGCTCCGCTACCAGCTCCTGGTACAGCCGAGCGACCGCCCGGGCGACCGCGGACCAGGCGTAGCCCTGCTCCATCCGCTGCCGGGCGCCGGCGCCCAGGGCGCGGCGGAGCTCCTCGTTCTGGAGCAGCGTTTCGATCTTCTCCGCGAACGGCGTCGGGCAGCGCCACGGGATCAGGTAGCCCGTCCGCCCGTCCACCACCGTGGAAGCCAGTCCGCCGACCCGGGAAGCCACTACCGGGACGCCGCTGGCCATCGCCTCGACAGCGACGAGGCCGAACGACTCGTAAAAGGAAGGCACCGCCACCACGTCCGCCGCCGCATAAAAATCGACGAGAACCTCGTGCGGACGGGGGCCCAGGAAGCGGACAGCGTCCGTGACCCCGACCTGCGCCGCCACAGCCTTCAGCCGGTCGACCTCGGGCGTGGCGCGCTCGTCGCCGCCGATCACGTACAGGACCACGTGCTCCCGGTCGCTCATCTCCGCGAGCGACCGGATCAGAATGTCCAGCCCCTTCAACGGCTCAATCCGCCCGATCGCCAGCAGCACCCGCTCGTCCGCTGGGATCCGGAGGCGCGCGCGGGCCGCAGCCCGGTCGCCCGGCGCGAACTTGGCGAGGTCCACGCCCAGCGGGATCACGGCCACGCGCTGGGCGGGCACGCGGTAGATCTGCTGGAGGAGCCGCCGCTCGTGCTCCGTGGCGGCCACGATCCGATCCAGGGTGTGGACCAAGCGCCGCTCCGCCTCCAGGCGATCCGGTCGCTCGTGCTCGGAGGCGCGGGCGCGGAGCTTCACATCGCCCAGCGTGTGGAACATCGCCGCGTGGGGGATGCCCCACCGCGCCGCGAGGCGCTCGCCGGCGGCCGCCGACAGCCAGTAGTGGGAGTGGATCAGGTCGTAGGTCACGCCCTCCGCGGCACGGAACGCCTCCACGCCCTCCGCGAACGCCTCCGTCAGCGCCGCCATCTCCTCCTTCTCGACGCGGGCGAGGGGGCCCGCGACGACCTGGATGACACGCGCGCCGGGCGTGAACTCCTCCACCTCCGGCAGGTCGGGGGAGGCGCGGCGGGTGAAGATGTCGACCAGGATGCCCATCGCGCCGAGTTCGCGCGCCACCTCGCGGACGTACACGTTCATCCCGCCCGTCTCGCGGCCACCGAGGGGCGCGAGCGGCGAGGTGTGCAGCGAGAGCATCGCCACGCGCCGCACCGCCAGGGCGGGGGAGGTCGGAGCGCCGTCCGTCATGGCAGCCGTCCTTCTGAGTGAGCGGGCATTAGCGCCCGATCAGGCTCAGGAACTCCTGGCGGGTGTTCTGGTCGGCGCGGAAGCGCCCGCGCATGGCGGACGTCACCATGCTCGACCCGGGCTTGCGGACGCCTCGGGCGGTCATGCACAGGTGCTCGGCCTCGATCACCACGCCGACGCCCTTCGCGCCCACCACCTCTTCGATCACGTCCGCGATCTGCCCGGTCAGCCGCTCCTGGACTTGCGGGCGGCGGGCGAAGATCTCCACGGCCCGCGCCAGCTTGGAGAGCCCCACGATCTTCCCGTCCGGCAGGTAGCCCACGGCCGCCTGGCCGTGGAACGGCAGGAAGTGGTGCTCGCACATCGAATAGAAGGGGATGTTCCGCAGGATGACCATCTCGTCGTGGTCCTCCGCGAACTGCACGGTCAGCGCCTCGCGCGGGTCCTGCCACAGCCCCTCGAACAGTTCGAGGTACATATCCGTGATCCGGCGCGGGGTGTCCTGGAGGCCTTCCGAGTCAGGGTTCAGGCCAATCGCCCCGATCATCTCGTGGATGATTCGGAGCAGCCCTTCGCGGTCAGCGGGCGCGGAAAGTTGAACAGGTGCCATAGCCATCCGGATCTCCAGATCGGAGGGCCGCTCCGCCGCGGAGGGCTCCCCGAATCGTGAGGGCGCTGTAGGAAATACCGCGCTCCGAGAATACCACTCGCCGTGCCGCTCACCGCCCGGCGAAGTGACGCGCTACGCCCAACCCAGCACGCGCTCCACAGCCTCCGCTTCGGCGGGAGCAGAGTGGCGGGTCACCTCGATCGTCATCGCGGTGTCCGGATCCTTCAGGCCGTGGCCGGTCAGCACGCACACCGCCACCTGGTCTGCCAGGTCCACACCGGCGCGGTGCTGCTTCATGAGGCCGGCGAGCGAGGCGGCCGAGGCGGGCTCGCAGAAGATGCCCTCGTCCCGGCCCAGCCGGCGGTACGCCTCCAGGATTTCGTCGTCCGAGACCGCGGAGATGCTGCCGCCGGAGGAGTCGCGCGCGTTGATCGCACCCTCCCAGGACGCCGGGTTGCCGATCCGGATCGCCGTGGCGATGGTCTCCGGGTGCTCCACCGGGTGACCGAGGACGAGCGGCGCTGCGCCCTCCGCCTGGAAGCCCCACATGCGCGGCTTCCCGCTGGTGCGCTCCAGCCGGTGATATTCCTCGAACCCGCCCCAGTAGGCAGTGATGTTGCCGGCGTTACCGACCGGGATGCAGAGCAGGTCGGGCGCGTCGCCCAGTTCGTCCACGATCTCGAACGCCGCGGTCTTCTGTCCGGCGATCCGGTGCGGGTTCACGGAGTTCACCAGGGCGACCGTGTGCCGCTCCGAGATCTCGCGCACGATCCGCAATGCGTCGTCGAAGGAGCCCTCGATCTGCACGATCTCGGCGCCGTGCATCACGGCCTGCGCCAGCTTGCCCATCGCGATCTTGCCGTTCGGCACCACCACATACGCCTTCAGCCCATGCCGCACCGCGTACGCGGCGGCTGAGGCGGAGGTGTTGCCCGTGGAGGCGCAGATCACGGCGCGCGCGCCCTCCTCCGCCGCCTTCGCGACCGCCAGCACCATGCCGCGATCCTTGAACGACCCGGTCGGGTTCATCGACTCCAGCTTGAAGTAGAGGCCCTTCAGCCCGAGTTCGCCCTCGAGGGCGCGCGAGCGGACGAGCGGCGTGCCGCCCTCCCCCAGCGTGACCATCGGCGTCCGGTCGGTCACCGGCAGCAACGAGCGGTAGCGCTCCAGGATGAACCGATTCTCGGTGCTCACAGCGGCTGCTCCTGCTCGGCTTCATCGGACTGTTCGAACAGCCTGACCATCAGGCCCCGCGCGACACGGATGTCGCGCTCGATCTCCTCGATCTCACGGCGGCGACTCTCCTCTTCGGAGCGGACGATCCGCCGGAAGTGGTCCACCACCGCGTCGCGTTGCGCCTCGATCCGCTCGCTCAGGGTGCGTCGCTGCTCGCTCTCGCCGGCGAGCAGACGCGTCAGCAGCGCGCGCTCCTCCGACTCCGCGGCCAGCGCCAGCCGGATCTCCTCCAGCGCCTCCTCGGCACGGCTCACGCGATCCTCCAGCCGGGCGCGCGTCGCGCGCTGCTGCTCGACGACCTCCAGGAGCTCGGCCTCGCGGTCACGGACGGAGCGCAGCGCCGACACCTCGTCGTCCAGACGCCGTTGATCGAGCAACGTCGTCCGGGCGCGCGACTCGATCGCTTCGAGGTTCGTGAGGAACGTCGATAGGCTCGCTGCCAGGCGCGCGATCTCCGTGCCCTGGTGGCGGGAGGATTCGCGCTCCGCGGCCAACTGCCGCTCAAGCCGTTCCAGCCGTGCGTCCACGTGTTCGTCCACCGTGTCGTCGGCGGCAATCTCCTGCACGATCGTCCGCTGGCGCTCGGCGGACGCCGCCTCACGCCCGTCGAACTGGTCGAGGCGGCTCGCGATCACCTCCAGCACGCGCCGGAGCTCCCGCTCCGACTCTGAGTCGCGCTGGGAGGCGCGCTCCACCTGCGCCGACAGGTCACGGCGCAGAGAGACCTCCTGTAGCAGGCGCTCCTCCAGCGCGGCGATCTCCTGCCGCATCTCGCGCCCGGACTCCTGCCCGGCCTCGTGCCGCTGGGTGCGCCCGTCGACGAGGCTGACCGACTCCGCGAGACGCGCGACCTCGTCGCGCTGCACCCGCAGCGTCTCCTCCACATGCTGGACTTCTCGGTTCAGCGCGTCCAGCCGCGTCAGCGCGCGCTGAATATCTTCGCCGACCCACGTCTCTCGCCCCGGTGGGTGCTCAGCCCGCAACAGTCCGCCGTCCGGTGCTGACTCCGGCATAGCCGTCGCTAGCCTTCCATCGGCAGGACGTTGCCGACCTCGACCACGGAGTCCATGCGACGGATCTCAGCGAGCGCGCCCTGCAGCGCCGCCCCGGACGCACGGTGCACCGTCAGCACGAGTTCCGCGGTGCCCTCCGTCGCCTGGTCCTCCGAGTCAAACTGGATAACCGAGGCGATCGAGATCTGCGCGTCGCCCAGCGACTTCGCGATCCGCGCGAGTACGCCCGGCTGATCCAGCACACGGATACGCAGGTAGTACCGCGCCATGTGCTCCTCGGGCGGGCGCACGCGCACGCGCCGGCGCGGCACCGCCGGTCGGGGTGCGCGCTCTGCGACGATGTCCTGCGCGATGTCCAGCACGTCCGCCAGCACGGACGAGGTCGTGGGACCCGGGCCGGCGCCCGGCCCCTCGAACAGCACGCGGCCAACGAGGTCGCCCTCCAGTTGCACGGCGTTCAGCACGCCGTCCACCTTCGCCAGCGGCTCGCCGCGGCCGATGAGCGTCGGCTGCACGCTCACCTCCACCTCGCCATCGACGAGGCGGGCGCGGGCGAGCAACTTGATCACCGACCCCAGTTGCCCGGCATATGCGATGTCGCGTGCGGTGATGCCGGAGATGCCCTGGCGCGTGACTTCACCCGGGGCCACGTCCACGTTGAAGGCGAGCCCGCACAGCACGGCGATTTTGTACGAGGCGTCGAACCCCTCGACATCCGCGGTCGGGTCCGGCTCCGCGTAGCCCAGGCGCTGCGCCTCCGCCAGGATCGCGCCGTAGTCCGCACCCTGCTGAGTCATGGCGGTGAGCATGTAGTTGGTGGTGCCATTGATGATCGCGGTGACCGCCGTCACCTCGTTCGCGAGCAGGTCGCGAGAGAGCGGCGCGATCACGGGGATGCCGCCGCCGACGGAGGCTTCGTAGAGCAGGCGCACACCGTGGTCGGCCGCGATCTGCAGCAGCGCCGCGCCGGCCTTCGCGATCACTTCCTTGTTCGCCGTCACCACGTGCTTACCCGCACGCAGCGACTGCTCGATGTACGTGCGCGCCGGCTCCTCGCCGCCCATCAGCTCCACGACGATCTGCGTGCCGGCATCAGCCAGCACATCTTCGATCCGCGTAGTGAGCTGGTCGGCGCGGACGCCGTCGCGCGGCTTCGAGGCGTCACGCACGAGCACGCGGCGCAACTCCAGCGGGCGCCCGACCCGTGCGGCGTACCGGTCCGAGCCGCGCGCGAGCGCGCCCACCACAGCCGAGCCGATGTTGCCGGGGCCAAGTAGAGAGATGCCGACGGTGTCGGTCACGGCTAGTTCCTGGTCGCTCGGCGGACCTGGTCCAGGATCCAGGTGCGCTCGCTATCCGACAGGTCTTCGGTCACGCCCAGTTCCTCGCGCTTCGCCTCGACGTACTCCCCGAAGCGGAGCGTCGCCAGCTGGTCGCGGACAGCCTCCTGGTAGGGGTCGGTCGCGGTGCGAGACGTGATGGCGTAGACCTCGAAGCCGACCTGGTTCGCGTCGTCCAGCACGTCACTGACGCCACCGACTGAGAGCGCGTTGATCTGGTCGCGGACGCGTTCCGGCAGCGTCTCCGGCGAGAACCAGCCCGCCTCCGCCTGGGTGCGGTCCGTGTAGATGCCCGCAGCCACGGCGGCATCACGCAGGTCCTCTCCGTTAAGGGCGGCCTGGCGCAACGCTTCAGCGCGGGCGCGGTCGTTGGTGGCAACCCGGAGCACGTCCATCTGGTCACCGGACTCCGGCACGTCGGCCTTCAACTGGTCGCGCAGCCGCTGGTCGATCACGAGGTAGCGGAAGACCGACTCCATCTCGGCACGGGAGATCCCGGAGGCGAGCAGATAGTCCCCCAGCGCCTTCCCGTACTGATCGTCCGTCGCGTCCTCCGCCATGCCCAGGCGCTCGCTGATCTCGGCGCGGATGTCCGCCTCCGTTACCTCGTCCACCTCGGCTGCGCCGGCCTGGAACATGACCTCGCGCTGGACCAGGTCGTCCATCGCGACCTGAGGGTCGCCGGCGGCGTTCGTGTTGCCGGTTCGGACGAGGAAGGTGGCGTGATCGGCGACCTGCCCCGCGTTGAAGGAGCGGCTGCCCACGGTCAGGACGTGCTCGCGCGGCGGGAGCCAGACGCCCCAGACCAGTCCGGCCACGACGATGACGCCGACCAGGGCGAGCCCCCCGCCGACGCCAAGGAACGTCAGCCGCCTGACGCGCTCTTCACGGGTCTGCTGTTCGCGGCGATGGAACGCCTTCGACTGCCGGCTGGCGGCCACGGTCGCGGTCCTCTCAACGATGCGCCAGGTGGCGCGCGTTCTCCGCGGGGTGGCCGGGGGAGCGGCCCGTCACCTCACAGGGAGGGCGGGCCGCAGCCACCTGGGTCTCGGGCCGCTAGCGGCGGCCCATGTTGATGCCGGAGATCCGGACGTGCTCGCCGGTGTACGGCAGCAACGCGATGTGCCGGGCGCGCTTCACGGCCTCGGCGACCACGCGCTGGTGCTTGGCGCAGGTGCCCACCTTGCGACGGGCGTCGATCTTGCCGCGGTCGGTGATGTACCGCTTCAGCATCTCGACATCCTTGTAGTCGGCCACGTCCGTCTTGGCGCGGCAGAACTCGCAGCCGCGCACGCGGCGGAATCGCCCGCCGCCGCCACCACCACCACCGCCGCCGCTGCGCGGGCGGCCACCGCCGCCACGAGGTCCACGGTCGCCATAGTCTTCGTTCACAGAATCCTCCAGTCCGGAGCCGCCCTAGAAGGGCAGGTCGTCCGGGTCGATGTCACCTTCGCTGTCGGGGCCAACGGCAAAGCCGGGGGCGAATCCGCCACCGCCGCCGCCGGGCCCGGAGTCTCCGCGGCCGCCGAGGAATTTCACTTCCTCAGCGATGAGCTCCGTCATGTACCGCTTCTGGCCCTGCGGGTCATCCCAGGAGCGCGTCTGAAGACGCCCCTCCACGTAGACCTGCCGGCCCTTCGTCAGGTACTGGGCGCAGATTTCGGCGAGGCGGTTCCACGTCACTACGCGGAACCACTCCGTCTCTTCGCGCCGCTCGCCGCTGGAGTCGTTGTATGACCGACTGGTCGCCACGCGGAACGTGGTCACGGCGTTTCCGTTCGCCGTGTACCGCATTTCCGGGTCAGCACCCAGGTGGCCGATGATCATGCACTTGTTGAGCACGGGCGCTCTCCGAGGGTTCGGGGGAGGGTTCTACCCCTCGGCCGGCTCATCACGGTCGTCGCCGCCGTCACCGGCGTCGACGTCTCGGTCACCACGGTCGCGCCGGTCTTCCCGGTCGTCACGGTCGTCGCGATCATCGCGGCCGTCGTCATCGCGCCCGTAGCCACCACCGTCACGGCCCCGGCTCTGGGGCTCGAACGGGATGATCCCACGGATGAGCAAGTGCCGGAGAGACGCCTCGGAGATCTGCAGCCAGCGCTCCACGGGAACGGCAGCCTCGGCGGGCATCTTCAGCGTCATGAGGGTGTAGGTCCCCTCCAGGTACCCCTTGATGGGGTACGCGAGGCGGCGGCGCCCCCAGACGTCGGTGGAGAGCATCTCCCCACCGTTGGCGACGATCTGGGCTTCGACAGCCGCAATCGCCGCCGTCGTCTCATCCGCGTTCAGACGCGGATGAAACACGGTCATCAACTCGTACTCGTTCACGTTGCCTCCGCTGATCACGGTCGATGGAGGCAACTGGCCCGGCGAGCGCCGGCGTTGCCCCGATCCGCGGTGAAATTGGTCTCCCGAGTGTAGGAGCCGCGCTCCGGCACGATCAAACGTGCGAGGAGCCCGCGGCCCGGAGAAGCAGCTGGCCGCCCCTCGGCCGGCCCGGATGCAGCAGGGCCGCCCTCGCGGGCGGCCCTGCCGGTGTTCGCTCTCAGCGCGGGACTAGCCGCGCGGAAGGCCCAGCCCGCGGGTGGCGATGATGTTCCGCTGGATCTCGGACGTGCCGGCCGCGATCGTCGCGGACACGGAGAACACGTACCGCTGCGTGAACGATGCCTCCACAGCGGCGTACTTGCTCTTCGCATCCCAGACGTTGCTGTAGAGGCCGAACGCCTTGACGCCCGTGTTCGAGAGACGCTGCACCAGTTCCGAGTTGAACAACTTGGAGGTCGATGCCTCGTAGTTCGGGATCAGCCCTCGTGCCTGCATCGAGATGATGCGGAACGAGAAGTTGTACATGACCTCGGTCTCAATGAAGCGGTCGGCCACGTCCAGGCGGATCGAGTTGAACTCGGCCAGGCGGGAGCGGTCCTTGCCCTCGCCGGTGGCGTAGGCCAGCAACTTCTCGATGTCGCGACGAGCAGACACGGCGCCCGTGATGTTCGAACGCTCGTAGTCCAGCAGCGTCATGCCCACGTACCAACCGCGGTTCTCCTCACCGACACGGTTGGAGACCGGCACCCGGACGTCCTCGAAGAACGTCTCGTTGAAGCCGTGCGCCCAGCCCATGTTGATGAGCGGACGAACCGAGAGGCCCGGGCTCTTGCCATCCATCAGCAGGAAGGAGATGCCGCGGTGCTTGGGGGCGTCCGGATCCGTGCGGGCGAGCGCGAAGAACCAGTCCGCCAGGTGGCCCCCGGACGTCCAGATCTTCTGACCGTTGACCACGTACTCGTCGCCGTCGCGGACAGCGCGGGTCTGGAGAGAGGCCAGGTCGGAACCGGATCCGGGCTCGGAGTAGCCCTGCGCCCACAGCACGTCACCAGACAGGATGCCGGCGAGGTGCTGCGCCTTTTGCTCGTCCGTGCCGTGCACGATCAGCGTCGGGCCCAGCATCGAAACGCCCGAGCCACCCACGTTCGGGGTGCCCGCCTGGGCCATCTCCATCTTGTAGATGAACTGCTCCATCGGAGAGAGGCCGGCCCCGCCGTATTCCTTCGGCCAGTGCGGCGCGATCCAGCCGTTCGAGGCCAGCGCCTTGGCCCAGTCCTGCGCGGCCTGGCGCGCTTCCGGGTCGTCGCTGCGCCGGTCGGTGGCCCAGCCACCCTCGAACGCCTCTTCCTCGCCCCCGGCGTAGCGCTTCGGGAGCTTGTCCTTGATGAACTTCTGCACGGTCGCGCGGAAGGCGGCCTGCTCCGGGCTGTCGTTCCAGTCCATGGTTGTCCTCCACCAGCGTCCGGTCGCTCGATGCGTCCCCGGCGCGGTTCCTGGGCCGGCGAGCCGCCGACCGCATCAATGATAAGCCGCCCAACAACGCTACGGGCGGACGGGAATCCCCGGCGCCGGGAAGCGCGAGGTCAGCGCGAGCACCTCTGCGCGCACCTTCGCGTGCTCCGCCTCGTCGCCGATGGCGCGGAGGACACGCGTGATCAGCGCGCCCACCTGCTTCATCTCCGCTTCCTTCATCCCGCGCGAGGTCAGCGCCGGGGTGCCGAAGCGGATACCGCCCGCCTCGCGCGGGGGCAGGGTGTCGAAGGGGACGCCGTTGAAGTTCAGCACAATGCCCGCGGCCTCCAACGCGTCCGCCGCCTGGCGGCCGTTGATCCCCAGCGGCCGCACGTCCAGCAGGATCAGGTGCGTGTCCGTGCCGCCCGAGACCAGCCGGAAGCCCTCGTCCAGCAGCACCTGTGCCAGCGCCTTCGCGTTCGCCACCACCTGGCGGGCGTGCTCGCGGAACTCGTCCGTCGCGGCTTCCTTCAGCATGACGGCCTTGCCGGCGATCACATGCATCAGCGGCCCGCCCTGCGAGCCGGGGAAGACGCCTCGGTCGATGCGGCGACGGTAGCGGTCGTCGCAGAGGATCATGCCGCCGCGCGGGCCGCGCAGCGTCTTGTGCGTGGACGTGGTCATGATCTGCGCCACGCCCGCCGGGCTGGGGTGCACCCCACCGGCCACGAGGCCGGAGATGTGCGCCATGTCCGCCATGAGCACCGCGCCCACCTCGTCCGCGATCTGGCGTGCGCGCTTGAAGTCCCACTGGCGCGGGTAGGCGGTGGCGCCCACCACGATGATCTTCGGGCGCGCCTCTTTGGCCACGCTGAGCATCTGGTCGTAGTCGACCTGCTCCGTCTCGCGGTCCACGAGGTACGGAACGAACTTGTAGAGGATGCCGCTGGCGTTGACTGGAGAGCCATGCGTCAGGTGCCCACCGGCGTCCAGCTGGAGGCCCATGACGGTATCGCCGGGCTCCAGCAGCGCCAGGTAGACGGCCATGTTCGCCTGGGTGCCGGAGTGCGGCTGCACGTTGGCGTGGTCCACGCCGAACAACGCCTTCGCGCGCTCCTGCGCCAGCGTCTCCACCCCGTCCACAAACTCGTTGCCGTGGTAGTAGCGGGCGCCCGGGTACCCCTCCGCGTACTTGTTGGTGAGGACGGAACCGACCGCCTCCATGACCGCCGAGGAGGCGTAGTTCTCCGAGGGGATCATTTCCAGCACCTGGTTCTGGCGCTGTTCCTCGAAACGGATGATCTCGGCGACCTGCGGGTCGACCTGGTCCAGGGCGCTCATCGGGCTGCTCCACATGCTGCATCGGCTCGCCGGCGGGGAACCCCGAGGATACCGCGAGGCCGGGTTAGGCACCGGCTGGCGCTACCGGCGGCGGCCGGCCAGCCGGTCGTGTTCGTCCCAGGCCCACTGGTTGAGCAACTGGAGGCACCCGCCCACCAGCGAGTGCCCGCCGAGCACCACCGGCACAGGCGAGGTGGCCGCCGCAGCGACGATCTGGCGCAGCACCGGGTCCTCGATCACGCCGACCTGCCCCAGGTCGGCGGCGAAGCGGTCCGCGCGGGAGGCGCGGATACCCAGCTGCACGAGTGCCGGACGCAGGTCGATGAACGCGGCGTCGCAGATCTCCGGCAGCAGTTCCCCGAACGCGCGCGCCGGCCCCGCCGTCGCGATCCACTGGCCGAGGAGCGAGCGCGCCGTCCCGGTCGTGTCCGTGCCAGCAGACTGCATCCCGCGCTCCTCAGACAGCACCCGCACGCGGCAGGCGGCCTGCGTCTCCAGGTAGCCCCACGTCCGGGAGGAGACGCGGCCGGCCACCAGCGCCTGCTTCGTGCGGTCGACGAACACGCGGGAGGCCTCCGACACACGGGAGGTGTCCAGCCGCGCCTGCCTCAGCACCTTCCGGAGCCGCGGCCCGCCCCGCCCGCACAGCGCGAGCGTGACAAGGTCCGTGGGGGTGTCCAGGTTGAACTGGGTCTCGACCGTCCGCGGCAACTCCACCACGGCGACGCCGTGTTCCTCCGCCAGCCGGCGAGGAACCGCGTTGTCGGTGCGCGGGGCCGGGTCCAGGTCGCGCAGCAGCGCCGCCGGACGCAGCGAGAACAGGTCGGCGGAGAAGCGGTTGTTCGTGATGCAGCGCGCCTGACCGCGGACGCCCAGGACGCCCGTCAGCGCCCGCCAGTCGTCCGCCGTGAACAGCGGCGCGCTGCCGCCACCGGCATAGACCAGCCGCGTCAGCCGGTGCCGGCGGATCGCGTCCGCCAGGACGTCGCCGAACTGGAAGGTGGGCCCCGCCGGGTCGACTTCCAGCTCGACCCCATCGGGCAGCGCCAGCGCCGGGGCGCGGTCCGCGAGCAGCAGAGCGCGCTCGACCGCACCCGAGGCAAGCGCGGTCTCGGCCGCGTCCAGCGCGCATGCCTCCAGTGCCGAGCGCAGCAATAGTTCAGACGGGCCGCCGTCCATCCCGCCAAGCATGATCACAAGGGTTGGGGCCGTGGCGATGAGGCGCTCCCGGGGTGTTCCCGAACGGGGCGAGGGCTCACACCCCGCTGACCTCGATTGTAGGGAACCTGCGCCGTCAATCCTCGCGGGCGAGCGCCAGGCCGTACACACGAAGACTGCCGGCCGCCGCCAGCGCCTCCGCGGCCACCGAAAGCGTCGCGCCGGTCGTCGTCACGTCGTCCACCACCAGCACCACCTCGGGCGGCACGCCGCGCGCCACGAACGCCCCGCGGACGTTGGCGGCGCGGCGCTCTGCGCTGAGCGAGGCCTGCGGCGCTGTCGCGCGCACCCGCTCAAGGAGCCTCGGCCGGTACGGGACGCCGAGGGCATCCGCGACGGCCCGCGCCGCGATCGCGGCCTGGTTGTAACCACGCTGGCGCTCCCGGCGCGGTGCCAGCGGGATGGAGGCGACCACGCTCGGCTGCCACCCGACCGGCACCACGGCCGCGGCCGCCCGCGCGAGCACCGGCAGGTGCGCCGTCACGCCCCGGAACTTCGCCTCCAGGATCGCGCGCCGGGCGTCGCGCTCGAAGCGGAACGGCGCGCGCAGGCCGTCGAACGCCGGTGCTTCCCGACCGCCCGAGATGCACCGCTCACACCACGTCCCGGGGCCCGGCCGCCAGCAGCGGGTGCACCGGCTCCCGTCGGCGCGGGGCAGCGTCGCCAGACACTCCTCGTGCAGAGAGGCGCCGAAACGCCCGCAGACCAGGCAACGCTGCGGCAGCACCGCGTCGAGCAGCGCAGTGCCGAGCAGTCGAGCCAGACGACGATCCTCGGTCATCACGGGCGCAGGCTATCGAATCCGTGATGCTGACGCAGATTCCCGTCCACCGAAACACTGCCGTCACTCGCGCATCGACAGGGATGCGAGAATCGGCACTCAACGACTCGGGTTCCAGAAGGCGCAGACACGGATGGCGGCCACGCCAGCATCCGGCCCCGCCCCATCACGGCTCTCCGCCGCCGTTGATTCGCTGCGCTCGCGCGACTACCGGATCCTCGTCGGCACGCAACTCGCGGTGGGCCTCACGCAGCCGATCCTCTTCTTCACGCAGGGCTGGTACGTGAACACCGCCGCGCCCGAAGACCAGAAGGTCCTCTACCTCGGCGCGCTCGGGGCGGTGCGCGGCCTCGCCTTCCTCACCTATGTAACGGTCGGCGGCGCCGTCGCGGACCGCTTCCCGAGGCGGCAGGTGCTCCGCGTCTCCGCCGTGATCTCGATCACGCTGATGCTCGTGATCGGCGGCATCCTCTTCCTCCCGGTGGTACAGGACGGCGGCACCGGCACCCTCTCGCTGATGATCCTGCTCTTCGCCTCGTTCGGGCTGATCATGGCGCAGGACCAGCCCGCCCGGACGGCGATGGTGCGCGAGTCGTTACCGCCGAACCTGCTCGGCGGCGGTATCGCGCTCTTCCAGCTGGCGCTGTCCTTCGGCGCGCTCTTCGCGGCGCCCTTCGCCGGCTGGTCGATCGAGACGCTCGGCATCCCCACGAGTTACATGCTCGCCGCCCTCGGCCCCACCGCCGTGCTCTGGCTGATCAGCCGCATGCGCACGCCGGACAACGCGGCGGACCCGGACGCCTCCAGCACCTCGGTCATCGCGAACATCCGTGACGGCATCCGGGTGGTGCGCCAGGACCCGGTCGTGAGGTGGACCGTGCTGCTGACGTGGTTCAGCACCGTCGCCGGCCTCAGCGTGATGGGCGTGCTGGTCGCGGCGTGGGTGAGCGACGTCCTCCACCTGGGCGCGGCGGGCTGGGGCATGATGGCGCTGTTCTGGAACGTCGGCGCCATCACCTCCTCCGTCTACCTCACGCTCATCGGCGTGCCGAGGCGGAAGGGGCTCTTCTTCCTCACGGTGTCGTTCACGTTCGGGCTGGGCGTTCTTGGGTTCAGCCTGAGCCGCGAGCCCTGGCTGACCTTCATGTGCAACGTCGTCGCCGGCGGCTCCTTCATGGCGCTGACGATCTCGTCGCTCTCGATCGTCCAGACCACCGTGCCGAACCGGCTCATGGGCCGCGTCACCGGCCTGCTCCTGCTCGGGGGTGGCCTGATGCAGTTGTGGGCGTTCTTCGTCGCGCTCGTCGTGCAGGCCGCCGGCATCGAGCCCGTATACACCGGCGCGGGACTCGCCATTCTCGGCGTAACCGCCCTCATCACCGTCACCCAGCGCCCACTGCGCACCCTCGTGTGAGGCGTCGCGTCGCCGGCCGACCCCGCTGCCCGGCCTATACTGGGCCTGCTGACCACCCCCCGGAGGCCCTCGTGCGCGTGACTGTCCGCCTCTTCGCCAGCCTCCGCGAGGCCGCCGGTGGCGACCGCTTCGACGAGACGTTCGAGGGCGGCCCCGTGACGATCACGATGCTCCGTGCGCGCCTCGGCGAGTCGCACCCGGCGCTCCGCCCGTACCTCGAGCGCGTCGCGATCGCGGTAAACGAGGAATACCGGCTCGACCACGCCGGCGAATTGCACGACGGCGACACAGTCGCCCTGATCCCGCCGGTCGCGGGTGGCGCCCTGATCCCGCCCGTCGCCGGTGGCGCGCCGGAGGCGGCCCCGCTCTTCCTCGTGACCCACGACGCACTCGACCCCGTTGCCCTGCGCGCCGCCGTCATCACCCCGGCCAGCGGCGCCTACCTGCTCTTCGAGGGCGTCGTCCGTGACCACCACGAGGGCCGCGCCGTCGCCCGCCTGGAGTACGAGGCGTACGAGGAGATGGCGCTCCGCACGCTGGAGCAGGTCGGGCGCGAGGTGCTCGACGCCTACCGCGCCCGCGAGGTCTACACGATCGCCATCCACCACCGCATCGGCATGCTGGAGGTCGGGGACACCTCGCTGCTCGTCGCCGTCGCGTCCGCCCACCGCCAGGACGCCTTTGAGGCCGGGCTCCGCGCGATCGACCGCGTGAAGGAGACCGTGCCGGTGTGGAAGAAGGAGTGGGGGCCGGACGGCTCCCACTGGCAGGAAGGCGTCGTGCCGAAGCCCGCAGGCTGACCGCACCCCTCGCCGCTGTCGCCGCTGGCACCGCGCATGCCATCCGCGGATCGCACGGGCACCATCCGCGCGCACTCAGACCGCACGGGCACGCCCGCCTGGCGGCTGGCCGGGCGGCACCTGAGTTGCAGCGGCGGTCGCGCCGACTCAGCCCTTGAGCGTGCGGAAGTCCGGCGCCGTGATCTCGTAGACCTCGGACACCTCGCGGTCGGCGAGGCGGGACGCGATGCGCGTCTCCAGCTCCGAGAGTTTCTTGTTCGTCGTCACCACCGTGTGCAGTCGCGCCAAGTGGCGGTGGTTCAGCAGCTGGTACAGCTTCTCCTCCGCCCACGGGCTCGACTTCTGCGCGCCGAGGTCGTCGAGGACCAGCACGGGCGCTTCCACCAGCGCGCGGAACACCTGCTCGTACCGCCTCGGCGCGTCCGGGGCGAAGGCCGCGCGCAACTCGTCGAGGAGGTCAGCCACGTTCGCAAAGGCGACGCGGTCGCCGGCCGCGAGCCGCTCGTTTGCGATCGCCGCGGCCAGGTGCGTCTTGCCGCAGCCGTTGCCGCCGATGAACACGATCCAGCCGTCCGGCTCGCGTGACCACTGCACGGCGCGACGGAACGCGCCCTCCAGCGACTTCCTCGGCTCGCCCTTCAGGCCGATGCCGTCCGGGATGAACTTCGCGAACGAGAACGTGGCGAGGCGCTCGCGCGTCATCGCGCCAATGTGCGTGTACCTCGGCGTGTTCTCGCCGCCCGCCAGTTCCACCACCTGCGACAGCGCCGGATCCGCGAGCCGGCTGCCGAGGCGCGCGTCGATCTCCGTAACCGGGCGCACCATCGTAAAGACCGTCGGCAGCCCCGCGCTGAAGCGGTAGGACACCACCTGGAAGAACTTCTCCCGCGCCCACGGCGTCTCCGCATACGCATCGAGGTCGTCGAGCACCAGCACGGGGGCGCTCCGCACCTGATCCAGCAGCGCGTCGTAGTCCAGTTCCGCGTCCTCGTCGTAGGAGGCGCGGAGGTGGTCCAGCAGGTCGGCGACGGTGAGGAAGAGGGCGGGGTCGCCGCGCTCGATCACGCGGTTCGCGATCGCGGCCGCCAGGTGCGTCTTGCCCGCACCGTGCGGGCCGGTCAGCAGCAGCCACCCCTCCGGGCGGTCCGCGAAGCGCCGGGCGATGTCCACCGCCTCCGCGTACTGACCGCGCACCGCCTCGTCGTTCGAGCGGCCCTCGCGGACGAGCGTCTCGAAGGTGAGCCGTTGCATGGGCCCCAAGCGCGAGTACCGCAGCAGCCGTGAGCGGCGCTCGGTCGGCGCCTCGGCCCGCGCGCACTCACACGGCTCCGGTCGGCCGAAGCGCGGGTCTTCCGGATCGTCCGTGACGCGCACGAAGCGGGCGCCCCCGCACAGCGGGCACGCCGCCTCGGCGGCCTCGTCAGCCGTCGAGGCCTCGGCGGACCACCGCGTCGTACGGGTTCGGGGGCCGTCCCCCAGGATGTCGCTCAGTGCCTTCATCGTCCCGTCCTTCCGCCGCCCAGCGGCGCAGGATCGCCTCTGCATACTTCCACGACCGTGCGTTGCGCTTCGCCGCCTCGCGCAGCGCGTCCACGATCCAGTTCGCCGGGTACAACTGCTCCGCCTCCGCCAGCGCGACGGTGACCGAGGGCGTGAGCATCCCGATCTCCTGCTCGTACACGGCGGCCGGCCGGCTCAGCGCCGCGGGCTCCACCATCACCGCCACGCGGCTCCCGCCCGGCACCGGCTCCACGCCGGCCTCGATCCGTTCGAGCAGTCGCCGGCCGCCCTCCGAGTGCACCGCCAGCAGCAGGTCGCCGTCCGTCAGCGGCAGCGCCAGCAGCACG
>PHBR01000033.1 GCA_002840675.1 Chloroflexi bacterium HGW-Chloroflexi-9
CGGGCTGGACACCACCCGGCGGGCCGGCAGGCGGGGCATCCCCGCCCAGCGCGTCGCGGAAGTCGTGGAGCACGCCCTCACGGCGCCCTCGCCGCGCGCGCGGTACGTCGTCGGGCGCGATGCCCGGGCGCAGGCAGCCGCGAAGCGCCTCTTGCCGGATGCCTGGGTGGACCGGCTCACCCGCCGGGCCATGCGCCTACCACGCACACCCTGATCACATTCGCTTCACACCGTCTAACGCGGAGCCGCTTTACGATCAGCGTGGCGGTGAAGAGGTAGGACAGCGCGTGTTCGATTCGACCGACTCCCGTCGCGTCCCGCTCATGGTGTTCTCGCTCATCGGTGCCGTCGCGCTCGCGGCGGTCGTGGTGATCGTGATCCTCGGCGGGGGCGGCGACCTGGGCTTCCGAGGCAACAACAACGACACGGTCGCCGGGCAGACTGCCAGCGGCCTGGTTCCGGACGCCACGGAGGTCATCCCCCAGGACAGCGTCGCGGACTTCACGCGCGACTACGGTGAGCCCCCGGGCACCGACTACGCACGTCTCCGCATCCCTGTCCTGGGCGTGGATGCCCCGGTAGGCCTGTGGACGGTGGACGGCTCGATCATGCCGGAGCCGTACGGCCCGGTGGACGTGGCGCTGTACGACCTCGCCACGTGGCCCGGCCTCGGCGGTATGCCCGGCCAGGGCTCGAACGCCATCTTCGGCGCGCACGTGGACATGAACCGGGACATCGCCTACGCCGGCACGCACTACCGCGGCCCCGCCGTCTTCTGGGCGATCGACCAGCTCGGCGCCGGCGACATCGTGGAGGTCGACTTCGCGGGCGAGACCCTGCGCTACGGCGTCGTGTGGACCGAGGAAGTCGAGGCGAGCGACGCGACCGACTGGCGCCAGTACTGGACCAGCAGCGTCCCCGTGGACTCGATCACGCTCTTCACCTGCGGCGGCGAGTTCGACTTCGAGTCCCACGCCTACAGCCACCGCGTGGTCGTCCGCGCCGAGCGCCTGCCCTAGACCGAGCCCCCTCCGGCATCGGGCTTCTCCCGATACCGGAGCGCGCCCGAGCCTGCCACGATCCCTGCATGGAGATCGTGCACTCGGCCGCCTCGCAGCGGCGCAACCCCGTCCCCCTCCCGGTCGCGCTCGACGAGGTGATCTCGTGGGGTTGCTCCGGCAAGGGCTGGAACTGCTGCACGGACAAGGCAATCCCGGTGAAGCCGTACGACATGGTGCGGCTCCGCCACTCCCTCTCGAAGTCCTCGCAGACCCTCATCAACGAGCGTCTCGTCCATTTCGACTGGGATGACAGCGGCGTCCTGACGGGCTGGCTCGCCCAGCAGCCGTACGAGGGCAACCGCGTCGCCTGCGCGTTCTACGAAGAGATCACGAACCGGGACGCCCACGCGATGCGCGAGACCGACCCGGAGCGGTTCGCGGCTATGCCCGCTTCTATCCAGCACGCCGCCGATGGCCCGCAGGGCGGGACGTGGCGCGTGGCCGGGCTCTGCGGCGTCCACCTCGGACGGCCGGCAGCGTGCCGGGGTTATCCGTTCCAGCGTGACCCGCTGTGGTCGGAGCATCCGGAGCAGACCGTGGGCCAGGTGTTCAACTGCGGCTCGTGCGCCCTCGCAGAGCGCACGACCGTGCGCGAGGTGATGCTGGACAACAGCCTGACTCCGTTCTGGCAGGCGGACGACGCCTACCGTGCCTTTGCGCGCTACCTGCACGCGCTCGGCTTCGCCAACATCAAGGACGCGCGCTACCGCCTGATCCCCATGGACCCGGCCGCGCGCTCCAACCTCTGGCTGTCGCTCTTCGTCCCGGACGCCAACGCGCGCGTCCACGAGACCTACCCCGACCAGTGGACGACCCCGCTCGACATCGAGGGTGACCGGGAGGTCTTCCGGCTCGTCCTGGAGGACGTTCTCGCCCGCGTCGACGCGCTCGTCGCCGCCTCCGGGCTCAGCACCGATGCCCTCGGCGGGCCCGAGGCGACCCCGCCCCGGCCGGACATCGCGGCGCTGCTCGCACCCGACCGCGCCGTGCTGCCGCCGCCCGCGGTGATCCCGCTGCAGGTCGCCGGCTAGGCTTCGGACGCGCCGCTACTCCGGTAGATCCAGCAGCCCGCGCTCGTCGAACGGGAATCCGGGATTGTGCGCGACCT
Organism: Chloroflexi bacterium HGW-Chloroflexi-9; assembly: GCA_002840675.1. Taxonomy (GTDB): domain Bacteria; phylum Chloroflexota; class Dehalococcoidia; order UBA2979; family UBA2979; genus W-Chloroflexi-9. The sequence continues at coordinate 2,170 of PHBR01000033.1, forward strand.
CCCACGGATAACCGTCCGGGTCGGCGAAGTAGCCGGTCGTGCCGCCCCAGTCCGCCCTCGAAGCCGCCTTCACCAGCGTGCCACCGGCCACCACCGCCTCGGCGAGCGCCGCCGCGACCGCATCCGCCGACTCCACGTTGACCGCGAGCGTGATGCCCCCGAACCCCGCCGGCCGCGGCGCCCGGGGCAGCCCGATGTCGCCCTGGAGGTCTTCGTACGGGAACAGCCCCAGCGCCGGGCCGGCCGTGCGAAAGAACGCAACGACGCCGGGCACCGACACCGAGGACCGCTGCCACCCCAGCGTCTCGTAGAACGTGACCGAGCGGTCCAGATCGGCCACGCCGAGGGTGATGAGGTTGATGCGGGGCGGGATCGTGCTCATGCGCCCATCCTCGGCGAGGACCGATACGCCTCGCAAGAGTGCGATGGCACCAATAACGAGAGCGCGGTCAGGCCGGAGCGACGATCGAGGGCGGGGGCGCGGTCGATGCCTCGGACTCGGGCCGCTTCGGGTACGGCGTCAGCAGGATCAGCCCCGCCGCCACCACGTACGTCGCGATGAACACGAGGAACGCGAAGCGGTACGAGCCGCCGAGGTCGTACGCGAGTCCGGCGAAGACGGGCCCGCCCGCGCTCGAGATGATCGTGAAGGGCTGCGCCAGGCTCCGCACCGCGCCGAGCGTGAGCCGTCCGAAGAACTCCGCCCACACGACTTCCTGCACTGTGACCACGCCGCCGATACCCAGCCCGAGGACGAAGATCGAGGCGTACATCATGGCCAGGCCGTTGATCGAAAGGATGAGCGCGATGCCGAGCGCCATCAGCAGGAACTCCGCGCTCGCGCAGGTCCGCACCGGGAAGCGCTCCAGCGCCAGCCCCCAGAAGGGCTTCGAGAGCAGCCCGGAAACGCCGATCATCCCGAACCCCGCCGCCGCCTGGCCACGGGAGAATCCGCTGTCCGTGAGGTACGAGATCAGGTGCAGCAACATCGCGCCGAGACCGGTACTGGCGAGCCCGAAGGTGAGGATCAGCATCCACAGCGCCGGCGTGCGCGCTGCCTCGCGCCGCGTCCAGCGGATATCGTCCGGGCGGGGGGCGTGCTTCGGCGGCGTCGCCGAGGACGGTGCGGGACCACCGTCCGGCTGCAGCCCGAAGTCCTCCGGTCGTCGCCGCATCACCAGCCACGCCGTGGGGATCACCAGCGCCCACACCGCGAGCCCGATGCCGACCCAAGCGGAGCGCCACCCGACCGCATCGATCAACTGGTCAGAGGCGGTGGGCAGCAGCAGCGCGGCGACCGAGGTCCCCATCATGCCGATGGCGATCGCCCGGCCTCGACGCCGGACGAACCAGTTGGAGACGGCGACGTTGACGACGAGCCCGCCCATGCCCACCGAGCCGATGGCGACGAGCCCGGCGCGCACCAGGTAGTACTGCCACAGTTCCTGCACCGCGCCCAGCGCCATGAACCCGAAGCCACCGATGATCGCGCCGCCCACCATCAGCGCCCGCGCGCCGTGGCTGTCCAGCCGCCGTCCGATCACCACCCCCATGAACCCGGTGGCGACGGTGGTGATGGTCTGGCCGAACGAGATGTCCGTGCGCGACCACCCGAGTTCTTCGGTCATGGGCTTGAGGAAGACGCCCAGGGTGTACGCCTGCACACCCATCGACATCATCGCCGCGATGAACGCACCCACGACGATGTACCAGCCGTAGTAGAAGTCATGCCCGAACAGGCGCGCGGGGAGTGGCAGTCGCTGGATCGCGGCCGGAACAGCGGGCGCCTCAGTCTCAGCAGGCCGAGCCATCGCTCACCTCGGGCGGGAGCCTACCACGCCCGATGACGGATGTGATGCGAGGGCTGGCTGCGCTTGATTCGAGTCCCCCTGATCTGTTGATGGCTGAGCAGTGAGCTCCGTGACGGGCCGCCGCTCTTCGGCGGTTTGAAAGCGTGCTTAGAAGGGTTCAGGATGTGGCCGCCGGCGCAACCGATGTCGGATGGACACAAGACAGGCGGGCGGCATGGAACTACTGGCAGGGGCCCTCCTTGGGCTCGTGATTGGCATTGGGGTCTATCTGCTTCTCAGCCGCCAGAGCCGGTCCGAGGAAGATGCTGTCTCGGCGCTCGTCTCGGGTGTGAACGGCGAAGAGCGGCTACGAACCCTCGAACAGAGCATCGGCAACAGTCTGAGGGCGGTTCAGGAGGCGTCCGAGCGTGCTACCGACACGGTGCGCACGATCGACACCGCACAGGGGGCGGCGCTCGCGGAGTTGCGCACGATCTTACAGGCCCAACAGCTCTCTGTTTCGCGGCTGCAGGAGACGACCGGGAAACTGACTGACACGCTCTCGAATAGCCAGTCGCGAGGGCAATGGGGCGAACGAATAGCCGCCGATATCCTCCGGGCAGCGGGCTTAGTGGAGGGCATCAATTACCGCCGTAACCAACAGATCGAAGGCGGCGCCACCCGCCCCGACTACACCTTCACGCTCCCCCAGGGCCGCCTGTTGAACATGGATGTGAAGTTTCCCATCGCCTCCTACATCCGTCATCGCGAGGCTGCCACCGACGGCGAACGCCAAGCGACCGAGCGTCAGTTCCTAACCGATGTTCGGACTGCCATCGGTTCCGTGAAGAATCGAAACTACGTCGACCCGGCGGGCGGCACACTTAGTTTCGTGTTGGTCTTCATACCCAACGAGCAGATCTTCTCCTTTGTGAGTGAACGAGATCCAGGATTGCTGGAGGAGACGCTGACCAGCGGCGTTGTTCTGTGTTCACCGACGATGCTCTTCGCCCTTCTTTCTGTCGTGCGTCAAGCCAGCGACATGTTCTCGCTCGCTCGCCGAACCGACGAAATTCTAGGAACCCTGGGACTGTTCACTGCCCAGTGGAACAAGTACCAGGAGGCTGTTCAGCTCGTCGGACGACGACTCACCTCTACCCAGAAGGCGTTCGACGACCTCGCCGGAACGAGAACTCGGCAGCTCGAAAGGCAACTCGAACCGATCGAGCGCTTGCGGCAGGAACACAACATCGACCTGCCAGAGTTGGCCGAACCAGACCTGCCATCGACTGCCGATGACGAAGAAACGGAGGCAGCCGAACAGCACGATGCCGCGGCCGCCCTATGAGGTTGGTTGCCGGGCCGAATGGCAGCCGCAGGTAGAGGTTCAACGCCAGCACGAGTTCGTCACGAGTCCACGAGGTACGCGTCGCCATGCGCGCCAGGGTAACGCGATCCCGCTCCTGCCCGTGGCTGGCGCTGCCTGATGCCTACACCGCCACCTGCCTCAGCGCCGGGCTCGCCTCCAGCGGGGCGCCGGTGAGGCTGGCGATCTCCTCCGCGGTATAGCCGGGGGCGTGCTCTTCGAGGATGAAGCGGCCGTCGCGGACGGCGATCACGGCGATGTCGGTGACGATGAGCGTCACGCCTCGGGCAGCGGTCACCGGCAGCGTGCAACGCTCGAGCAGGCGCGGGCCGCCCTCGCGGGTGGTGTGCTCCATCGCGAGCCAGATCTGCTTCGCGCTCGCGACGAGGTCCATCGCGCCGCCGATGCCCCCGAGCTGGTCGAAGGGCGCGTTGCTGAGACGCCAGTTGGCGAAGGAGCCGTCGCGCGCCGCCTCGTACGCGCCGAGGACGGTGACGTCGAGGCGGCCCGAGCGCACGAGCGAGAACGAGTCGGCGTGGTGCACGAACGACGCGCCCGGCACCAGGGTCACCTGCTGGCCGCCGGCGTTGACGATGTCATGGTCGCCTTCGCCCGCCTCGGCGAGACGGCTGTAGCCGATCACGCCGTTCTCGGAGGTGAACGTCACATCGTCCTCCGCCTTGACGTGGTTTGAGGCGAGCGTCGGGATGCCGATGCCCAGGTTCACGAGCCAGCCCGACTCCAGCCGGCGACCGATCGTCGCGGCCATCTCCTCGCGCGTCAGGCGTCGCTTGCCCTCGGTGGGCGCGGCGGCGGCGTGGGCGGGCGCCGCGGCGGCCGGCTGCGCGCGTTCGATGCGGAGCATGCCGTGCGGCTGGATCGGCACGATGCGCTCGATGTAGATGCCGGGCGTGTGGATCTCGTCGGGTGAAAGCGTGCCGGCCGGCACGATCGGCTCTTCGACCTCGACGATCACGTGGCGCGCGGCCATGGAGGCGATCGGGTTGTAGTTGCGGCCGGCGTGGCGGAAGACCAGGTTGCCGGCGGTGTCCGCCTTCCATGCGCGGATAAAGGCGTAGTCAGCGAAGATCGCGCGCTCCAGCACGTAGGTCTTGCCGTTGAACTCGCGGTGCTCCTTGCCCTCGGACAGCAGCGTGTCAACGCCGGCCGGGGTGTAGAAGGCCGGGACGCCGGTGCCGCCCGCGCGGATGCGCTCGGCGAGCGTGCCCTGCGGCACCAGTTCCGCCTCCAGCCGTCCGTCCTTCACCATCTGCTCCGGGATCGAGAGCCGCGAGGGGTGCGTGGCCGCGGTGAAGGAGGAGATCACCTTCTTCACGCGCCCTTCCTCCACGAGGTCGCCGACGCCCTTCGCTCGCCCGTCTGCCGAGGAGCCACCGACACCGTTGGCGACGACGGTCATGCCCTTCGCGCCCTGGTGGTAGAGGGCGGTCAGGAGGTTCCACGGCATCCCAGTGCCGCCAAAGCCCGGAACGATCAGCGTGATCCCGTCCGGGATGTCCGCCACCGCTTCCGCCATCTTCTCGAAGACCCTCGGACGCGCCATCTTGCATCCGCCCTTCCGAGGGGGCGCACCGCCCCGCTCCGCGGCGGGAAGGTATCCCGCGGACGGGCATGCTGACAATGACGAGCGTGATAACAACTATGGGCGCTCGCTATCCTGCCCGGACGCCGGAGAGGGGAATGCCATGCGACGCATCAGCGCGAACGTGTACGCGGAAAACCTGCACCGGCAGATGCTGGCGCGCCAGAGCCGGTAGCGCCGTGCTGCTCTGATAGGGTGGATGGGGCCCGCGGATGGGCCTCGGGGCGCGGACGTGCGCGGCCCCATCCCCACCACCCGAGGAGCGTCATCGTGCCAGACCTGCTGATTCCCGCCCTCGTGTTCGTCGGCGGCGTGGCTGATGTCGCACTGGGCACCATCCGCATGCTCATGGTCACGAGCGGGCTGCGCTGGCAGGCGGCTGTCATGGCGATGGCGCAGATCGCCGTCTTCGTGCTCGCGATCGGTGCGGTCGTCACCAACCTCGACAACCCGTTCGCGATCCTCGGCTACACGCTGGGCTGGGGCGCTGGCACCTTCCTCGGGATGTGGGTAGAGGAGCGCGTGGCGCTGGGCTTCCGCCTGATCCAGGTGATCAATGGCGACAACGCGATCTCCGTCTCCACGGAACTGCGCGCCCGCGGCCTGCGCGTGACGCGCATGGATGGACACGGCATGCGCGGCACCGTGGAGGTCGCCATCACGGTGATCCCGAGGCGGTCACTGGACTCGGTACGCGCGCAGATCATGGAGATCGCGCCGCGCGCCTTCATCACCGTCGAGCGCGCGGAGCGCCCCACAGGTGGCTCATTCACCGAGGAGATCCGGGCACGCCGCATGCCGTGGATCAGGGACCGCGCCGGCTCGATCTAGCGGGCCCCACCGCCGATCGGCGGGACGAGGTAGATCTCCGTCGCGTCCGTGACCGGCAGCAACAACTCCCCGCCCTCCAGGATCGACCCGTCGATCGCCACCGCGATGTCGGCGCGGAGGTCGTCGCCATCGAGGAGGCGCGGGAGCAGGTCCGGCGCGACGTTCCGCAGCCCCTCGAACACCTCACGCAGCGTGGCGCCGCCGAGGTCGTAACGGTCCGCCCCGCCGGTGAACTGGCGGAGCGAGGCGGGGACGTGCAGCACCGCCACGCGTGTTACTCCTCGGCCGTGAGCAGTTGCTCCAGCAACCACGTCGGCGAGGCCGGCAGCCGCGTCACGCGCACGCCGACGGCGTCGTAGATCGCGTTGGCGATCGCCGCGAGCGGCGGCACGATCGGCACCTCGCCCACGCCTCGGACGCCGAAGGGATGGCCGGGGTTCGGCACCTCCACCAGCACCGTCTCCATCGTTGGCAGGTCGTTCGCGACCGGCATGCGGTAGTCCAGGAAGGAGGAGTTCACCATCCGCCCGTTGGCGTCATAGATGTACTCCTCGTTCAGGGCCATGCCGATGCCCTGCACCACGCCGCCCTCGATCTGCCCTTCGACGTACGCGGGGTGGATCGCCTTACCGACGTCCTGCACCGCGGTGTAGCGCAGGATCGTGACCTTGCCGGTCTCCCGATCCACCTCCAGGTCCACGATGTTCGCGCCGAAGCACGCCCCCACCTTCCCCACCGTCGTGGAGATGATGTCCGACTGGCCCTGGATGTTGCCGCCCGTGGAGGCGAGCCGCTTCGCCGCCTCCTTGAACGTCATCACGTTGCCATCGGGGCCGTGGAGGGAAGCGTCGGCCGGGTCATACGACACGGTCGAGGCGTCCACGTTCCAGATCTTCGCGGCGCGCTGCTCCAGCTGCTGGCGGACATCGAGCGCCGCCTGCACCACCGCGAGGCCGGTCGCGAACGTGGTACGGCTGCCGCCGGTGTTCGCCGTATAGCCGATGGTGTCCGTGTCGCCCACGAGCGAGTTCACGTCCGCGTACGGGATACCCATCGTCTCCGCGAACTGCATCGCCAGGGACGCGCGCTGCCCGCCGATGTCGACCGAACCGGTCACCAGCGTCACACGCCCGTCCGAGTGCACGTTCGCGTACGCGGAGGACTCGCCGCCGCCGTTCTGCCAGAAGCCCATCGAGATGCCTCGACCCTGGTCCTTGCCCAGCGTCTCGGAGCGGTAGTGCGGGTGGTCGATCACCGCCTTCATCACGTCGCGCGCACCGATCGAGCCATGCGTCGCGCCATCGCTACGCTGGGCGCCCTGCTCGGCGCAGTTCTTCAACCGCAAGTCCATCGGGTCCATCTCAAGGCGTTCCGCGATCTCATTCAACAGCGACTCGACGGCGAACTCAGCGGCCGGCGCGCCCGGCGCGCGGTACGCGGCCACCTTCGGGCGGTTCACCACCACGTCGTACCCGACAATGCGCTGGTTGGGCACGATGTACGGCCCCAGGGCGCAGCGCGCGCCACCGGCGACCGGGGAGCCCGGGTAGGCGCCCGCCTCGTACCAGAGCTTGATGTCCGCGGCGACCAGCGTGCCGTCACGCTTCGCACCGATGCGCACCCAAGAGCGCGTGCCGGAGGTGGGGCCGGTGGCCTCCAGCACCTCGGTGCGGTTCATCGTCAACTGCACCGGGCGACCGGTCTTCTTCGAGAGCAGCGCCGCGAGCGGCTCCAGGTAGACGACGTTCTTCGCGCCGAAGCCGCCGCCGATCTCCGCCGGGACCACGCGCAGCATGCTCACCGGGAGGTTGAGCGTGCGCGCGACGTTGCCGCGGATGCCGAAGGCGCCCTGCGTGCTGGTCCAGATCGTGACCTTGCCATCCTGGCTCCACACCGCCGTCGCGTTGTGCGGCTCGATGTAGCCCTGGTGCACCATCGCCGTCTCGTACGTGCGCTCCATGATCACGTCCGCGTCCGCGAACCCCTGCTCCAGGTCGCCGAACCCGAGGTGGATCGTGCGCGCAATGTTGGAGGGACGCCCGTCGACCGGCTCGAACAGGCCGGGGACCAGCGCATCCTTGCCGTCGTCGTGCAGGATCGGCGCGTCCGGTCGCAGCGCGTCGTCGATCGTGACGACCGCCGGCAGCACGTCGTACTCGACGTCGATCAGTTCGAGGGCGTCCTCGGCAACGTGGTGGTTGAGGGCGGCGACCGCCGCGATCGGGTGGCCACGGAACAGCACTTTGCGGCGGGCGAGGATGCGCTCGGAGTCCCACGCCGTCGGCATCGGGCCGCGCACGGTCTCCATCACCTGCTCGTGCGGCTCGGGGAGGTCATCGAAGGTGACCACGGCCATGACGCCCGGCAGCGCGAGGGCACGCGAGATGTCGATGCGCTTAATGATCGCGTGGGCGTGCGGGCTGCGCTTGACGCGCCCCTGCAGCAGCCCCGGCAGCCGCACGTCCGCGCCGTAGGTCGCGCGACCGGTGACCTTGTCCACGCCATCCGGGCGGATCGGGCGAGTCCCGATGACGCGAGGCTCCTCGGTCATGGTCATGGATGGCCACCTTTCCCGAACGTGCTGCGGAAGCGTCATGGTACAACGCTGCCCCGAGGCCGCGCGTTACCCTTTCGCGATGCGCCTTGCCCTCGTCGCGATCACTGTCTCGCTCCTGGTGCTGCTCGCCACGGCGTGCTCGGATCCCGGCGTCCGTCTCGCCCCGGCCCTCGCGGGCACGACCTTCGACCGCCCCGTCGAGGTGGGCGCGTACCCGGACGGGCGCACGTTCGTCGCGGAGCAGGGCGGTGCGATCTGGCTGGTCGAGGACGACGGCGCGACGGCCTCACTGCTCGACCTCGGCGCGCTCGTGGATGACGACCTCGGGGAAGGGCTGCTCTCGGTCGCACTCGACCCCGCATTCGAGGAGAACGGCCACCTGTGGGCGTGGTACTTCGCGGCGGACGAACCGCCCCGTGCCACGCTCGCACGGTTCAAGGTCGTCGAGGGCCAGGCCGGGCCGGGGAGCGCGCTGGTCGTGCTGGAGGCGCTGCAGCCCGGCTACAACCAGAACGGCGGTACGGTCCGCTTCGGGCCGGACGGGATGCTGTACCTCTCGATCGGTGACGGCAGTGCCTCGCTCGACCCGTTCGAGCAGGGCCAGGACACCACCACCCTCCTCGCGACGGTGATCCGCATCGATGTCAGCGCAAGCACCGCGGCGAACCCGTACGTGGTGCCCGCCGATAACCCGTTCGCCGGCCGCGACGACGTGCTGCCCGAGATCTTCGCGTACGGCTTCCGCAACCCGTTCCGCATGGACATCGACCCCGAGTCCGGCGATGTCTGGCTCGGAGATGTCGGCGCTTCCTCCACCGAGGAGGTGAACCGCGTGCTCCCCGGCGGCAACTACGGCTGGAGCATCCTGGAGGGCGCACGCTGCCTCGACGCGGGCGACTGCGACACGGGCGGCCTGTCGCCGCCGGTCGCCACCTATGAGCACGCCGAGGGCGTGTGCGCCGTGATTGGCGGCGTTATCTATCGCGGCGATGCGCTCGACCACCTGCTCGGGCGCTACCTCTTCGCGGACTTCTGCAGCGGCCAGGTGCTCGCGCTCGACACCAGGGACGGCGTCGCGATCCCCGCGGTGATCGCGACGTTGGAGGGCGCGCCGGTGACCTTCGGGCGGGATGCAAACGGCGAGGTGCTGATCGCGGACTACGCGGGCGGCGGCATCTATCGGCTGGAGGCGGAGTGACGCGCTACTTGCGCCGCCCGAGGAACACGACGTGCCTGCGGCCCTTCGAGCCGTGCGCCGCGATCGGGTGCGTGGAGGGCGCGTAGCCCGCGGCGCGCAGCCGGCCCTCGAAGATGCGGTCGTGGCCCACGGACCATACCGCCAGCGCGCCGCCGGGGCGCAGCGCCCGGTAGCAGGCGGCGAGGCCAGCCGGGGTGTAGAGCCAGCCGTTCCCGCGCTGCGTGAGCGCGTCGGGCCCGTTGTCCACGTCCAGCAGGATCGCGTCGAAGCGCCCGTTGCTGTCGCGGATGATCTGCGCCACGTCCCCCTGGATGACCTCGGTGCGCGGGTCGTCCAGCGGGTTCCCGGCGAGCGGGCCCAGGGGGCCGCGGTTCCACTCGATCACCTCGGGGACGAGTTCGCCAACCACGGCGGTGGCGCGTGCCGGCAGCAGCGCGAGCACAGCGGCGAGCGTGTAGCCCATGCCCAGCCCGCCATCACGTAGTCACCGTCGTGACGGCGCAACTCCAGGCGGCTGCCGTCCGGCGTGATCGCGGTGCCCAGCATCTCCCACGGCTTCATACTTCCACCGTACCCCGGGGCGCGCCTATGCGATCGCGATACCGTGGCCGGAGCGGCTCTGCGAGTGAGGCGAGGAGGCAGCGATGGCGATCGAACGGATCAACCCGGCAGACATCAATACCCCGGTCGGCTACACCCATGTGGTGAAGGCGACGGGCGGGACCACGGTCTACATCGCGGGGCAGGTCGCCGCGGACGCTTCCGGGAACGTGGTCGGCGCCGGCGACCTCGCGGCGCAGACGCGACAGGTGCTGACGAACCTGCAGACGGCGCTGGCCGCCGCTGGCGGCGGCTTCGGCGATGTCGTGAAGATGACCACGTTCATCGTGAACTACACGCCGGAGATGCGCGCGGCCTACCGCGCCGTCCGAGGCGAGTTTATCACCGGGGACACGCCCGCCAGCACCCTCGTGGGCGTGCAGGCGCTCGCGGCGCCCGACTACCTCATCGAGATCGAGGCGGTCGCGGTGATCGACGGCTAGACGAAGTCGAAACGGAGCCCCTGCTCCTTCGCGACCGTGCCGAACCACTCCACCACCTCGGTGTGGTACGGGATGCCCTCCGCGAGGCGTCGCGGCACCTCCTCGGCCTCCAGCAGGCCGGGGTAGACGACGCGGTCCACGCCGGGCGCGGTGGGCGTTTCCAGCATGCCGCGCAAGAACGCGTCCATGTCGTGCTTGAACTGCGGCACATCCACGAACGCGTCGATGCGATAGGCCAGCATGTGGAAGCCCGGCACCAGCGCCAGGAACCCGGGACCGAGGCCGGTGAGCGTGCTGCACATGATGTCGACCACCGAGGCGAGCCCGTAGCCCTTGTGTGAGCCCTGCTCGCGCGTGCCGCCCAGCGGCAACAGCATCCACGTGTCCGGCACCGGCACGCGCTCCATGATCGGCGAGCCGTCCGCGGCTGCGATCCACCCCGGCTCCACCATCGCCCCCACGCGCTTCGCCAGCCGCATCTTGTTCTGAGCGACCTGCGAGGTGCCCATGTCCAGCACGAACGGTGGCATCGCCCCGGCCGGTGCCGCCCACGCCAGCGGGTTCGTCCCCAGCCGCGTGACCGCTCCGCCGGTCGGCAGCACGGACGGCGGCCCGCTCGATGACATCGCCACGCCGATCATGTCGTGCGGCAGCGCGCGCATCGCGTGGTAGCCGGAGCCGCCCATGTGGCCCACGTTGAACACGCACACCGCGCCCAGCCCGCTCACCTGCGCCTTCGCGATCGCCACGTCCATCGCCCTCGGCGCGACGTGGACACCGAGACCCCCGCCGCCATCGATCACCGCCGTGGTCGCCGTCTCGCGGGTGATCGTGAAGCCGGGGCGCGGGTTGAGCGTGCCGGCGCGGTAGCCGGCCACGTACGTCCGCAGCATGTTGGAGACGCCGTGCGACTCCACGCCGCGCAGGTCGTTCGTGATCAGCACGTCCGCCGCCAGAGCGGCGTCCTCCCCCGACAGCCCGACGCTCTCGAAGATCTGCTCCGTCGCGCGCCGCGCCTGCTCGACCGGGACGTAGACCCGGGCGTGCTCGGGGACCTTGAAGCGCTCGAGCATGGCGTGACCTCCGAGGGCTACAGGACCGGCGAGGAGCCGCCGTCGATGTTGATCGCGGTGCCGGTCAGGTAACTGGCGCGCGAGGAGGCCAGAAAGCAGATCACGTCGCCCGCCTCGGCCGCTTCACCCACCCGGCCGACCGGCACATTCCGCCCCATCCCCGCGTAGAACTCGTCGAGGGTGCGCGAGGGGTTCCGCTCCTGCTCTCGCTCGTACCGGCGCTCGTGCTGGCCGCTCTTGATCAGGCCAATGCACACGGAGTTCACCAGGACGCCGTCCGCGGCGTAGTCCTTCGAGAGCGCCTTCGTCAGCGCGAGTCCCGCCGCACGTACGAGCGAGGTGGGCAGCGAGTTCGCGCCGGGCGCCTTCCCGCCGGGGGTGGTGACGTTGATGATGCGCCCGCCACCCGCCGCCTTCATGTGGGGCAGCACCGCCCGAGCGCAGTAGATCGCTCCGTACAGCTTCAGCCCCAGGTCGCCGTCCCACGTGGTGTCCGACACGTCCTCGAACCGTGCCGCCGCGGAGGTGCCGGCGTTGTTCACCAGGATGTCGACGGTGCCCCAGCGCTCCACGACCTGCGCCACCATCGCCTGCACCTGCGCCTCGTCGCGCGCGTCGCAGGGGATGCCGATCACCTCGCCGCCGGTCGCCGCGCGTATCTCGGCGGCGGCCGCCTCCAGCACGTCCGGCCGGCGCGCGGCGATGGCGACGCGGGCGCCCTCACGCGCCAGTGACAGCGCCGCGGCCTTGCCGATGCCCTCGCTGCCGCCGGTGATGATCGCCACGCGCCCCGTGAGTCCCAGGTCCATCGTCCACCCCTCGTGTCGTCGTTGCAGGCGCGCATCATACGAGGCAGCACGGGGGAGGGATCGCCGCATGTGTCGCGCGTCTACACTCGCCGCGTTCGATCAGAAGGGGGACACACATGCCGACCTACCAGCGCGGAGACGCCTCGCTCTACTACGAAGACGCGGGGGGCGACCGCTTCCCGCTGCTCCTGATCGCGCCCGGCGGGATGAACTCCGCGATCGCGTTCTGGAGCCGGATGCCGTTCAACCCAATCGAGGCGTTCCGCGACGACTTCCGCGTCATCGCCATGGACCAGCGCAACTGCGGCCAGTCGACCGGCCCGCTCGACACGCAGGACCCGTGGACGTCATACGTTGACGACCAGCTGGGGCTCCTCGATCACCTCGGGATCGATCGGTACGTCGCACTCGGCTGCTGCATCGGCTGCTCGTACCTGCTGAAGCAGGCCGAGCGCCAGCCGGGGCGAATGGTGGCGGGCGTCCTCGAACAGCCAATCGGCCTCGTGGAGACGAACACCCAGGTGTTCCAGGACAACATCTGGAAGCCCTGGGGCGAGGACCTCGTCGCGAAGCGGGACGACCTGACGACCGAGCAACTGCTCGCGTTCGGGAACGCCATGTGGCACCAGGACGACTTCGTCTTCAGCGTGCCGAAGGAGCGCATCCCCTCGATCACCACGCCCATGCTCGTGCTCACCGGCGCCGACGCCGCCCATCCCACCGCCGTGAGCCTGGAGGTCGACCGGCTGCTGCCGAACAGCACTCGCATCGACGAGTGGCGTCCGCCGGAAGTCGTCCCGCAGACCGTGCAGACGGTCCGCTCGTTCCTGCTGAAGCACATCCAGGAGGCCTCGAAGTGACCTCGACCGCCACGACCACGCCCACGACCGCGCCGCGCGAGGAGACCCCACCAGCGCCGGCGGAGATGAAGTGCACGCTCTGCGGCCTCAGCGCCTGCTGGACGGAGAAGGACACCCCGAAGGGGTAGCGCGACCTACAGGTGGCGTGTCACCGGCAGTTCGCGATGGCGGACGCCGGTGGCGCCCCACACCGCGCCCGTCACCGCCGCGCTCAGTGGCACCAGCCCCGGCTCACCCGCCCCCGTCGAGGGGTCCGTGTCGTCGCCGACGAAGCGCACGTCGATCCGCGGCGTGTCCACGATGCGCGGCACGCGGTAGCGCGCGAAGCCCGCGTTCAACAGCCGCCCGTCCTCGAAGTCGCTCGCCTCGAACAGCGTCCCGCCGAGGCCCATGACGATGGAGCCCTCCATCTGGTTCAGGGCGCCTTCTGGGTTCACGACCAGGCCGCAGTCCAGCGACGCCTGCACGCGATGCACGCGCACGTCACGGCCTGCCACCGACACCTCGACGGCGGTCGCCACGTACGAGCCGACATCGATGCCGAGCGCGATCCCGGCGCCACGACCCTCGCCGAGGCGCGGGCCGGACCACCCGAAGTCGGACGCGGCCGTCTCCAGCACGCGCCGGAAGCGCGGGTGCGAGAGGTTCCGCAGCCGCAGTTCCACCGGGTCGAGGCCGGCCGCCTCGGCGATCTCGTCCATGTGCGTCTCGCGCGCGAAGTGGTTCACCGCCGCCCCGAGCGAGCGGTAGGAGCCCGAGGGCAACGGGCTGTCCGAGCGGTAGACGAGCGAGCGGACGTGCGGCACGTCGTACGGCGTGTCCGCGCCTCGGCGGCCGATCATCACGCGCTCTCCGGAGTGGTACGCGTCGCTCTGCCACGCGGTGATCCGGCCGTGCGCGTCGAAGCCGCTCTTGATCCGCACGATCGCGGCCGGGCGGAAGTTGGACCACATGGTCTCCTCCCCCCGCGTGAACGCCACGCGCACCGGTCGCCCCGCGACCTTCGCCAGGCGTGCCGCCTCGATCGCAAGGCCGTAGGGGGACTTCGCACCGAAGCCGCCGCCGATCTCCGGCGCGATCACGCGCACCCGCGACTCCTCGATGCCGAACGCGGCTGCGAGTTCCTGGCGGATGCCGAAGGGACGCTGCGTCCCCGCCCACACCGTGAGCCGGTCGCCCTCCCACACCGCGACCGCGGCGCGCGGCTCCATCGGCGCGGGCGCGATGTACGGGATGTAGTAGGTGCTTTCGATCACGCTTGAGGCGGCCCGGAAGCCCTCGTCCAGGTCGCCGGCCTCCTGCACCGCGTAGCCGTCCACACCGCTCTCCACGAGCAGCGCCGGCATGTCGAAGCGGGACGGTTGGCCCTCGCGCAGTTGCCAGTCGATCACGGCCGCGCGCGCGCCGAGCGCCGCCGCTTCGTCGCTCTCACCGAGGACCGCGATCAGGTCGCCCTCGTCCACCACGCGCGCGACGCCGGGCATCCGCTCCGCCGCCGACAGGTCGATGCGCGTCGGACGCGCGCCGTAGGCGGGCGGCCGCAGGATCGAGGCGTACAGGACGCCTGCGGGCAGCACGTCCTGCGAGTAGACGGCGCGCCCGGTCACCCGGTCGAGCGCGTCGACGCGCTGGCGCTGGGCACGGCCCATCAGCGTGAACTCGGACGGCCCGAAGACCGCCGGGCGCTCCGAGATCTCGCGCTCGATCGACTGGCCAGCGAGCAAATCCGCGTAGGAGATGCCGCGCGAGGGGTCGGCCTTCGGGCGCACCTGCCCGGCGCTCGCCTCCAGATCGCTGGCTGGGAGATCGAGGCGGTCGGAGGCCAGCGCCAGGATCGCCTCGCGCGCGGTCGCTGCGGCCTTCCGCAGTTGCCACCCCACGCGCGCCGTCGACTGGCTCCCGAACGTGCCCATGTCCCACGGCACACGGTCCGTGTCGCCCAGCACCACCTCGACGTCATCGAGGCCGACGCGCAACTCGTCGGCAACCTCGATTGCCAGTCCGGTGCGGATGTTCTGGCCGTACTCCACCTTGCCGGCGTACGCGGTCACACTGCCGTCCGGCCACACGGCGATCCACGTCGCGCGCTCGGTCTGCGGCTGGGTGTTGCCGTACGTCGCCTGGCCGTAGCCGGTCCTCGAGGCGGGGAAGCCGACGGTGACGTCGCCGACGATGCGGAGCGGCGAGGTGGAGGGCGATGCGGAGACGCGCTCTGACCCAGTCACGAGGCACCTTCCCCGGAGGCGGCGCGCTCCACGGCGGCGGCGATGCGCTGGTAGGTGCCGCAGCGGCACATGTGCTCCGCGAGCGCCTCCCGGATCTCGCCGGCGGAGGCGTCCGGCCGCCGGTTCAGGAGGCCCACGGCGCCCATGATGAAGCCGGGGATGCAGTAGCCGCACTGCATCGCCTGCTCCTCCACGAACGCGCGCTGCACCGGGTGCAGGTCCTCCACGGAGGTGCCGGGCGACAGGCCCTCGATGGTGGTGACCTCGCCGCCGGCGACCGCGCCCACCGTCGTCATGCAGGAGCGCAGCGCCTGGCCGTCCACCAGCACCGTGCACGCCCCGCACAGCCCCTCGCCGCACCCGTATTTCGTCCCGGTCAGCCCGAGGTCGAAGCGCAGGAAGGAGAGCAGGTTCCGCTCGCCGTGCGCCGCCTCGCGCCTCGCGCCGTTCACATTCAGCGTGATCGTCATCGCTCGCCTCGTCCTAGACCGTCGCGCCCTTGCTGGCGCCGGTGATGTCCGCCATCAGTTCGACCACCTCGGGCTGGCGGGTGCTGACCGTCAGGCCGGTGATGCCAGAGTCCTCCCACGCGCGGAAGCGCTGGCGGATGCGCGCCGGCGGCCCCACCAGGGCGGACTCGTCGCAGTAGTCGTCCGGGACCTCCTCCAGCGCCTCCGCCTTGCGGCCCGCCAGGTACAACTCCTGGATGCGCGCCGCCGCCTCGCCGTAGCCACGGCGCACCATCTGCTGGTTGTGGAAGTTCAGTTCCGGGTGGCCCATACCGCCCACATATAGCGCCACGCGCGGCTTCATCGCCCGCAGCGCGCCCCGGACATCGTCCGTCACGTTCACGACCACGCTCGGCTGGAACTCGAAGCCATCGCCAATCGCCTTCTCGCCCCCGGAGCGCGCGAACCCCTCCTCAAGGCGTTCGCGGTAGTCCGCCATCCTGGACGGCACGAAGCCCAGCGGCAGCAGCCCGTCGCAGAGCTCGCCCGCCAGCCGGAGGTTGGAGGGGTTCCCCGCACCGAGGAAGATCGGCAGGTGCGGGTTCATGTGCAGGATCGACTTGAGCGGCTTGCCCATGTGCGCGGAGCCCGGCCCCTCGTAGGGCAGTGAGATCTCGCGGCCCTGGTGCGTCACCGGCTCTTCGCGCGCGAAGACCTTCTTCATGATCGTGATGTAGTCGCGCAGCTTGTAGTACGGCTTGCCCCAGGGCACCCCGTACCACCCCTCCACGATCTGCGGCCCGGAGACGCCGAGGCCCGCGACCACACGGCCACCGCCGGCCAGCGCGTCCACCGTCTGCACCTCCATGGCCGCGGCGGCCGGCGTACGCGCGGCGACCTGGATGATCGCGGTACCCAGGCGGATGCGTTCCGTCTTCGCGGCGAGGTAGGCGAGCGGCGTGATCGCGTCCGAGCCGTACGCCTCGGCCGTCCACACGGAGTCGAACCCGAGCCGCTCCGCCTGCTGCACGAGGTCGACGGGGATATCCAGTTCGGCCCCCGAGTACCCGATCGACAGTCCGAGTTTCATCCTCGACCACCCCTTCGCCACGCCCGCAGTCCCGGCCGGGCCGTGCAGGCAGCCGCAGTATTGCAGAATCAGAGAACGAACAACGGCAGCCGCTTCCTCGACTGGACGGGGCATGTACCATGCGGCGGCACGCGGCAACGCGGCGATCAACCCATGACCAGTGAGGGTGGAGATTGAGTACCGACTCAGGTGACGATAGTCACCGTACGAGCACCGGCGCCGCCCCGGCCGCGCCGGAAGGGCCAGCACCCAGCGCCGCAGGCGGACCGGCTGACGGGCCGCCCAGCGAGCGCCGCTTCCGTACCTTCGATTCGCTGATCGATGTGCCGGCGTTCCGCTGGTACATCCTGGCGATGACCGGCAACTGGGGCGCGCTCCAGATGCAACAGGTCGCGCGCGGCTTTCTGGCCTACGAGATCACCGGGTCGTTCGCCGCGCTCGGCTTCCTGGAACTCGCGAACTCCATGCCTCGCGTGGTGCTGGCGCTGTATGGCGGCGTCCTGGCCGACCGGCTGAGCCGGCGCGCGATCATTCAGACCGGACAGGCACTCGTGGCGGTCTTCGCCGCGGTGATCGCGGTGCTGCTGTTCACCGATAACCTCAAGTTTGAACACCTGATCTTCGCGACGATCGCACAGGGGATCGTGAACTCATTCGTCCTGCCCGCGCGTCAGTCCATGATCCCGGAGATCGTGGGCGTGAATCGCGTGATGAACGCGTTCGCGCTCAACGTCTTCGTCCTCAACGTCGTGCGCCTCGCCGCGCCGGCCCTCGCGGGCGTGCTCATCGCCGTCGCCGGCCCGTCCTGGGTGTTCGCACTGATGGCCGTAATGAACGTCCTCGCCGTGCTCGCGCTCTTCCCCGTCCCCATCACCAACGCGCGCACCCGCGCCGCCCTGGCCAACGGCGGCAGCACCGAGGCACCCGCAGCCCCGACGAAGAAGGACCGCGCCGGCCTCCGTGCGATGGCCGAAACGCTCGCCTACCTGAAGACGGAGCACGTCCTCATCTGGCTCCTCCTGATCCACGGCCTCAGCTCCACCCTCTCGCTCCCCTATCAGCGCCTGCTGCCAGGTTTCGTGCGCGAGGTGTTGAGCACGGACGCGGACCAGGCTGCGGTGCGCATCGGCCTGCTCCTGACGATGACCGCGGTCGGCGCGCTCGTCGGGTCGCTGCTCATCGCCTCGTTGCCCAGCCGTCGCCAGGGCAAGTTGCTGATCGCGAGCATGGTGATCTTCGGCGTGGCGCTGATGGCGTTCTCCGCGTCCGAGGTGCTGTGGCTCAGCATGGCGATCGTGCTCGTGCTCGGCGTGGGGCAGGCGGGCCGCCAGTCGCTCGTCAACATCATGATCCAGACGCGCGTAAGCGACGCCTACCGAGGGCGGGTGAGCAGCATCATGCTGCTGGACGACGGCGTGGAGTCGCTCGGCATCTTCGGCATCGCGCTGCTCGCCGAGGTCGTGGGGCCGCAGTGGGCGCTCGGCGCGGTCGGCCTCGCACTGGTCGGGATGGGCGCATTCCTGTGGGCCGCGCGTGTGATCCGCGACCTCGACTAGCACCGCCTGAGGGCTACAGCGCGACCTCGGCGGTCACACGCGGCTTCGGCCGCTTCGCCAGCGCGAAGAAGATCGACCCGACGGCGGCGAGCACGGCCAGGGTGTCGAAGCCGATGCGGTAACTGCCCGTCTGGTCGTAGACGAGCCCGGCAAACACCGGCCCGAAGATGGCGCCGACGATGACGATCATGTTCGAGACGCCCATGATCTTCCCGAACGCGCCGGCGCCGAAGTAGTCGGCTCGCAGCGCCGCCATCTGTGGCCCGCGCATCCCCCAGGCCAGGCCGTGGATGATCACGAAGGACACGACCATCCAAGTCGCCGCGGCGTGCGACAGCAGCAGCATGCCGATCGCGTGCGCGCCCATACAGCCGAAGGCCATGAACCGTTTGCTGGAATGGTCCCCGATCCAGCCTCCGGCCAGGGTGCCAAACATGAACATCAGCGTGAGCATCGAGTAGACGAAGGCCGCCCGGCCGAGCGAGTAGCCCAGCGTCTCCGTCAGGTGCGACACCATGTGGGTGTTCACGGCGCCCACCACGAACAACGCGAACCCGTGCCCGATCGAGAGCCACCAGAACGAGGGCTGGCGCAGCGCCTCGCCCAGCGTGAAGTCGCCGGGGGACATGGCGTTGGTCGAGTTGGCCGCGCCCTCCACCATCGGCGCGCCGTCCGGGCCCAGGCCTTTGTCCGAGGGACGGTGCACCAGTAACTGAGTGATCGGCAGGCCGACCGCCATCACCAGCACGCCGGAGCCGAACGCCGTCGCGCGCCAGCCGAACGTCTCCAGGGCGAGCACCGTGATCGGCACGACCACCCCGCCGAGCGCGCCACCGACGCTGGTCAGGCTGAGGGCGGTCGAGCGGCGACGGACAAACCACTGCACCACTGCCGTGGTGATCGTCAGGTACCCCATCAGGCTGGCGCCGATCGCCATCACCATGAACGAGGCATAGAACATGCCCAGCGTCTGGACCTGGCTGAACAGCATGAAACCGGCGCCGAAGATGACGATGCCGGCGCGCGTCACGCGCCGGGGACCGACACGGTCGACCAGCCATCCCTGCAACGGCCCGACGATCCCACCCTCCATCTCGCGGAGGGCGGAGGCGAGCGACAACTGCGTGCGGGTCCAGCCAAAGTCGGCGCCCAGCACCACGATGTAGGAGCCGTACGCCTGGCCCAGCAGTGAGCCCTGCAACAGTTGCAGCACCGCGCCGGTCAGCACAATCCACCAGCCGTGGAAGATCTTGCGCTGCGGCACGAGGCCCCCTTCGTGGGACCGACAACTCGGTAGACAGGCATCATACGGACGCAACGGGCCTCGGTCGCGGCTGGCGGATCCCGGCACAGTACGATGCGCGCGCCGCTGCCCTCTCGTGGGAGAACACGATGACCGACCGTCCGTCCAGCCGGTACCTCACGGACAGCGCACCCGGGCTGCACCTGCTGGAGTGGGGTGAGGACGGCGCCCCGCCGGTTGTACTGCTCCACGGCGCGGCGCAGCACGCCGGTGTGTGGGAGCCGGTCGCCTCCCATCTACCCGGGTTCCACCTGATCGCCCCGGATGCACGCGGGCATGGGCGATCCGACCCCGCACCGGATTACGGGGTAGAGGCGTACGTTGGCGACCTCGACCGCGTCGTACACGCCATCGGCCGGCCGGTGGCGCTCGTCGGCCATTCAACCGGCGCGCTCGTCGCCATGCAGTTCGCCGCGCGCTTCCCCGCCCGCGTCTGGGCGGCCGCCTTCCTCGACATCGACCCTCGCCCCCGGGACTCGCAGCACGAACGGCTGCGCGAGGCGGGATCGCGTCCACCTCGGCGGTTCGCCTCGTTCGAGGAGGTGGTGGCCGGCATCGGGCGCGTCACGCCCGGGATCTCACCGGCCATCGCCCGGCGCCTCGCGGAGACCGGCTACGAGGAGGTGGAGCCAGGTGCTTATCAGCAACGGCTCGACCCGCGGACGCTCGCGGACTACCCGCAGTTCGACAACTGGTCGATCCTCCCGGCGATCACCTGCCCGGTGCTGGTGGGGCGCGGCGAGGAGTCCACGGTGAGCAGCCAGGACGCCGCAGAGGAGGCGGCGCGTCTTCTACCCCGGGGCCGGCTGGAAATGCTCCCCGGTGCGCATCAGCTCCATCTCCAGCACCCGGAACGGCTCGCCGCCACCCTGGCGGCCTTCCTCGTGACGCACCGTCCCGGCTGACCTTCGACCGCTTCCCCCGCGGGTGTATCGTGCCCGCAATCGAGGCGCCGATGACCACTGGCACGGACCGTCCCGGCATCCAGGAGCCGCCCGTACCCGCGGACGAGGCGCCCCTCGCCGCGCCTGCCGGGCCGCCAGTGAAGCGCCGCAAGGCGACGCTGGCGGAGATTTTCGTCTCCTTTCGGCTGCGGGACTTCCGCTACTTGACCGCCTCCACGCTCGCCGCCGGCTTCGCCCAGTGGGCGAAGCAACTCGCGCTGTTCGCTCTCGTCTACGACATGACCGGCTCCGCCGTGCAACTTGGCGCGGTCGCCGCGTTCCGAGGCGGCGTGGGGACGCTGATCGCGCCCTTCGGCGGCTACCTCTCCGATCGCTTCCCGCGACGGGTGGTGATCGTGCTGTCGACGATGCTCGACGCCGCGCTCGCCGGCACGCTCGCAGTGCTGGTGCTCGCCGACCTCGCGCACGTCTGGCATGTGTACGCGATCGCCTTCGGGGGCGGCCTCGCGCAGTCGATCAACCAGCCGGCACGCCAGGCGTTCGTCTACGACGTGACCACGGACGAGACGCTCCAGAACGCGATCGCCGTGAATTCCATGGTGCAGAACATCTCGCGCGTCCTCGGACCGTCCGGCTTCGGTGTGATGATGGCGACCTGGGGCGTCGCCTCGGCGCTGATCGCGCTGGTCGTCCTGCAACTGGCGGCGGTCGTCGCCACGCTCCAGATCAGCCGCGTCACCCGCCAGGTCCAGGCGCGCAGCGGCTCGCGGCCGGTCAAGATGATGAAAGAGGGCTTCGAGTACTGCTGGCGGGACCGGCGGATACTGGGCCTGATCGCCGTCTCCGTGATCCCCTCGCTGCTGATCTACCCCTACATCCCGTTCCTAAAGGTGGTGTCGGAGGAAGTCCTGCACCGCGGCAACGCCGGCTTCGGCATGCTCTCCTCGATGATGGGGTGGGGCTCGCTGGTCGGTCTGTTCACGCTCGCCTGGCTCGGCAGCGTGCAGAGCCGCGGCCGGATGATGCTGCTCGGCTACATCTGCTACGGCGCGCTACTCACCGGGTTCGCCGCGTCATCCAACTATGCGCTGTCGCTCTCCATCCTCGCGCTCGCCGGTGTCTTCCACTCCGTCGCCATGACGCTGAACGCCACGCTCCTGCTGGAGATCGCGCCGGGCGAGATGCGAGGCCGCGTGATGGCGGTGAACCAGATGTCGCACGGCGTGCAGCCGATCGGGTCGCTTCCGATGGCGTTCGCGGTGTCCGCCTACGGCCCGCAACTCGGCATCGGCATGTTCATGGCGACCGCCACGGTCGCGTTCGTGGTCTTCCTCGTCACCTGGACGTCCGTCCGCCGGATGTAGACGACGGCCCGAGGCGGCTCGCGCCGGTCGGTCAGGACCGCGGCAGCGGTCGAGCGAACACGAGCACCCCGCCCGCCAGCGCCACCGCCGTCGAGAGGTAGAACACCGCCTCGATCCCCACCGCGTCGGCCACGGCGCCTGAGACGACCGGGCCCGAGAGCATCCCGATCGCGTACACCGCCTGGTAGACGCCCATCGCAGTCGCGCGCTGCGCCGGCGCCACCGCCAGCACCGCCAGCGTGATCAGTAGCGCGTTCGTGGAGCCCCGGCCGAAGCCGTTCAGCGCCTGCGTCACCCCCAGTTCCAACACGTCGGAGGTCAGCGGCACCACAGCGGCGGCGATCGCCGTCACCAGCACGCCGATGAGCAACGTCACTGCGTACCCGGAGCGCGCCACCATCCACGGCACCAGCAGCGTCCCCACCACGGAGGTCGCGAACATCGCCGTCGTGATGTAGCCCACCTCGGCGTCGGTCGCGCCGATCTGCTCGGCGTACACGGGGACGAAGCCGAAACTCGTCGCGAACGAGACGAACTGCACGGCGATGCCGATCACCGAGACGGTGACGAGCAGCGGGACGCGCGCGATCTCCAGGAACAGGCGCGGCGACGAGGGTCGCCGGTCGGCGAGCGGGGGCTCCTCCGCCAGCAGCAGCAACACCGCGCCGGCGGCGGCCACCACCACGCCCGCGTAGAACGTGCTGTCGGTGCCGAGCGCGTCCGCGAGCAGGCCGCCGATGAACGTCGCCAGCACCAGCGCCACGGCGTTCACCGCCATAATCCGCGACATCGCGCGGGCCGCGTCGCCCGTCGCGAAGTAGGAGGCGTACAGGACGGTGATCGCCACCCACCCCGCGCCCGCGATGCCCGTGACGGCGCGCGCGGCGAACAGCGACCACGGGTTCGGCGAGAGCGCCAGCCACAACGCGCCAAGGGCGGATGCGACCAGCGCGATCACCGCGAACGGCTTCCGCCGTCCCAACGCGTCCGCGGCGATGCCGATGGGGATGCGGAGCCCCACCTGCGCGATCGCGTAGGACGCGACCACCGCCCCGAGCATCGTGTTCGAGGCGCCCAGGTCCTGGGCGCGCAGCGGTAGGAACGGGACGTAGAAATAGAGCGACAGCCAGAAGAGGAACGTCGCCGCGGCGACCAGCCACGCCCCGCGGGCGCGGGCGCGCTCCGTCAGCGGCGGACGAGTCCTGGGCTCAGCGATCTCAGCGATGGCTCACCGTGCCCCGAGGCTCGATCTTGGCGGGAGTGCGTGGGGGTCGAACCCACCCGGGACCGCGACGCGGCCCCGCAACGGTTTTGAAGACCGCGGACACCACCGGGCACCATCCACTCCCGCTGGGATGATAAGCGGCGCACCCGTCGAGGGCGCACTACGGGCACGAGTCGGCTGCTAGCCGCCTCGGCGTGCGCGCCAGCCGGCCCAGCGCGCACGCGCCCAGCCGCTGACGCCGCGCGAGGCGCGCTCGGTGAGCGTGGTGCGCGAGGGGTCGAAGTGGCCGGTGATGGCGCGACGGTACGGCTCGCCGACGCGCGCGGCGGAGGCGCCAAAGCCCTCACCCCGCAGCCGCGCCCAGTCCTGCCGGTACGGCGTCACCAGGTGTTCCTGCGTGAGTTGCCCCGCCGAGTGCAGGAACGCCAGCCCGACCCCGCTCGACACCTCGAGCAGTGAGCGGCGCTCCTCCCGCGCCGTCCGCACGAGGGCGTTGAACAGCGACGCCATCTCCGCAGGGGCTGGCAGCGAACCGGCGTCGCTGCGGAACTCCGAAATCGACTGCTTCAGTTCCGCCAGCTCCACGGGCGGCAGGTCGATCATCCGCGCCGCGTTGCCGACCGTACCCTCAAGCGCGCCGACGAGGTGATCGACCGAGGCGAAGTGCACGTCCGACGCCAGGATGCCAGCCGCCTGCAGTTCGCGTTCCAGCGTGCGGAGGTAAACGCGCGAGCCGTTCAGGACATCGGCGGCGGCGGCCAGCAACCAGAGGGGCGAGAAGCCGATCGCGGCGATCGCGCCGACCTCCACCACGTTCCCCGCCGTCTTCTTCACGGCGATCCGGCCCGCGCCCACCTGGTCCGGCTCGGCGCGGGGATCCACCACCCCGCCGACCAGTTCCACCGCCACGCGCAGCGCGTTCTTCGCCGTCGCCTCGTACAGCCGGGAGCCGCGGACGATGCGCGGGAGGACCACCTGCGCCGTCTCGTGGACGAGCCCGCCGGCCGCCGCGAACGTCGCGCGCACGCCTCGTTCCGGCAGCGTGACGCCGTAGCGCAGCCAGCGCAGTGATCGAGGGTGATCCGTCATGGTGCGATCGTACGCGCGCTAGCCGCCCAGGTGGGTGAGGTACTGGTCCGCACGGATCGCCGCGGTCGCGCCGTCGCCGGCGGAGGAGACGACCTGCCGGGCGGCCTCAGAG
Source organism: Chloroflexi bacterium HGW-Chloroflexi-9 (assembly GCA_002840675.1). GTDB lineage: Bacteria > Chloroflexota > Dehalococcoidia > UBA2979 > UBA2979 > W-Chloroflexi-9. The sequence goes on from PHBR01000033.1 coordinate 26,618, forward strand.
CGGACGTCACCGGCGACGAACAGGCCCGGCACCGGCGTCTCCATCCACGCGTTCACGATCGCGTGCCCACCGGCATCCAGCGGAATGCCGAGATCGACCAGCAACGACGAGTTCGGCGTCTGGCCGATGAAGATGAAGACCGCGCTCGTCGGGAAGCGGCGCGTCGCGCCGGTGTTCACATCCCGCAGCGTCACCGCCTCGACGACCTCGTCACCGAGGATCTCCTCGACCACGCTGTTCCACTCGAACGCCATCTTCGGGTCGGCGAAGGCGCGCTCCTGCAACACCTTCTGGGCGCGCAGTTCCTCGCGCCGGTGCACCAACGTCACCTTGGAGGCGTACCGCGTGGTGAACAGACCCTCCTCGACCGCCGCGTCCCCACCGCCAACGACAATGACCTCCTGGCCGGCAAAGAACGCCGCGTCGCAGGTGGCGCAGTAGGAGACACCGCGCCCGGTCAGTTCGCGCTCGCGCGGGACACCGAGCTTGTTGTACTCAGCGCCCGCCGTGTAGATAACGGCCCGCGCGAGGAAGTCGCCCGCGCCCTCCGTGCTCAGCGCGAAGCGCCCGTCCTCCGCGCGGCGGATGCCGGTGACGCGCGCGTAGACAGTCTCCATCCCGAACCGCTCCGCCTGCGCCTGCATGGCGATGGAGAGGTCGAGCCCGTTCACGCCGTCCGGGAAGCCCGGATAATTCTCCACCGCGTCCGTGGTCGCGATCTGGCCGCCGAGCACGCCGCCCTCGAACATGACGGTCGAGCGCAGGGCGCGCGCCGCGTACAGGCCCGCGGCCAGGCCGGCCGGGCCACCGCCGACGATGGCGATCTCGATCTCACGGACGGATGGGGCTGCGGTCACGGGGTCACCCTTCAAACGGGGTCATCACTTGCGAGGGCCGCCAGTGGCGGCGAGACTGATCGGACTCGAAGGGGGCATCGTGACGCTCGACCAGCCGTCAGACGCAGACCGCGCCGTCGCGAAGCCGGAGACGCTCGCCAAGATGCAGAAGTTCGTGGAGAACTTCGCACAGAAGTCCGGCACGTTCCTCCACCCCCAGCCCGAGATCACCGAGTTCCTCGTGATCGGCCTCGCCAAGAACGTGGACGAGCTCGGGAAGCCGCTCTGCCCCTGTATGTTCTTTGAGGACAAACAGGCTGAGATCGAGAAGAAGTTCTGGATCTGTCCCTGCGAGGAGATGCAACGGTGGAAATACTGCCACTGACTGCTCTTCTGCGATGAGGAAGGTCTTCCCATCACCGAACACCTGCCCGAGGACCACGAAGGCCGTGAAGCCTACGGCTTGAGGACCGACCCCACGCCCGACAAGGGCCGTGCGCTCGGACGCCTGGAGGCGAAGCAGGGACGCTCCGTGGCCAAGGGCCGCCGCGCCGATGGCGACGAGCCGGACGCGCCGCAGACGATCCCCCTCGGCGGCGGCTAAGCCCCCGCGCTACCCACATACGGTCTAGCGAATGATCGGGGCGGCCTCGCGGCCGCCCCGATTCGTCACTCAGCCGAGACGAGCGCTAGTTCGCCAGCGCCGACTCGAGGTGCTTCGCCAGGTCGCTCTTCGGACGGAAGCCAACGATCTGGCCGACCGCCTGGCCGCCCTTGAAGATGAGCAGCGTGGGGATCGAGCGGATCTGATAGGTCGAAGCGACCTTCGGGTTCTCGTCCGTGTTCAACTTCACGAATTTCACCTTGCCGTCGTAGTCGGTGGAGAGCTCCTCCACGACCGGGGCCACCATACGGCAGGGGCCGCACCAGGGAGCCCAGAAGTCCACCAGCACGGGCATCTCGCTCTGCAGGACGTCCTGCTCGAAGGTGGCGTCAGAAGTGTCAGTCGGGTGTGCCATCGCCCGTGTCCTTTCGGTGAACCTGCCGGCAGAGGCCAGCAGCATGAGCGGCGAACGCTGCGCGTCCCGGGTTCGGGATCCGTTGACACGGTTCCCGCCGCTGAGTGACAATCTACATACCCCCTCCGGGTATGTCAACCCCGTCGAACACAGACGTGCGAACATGCAGCGACGGGGATGAAGGTGGTGCCGCCATGGAACCCAGCGAGAACGATGCACTCCTGACGCGCCTGCGGCGTATCGAGGGCCAGGTGCGTGGCATCACGCGCATGCTGGAGGGCGGGCGCGCCTGCGAGGACGTGGTCACGCAGTTGATGGCCGTCCGCGCCAGCATCGACACCGTCGGCGCGGTGGTGCTGGACCAGCACCTGTCAACCTGCATCGAGGGCAAGGAGCCGGCCGCCCAGGTGGACGCGCTGCGCGACGCGATGCGGCTGTGGTGGCGCTGGGCACCGGCCGCCGGTGGCACCGGCGTAGACCCGGACTCCAGCGGGGCATCATCTCCGCTGCCCGTGATGAGCGACCGCTAGGCCGGCGGATCGTCCAGCATCGCCCCGGACAGCACACGGTCGACACGGCGGATCATTTCGCCGGTCGACCCGTAGAACCCCTCAATCGCACGCTGCAACCTCGGGTCCAGTTCACGCCGCTGTGGGTAAAAGCGCCCACCGAGGCCAAGCGTGTATGCCCCCTCCACGGCCGCCCACAGCGCCCGGCCCAGCCGGCTCCGCTCCAGCGGCCCCCGCTCCCGCTCCAGCACCGCGGTGACAACCGTCGCCGGCAGGCCCCACCGCTGGAGGATCACCGCGCTCAGTTCGTGCAGGGCGTAGCCCAGGACCGCGCGCTCCCCGTCCGCGTCCAGCCCGCCCCGGTGCGTGCGCAGGGACGGCAGCATCGCGGTCAGGTCCGACCGCTCGATGTCCAGCAACAGGAATCCGATCTGGTAGAGCATCCCGGTGGCGGCGGTCAGGCTCGCCTCCGGCACATCGTCACGGACCAGGATCGTCGTGCCGAACGACACGCAGACGGACCGACGCCAGTACTCGACGACATCGAGGGCGTTCGTGCCGGAGTCCATGCCGGAGATCAGCAGGGAGATCACCGCGGCAGAGTGGAGCCTTCGATAACCGTATTGCTGCAGGCTGGCGTCTGTGTCGGTCGCGATCGCCTCGGGGTCGCCGAGCGACCGGCCTACCTGTCGCAGGCGGACACGCGCATCCTTCGTCGTGGCCAGGATCGCGCGGAACGCGGTCGGCGTGTCCGGGTCAGCGGGATTCAGCATGATCAGCGGCAGGAACCCCACTGGCAGCGGGTGTGCCTGCGTTAACTGGTCAGCCATCTCATCCAGTGAGGGAAGTGGGCGCACAGCATCCGCCTGACGGGCGCTTCAGGAACAGTTGCGGTGCCGCCTCCATGAAGGATAGAGCGCGCTGCATCGCTGCACGTCCTCGGGACGCGCACAGCGCACGATCCTTAGCGAATATTCAGGCCTGAAGGCCGCCCGATACCGCTTCGGTCAGTGCCGCCAGCATGCCCTGTTCCACGGCGTGGTGAGCGTTCTTCACGCCGTTCGCGACGGCCTGTTCGTCGCTGCGGCCATGGCCGACGAAGACCGCACCGTCCACCCCCAGCAACGGCACCGCGCCGTACTGCCGGTAGTCCAGTCGCTCTCGCACCCCTCGCAGCGAGGGCAGGAGCAACGCTCCGCCGATCTTCGAGCGGAGCGAGGAACGCGCCGCGTTCCGCATCTCGCCGAACAGCAGCGTGACCATGCCCTCCGCAAGTTTCAGGCACACGTTGCCGGTGAACCCGTCCGTCACAACCACGTCCGCCTCGCCGCTGAGCAGCGCGCGCCCCTCCAGGTTGCCGATGAAGTTCAGGCGGATGTCGTGCGCCAGCAACTGGTGCGTCTCGGTGACCAGCATCGAGCCCTTCGAGGACTCCTCGCCGATCGAGAGCAGCGCCACGCGCGGTGACTCCAGCCCTCGCACGGCGCGCATGTAGGCAGACCCGAGGTGTGCGAACTGCACGAGGTGGGATGGTCGCGCGTCCGCGTTCGCGCCGACATCCAGGAACAGCACCGCCCCGTCCCCGGCCGGCAGCACTGCGCCCAGCGCGGGCCGCTCCACGCCCTTCAGCCGTCCGAGCACGATCAGCGCCGTCGCCATCGCCGCGCCCGTGTTGCCCATCGTCACCAGCGCCGCGGCCTCGCCGCGCTTCACCAGTTCCGTGCCGATGTAGAGCGAGGTCTGCCGGTTCCGGCGCACGTCCGCCGCGGCCTTGTCGCCCATGCCCACCTGGTCCGGCGCGTGGACGATGCGCATGTGCGCCGGGGCGCCACCGCGCGCGTTCAACTCACGCCCGAGGATCTCCGAGTCACCGACCAGGATGACTTCGATGCCGGCGGCCGCGGCCAGCAGCGCCCCGCCCACCGTGGCGCTCGGCGCGTCGTCGCCGCCCATCCCATCGAGCGCAATGGCCGTGCTCACACGCCCCCCTCGCCGGTGTCGTAGGTGAAGGTGATGTCGTCGTCGTCACGCTGGAGCAGCACCACCAGGCGCTCCGCGCCGTCGTGATACGGGGTGAAGGCGTAGTCGGCGAAGCGTGCGACCACGCGCAGCCCCGCGATGCGCGCTGCCAGATCGATCTCGCCGGGCGTGTAGGTGCGCAGGTTGAACTGCGTGGTCTGGCGCGTGAGGCGGCCCTGCCGGTCCGCGACATCGAAGTGCCAGGTGACTTCCTTCGTCCCGAACATCGGGATCGCGGCGACCGCTACCACCTTCGAGACCATCCCGCCCTCCCACGGCTTCGTCCAGTGCTCGATCAGCGGCTGCGGCAGCGGGTCGAAGTCGTCCGGCACCGGCGACTCCACGTCGACCACGGCCACCCCGCCCGGTGCGAGGTGGCGCGCCATGCTTTCGAGCGCGGCGACGAAGTCCTCGATCGTGTCCATGTGCTGCAGCGTGCCCAGCGGCGCGCACACCACGTCGAAGCGGCCGCGCAGCCTCAGCCGGCGGAGGTCGCCCGTCTGCCAGGTGACCTTCAGGTCGCCAGCCCGCTCACGCGCGACCGCCAGCATCGCCTCGGAGATGTCGATGCCGGTGACGCGTGCGCCCGCCTCCGCCAGCGGCACGGCGATGCGCCCGGTGCCGCACCCCAGTTCCAGCACCCGTCCGCCGTGGATGTCGGCGAGCCTGATGTAGAAGGAGGCATCGTCGTGGTAGTCCTCGAAGTCGAGGTCGTAGAACGCGGCGATCCGGGCGAACGGATCGCCTTCGGCGGGCGCGGGGGAGGTCGAGGCGTCGGGGCGTGTCTTCACGCCTCGATGCTATCCGAGGCGGTGGGCGGCTGCGAGGCTTGACGCGTGACGGGCGCGCGCGGAGCATCGCCGGGTGACCACCTTCGACGCCATCCGCATCGCCGCCCTCGTCCGGACGATCCCCGACTTCCCGCAGCCGGGCATCCTCTTCCGCGACATCACGCCGCTGCTCTACGACCCGGACGCCCGTCGCGAGGTAATCGACGCGCTCACGGAAGCCGCCCGCATGATGGGGGCGACGTTGATCGCCGGCGTGGAGTCGCGCGGCTTCATCTTCGGCGTGCCAGTGGCGGAGCGCCTCGGCATCCCCTTCGTGCCGGTGCGGAAGCCTGGCAAGTTGCCGCACGAGTTCGCCTCGGTCGCTTACGACCTGGAGTACGGGAGCAGCGAACTGCAGATGCACCGTACCCCACCGGTCGCCGGGCACCGCGTGGTGATCGTGGACGACCTGCTCGCCACCGGCGGCACCGCCTGGGCCACCGCCCGCCTCGTCGAGGAGTGCGGTGGCGAGGTCGGCGGCTTCGCATTCGTCATCGAACTCGCCGCCCTGGACGGGCGCGCCCGGCTCGGTGGCTGCCCGGTAACGACGCTCCTCACTTACTAGGCGGACTGCGCCGCTGCCTGATCGCTGCTGCGCAGCCCGAACATCCGTCCTCCCCTGTCCGCCATGAGCGCACATCCCGGCCCGCCGTACGTCCCCGTCGCCTGGCACCAGGGCCGCGTGCGCCTGCTCGACCAGACGCGGCTGCCCGAGGAGTCGTTCACCCTCGACCTCGCCACCGTGGACGAAGTCGCCGAAGCGATCACCACGATGCGTGTCCGTGGCGCCCCGGCGATCGGCGTGACCGCCGCCTACGGCCTCGCACTCGCCGCCTCGCTCGCGCCGGCTGGCGGCGTCCACGCGGCGATCGAGGCTGCCGCCAGCATCCTCGGCGCGACACGCCCGACGGCCGTGAACCTGCGCTGGGCGCT
>PHBR01000034.1 GCA_002840675.1 Chloroflexi bacterium HGW-Chloroflexi-9
CGGCCTGCTCGGCATCGCCGTCGTCGCCTTCGCCGGCAGCGACGGCTCCCCGCTCGCCGAGGCGGTATCGAGCATGGCCGGGGAGGTCGCCCGCGCCCCCCTCCGCAACGCCGTCACGCTCGCCGGCCTCGGCCTCGTGATCGCCGTCCCCGCCCTCGCCGCCCGCCTCATCCTCGAGCGCATGCCCGAGGCCGTCGCGGACACCGAACCCGCCTGACCGGATCGAACTGGTACATCAGCGGCGCCACCGACCCGCGCTGGGACGACGACGACCTGGGCCAGCTCAAGACCGTGCCCGGCAGCGCCTTCGAGGCCGTCGACACCGGCCCGATCCTCGGCCGCTAGGATCCCCGTGCCGTCGAGGGTGGCGGCGCGGGGGGCTGACCGCCAAACGGGTGGCCCGCGTCAGTGAGGATGAACATGCCACGATGGGCATCGATCGCCGGCCTCCGAGCACTCGCCGGTTGGTGTTGGCGGCGGGTTGCGACCTGGCAGTTCTGGCTGTGGGTGTTGGTCCTCGTCGTGGCGGCGCTCCTCGTGCGTGCGTTCATCTGGTCGCTGGTGTCGCTACCGAACCTGATGGCCCCGGCGCAGGGCGACGAACGGTTTGCCCAGGTCAATGAGGCTCGCAAGACCGTCGCGCAGATAGTGGGGGGCGTTGTCCTGCTGCTCGCGGGGCTGTCGACTGCCTGGCTCACGCTGCGGCGCGTGAACGCGCTGGAACGACAGGTGGCACTGGCTGCGGAGGGGCAGGTCACGGATCGGTTGTCCCGCGGCATTGAACAACTCGGTGCGACCTCGGATTCGGCACCCATACCCGAAATCCGTGCGGGCGCCGTGTTCACCCTGGAGCGTGTCGCGAAGGAATCGGAGGCAAGTTTTGAGCCAGTGTTCCAGATCCTGATGGGATACCTGCGGACACACAGCCCCCACTCTGAGGACACTGGGGATGCAGGACGCGACTCCCTGCGCATGGACGTCGAAGCGGCCCTGTCCGCCCTGGAACGACTGGCACCCCTGACGCAGCGTCAGGCGACCATCGCCCTCCCGCGAGTACACATGCCGGGGGCGTCGTTCAACAGGATTGACCTCGTCGAGGCCAACCTCCGCGGTGCCAACCTCAGCGGAGCCAACCTCAGCAGAACCAAACTCAATGGGGCCAACCTCAGTGGGGCCGATCTCAGTTGGGCCGATCTCGGCTCGGCCGATCTCAGCGATACCCGCCTCGTTCGGACCGATCTCAGAGGTGCCGACCTCAGCGGCGCCGATCTCAGCAGCGCTTACCTCATTGAGGCCAACCTTGGCGGGGCCGAAATGCGCGGCGCCAACCTTGATGGGGCCCGCCTCACCAGGGCCGACCTCCATACGGCCAACCTCACAGAGGCCAACGTCACCGGGGGCAACGTCCGAGAGGCTAACCTCACTGATGCCATCCTTAGCAAGGCCAACCTCAGCGGGGCCATCCTTAGCAAAGCCATTCTCAGCAATGCCAACCTCAGCGGAGCCGACCTCGGCGAAGCCAACCTCGACGGAGCCAACCTCAACGGAGCCAACCTCCGCAATGTCAACCTCAACCGAGCCAACCTCAGCGGGGATCTCAGTTGGGCCGACCTCCGTGGGGCCGACCTCCGTGGGGCCGACCTCACCGGCGCCGACCTCACCGGGGCCGACCTCAGACAGGTTGAGTGGGACTCGGCCACCCGGTGGCCGGCAGGATTCGATCCGCCACCCTCCGCACCGCGCCACACGTAGCGCGCTGTCGTGACCCCTCTCTCCCCCCCGAGCGTTGACGCTTCCGGGTCGCCCGGATAGCGTCCCTGCGACGCACCTTCCGTGCCTCGGACGCCCCGATCCTCGTACGCTGGATGCCCCGCGGCACGCACCCCGCATGGAGAAGCGCATGCTCCGCAGCCCGAAGGACTTCTTCCGACCGCTCGCCATCGGCGCGCCCGAACCGTGGCGCGAGATCCCGGCGAAGCCGAGCCGCATGATCCACTTCCTCCCCGTCGTCACCCCGAAACTCGCGGAGCGCATCCCGGACATCCTCAAGCAGGTGGACGTCCTCCTCGGCAACTTCGAGGACGCGATCGCCCTCGACCAGAAGGAAGCGGCCCGCGAGGGCTTCATCCAGGCGGTCAAGGACAACGACTTCGGCGACGTCGGCTGCTGGGCGCGCGTCAACGCACTGGACTCCCCGTGGTTCCTGGACGACGTCACCCGGCTCGTCTCCGAGATCGGCGACCGCCTGGACGTGCTCATGCTGCCGAAGGTGCTGGGCGCGCAGGACATCCACTACATCGACCGGCTGCTCGCGCAGCTGGAGGCCCGCGCCGGCGTGAAGCGCCCGATCATGGTGCACGCCATCCTGGAGACCGGCGGCGGCGTCGCCCAGGTGGAGGAGATCGCCCTCGCCAGCCCGCGCATGCAGGGCATGTCCTTCGGCCCGGCGGACCTGGCCGCCTCCCGACGGATGAAGACCACGCGCGTCGGCGGCGGGCACCCGTCCTACATCGTGCGGAACGACCCCGACCCGGCCAACCCGGAGGCCGCGCGCCTGACCGCGCAGCAGGACCCCTGGCATTACTCGATCGCGCGGATGGTGGACGCCTGCGTGAACGCCGGCATCTACCCCTACTACGGCCCCTTTGGCGACATCTCGGATGCGCAGGGCTGCGAGGACCAGTTCCGCTCCTCCTTCCTGCTGGGGTGCGTGGGCGCCTGGTCGCTCCACCCCTCGCAGATCGAGATCGCCCGCAGGGTCTTCTCCCCTGACCCGGTCGAGGTGAAGTTCGCGAAGCGCATCCTGGACGCGATGCCGGACGGCTCCGGCGTGGTCATGCTGGACGGCAAGATGCAGGACGACGCGACCTGGAAGCAGGCGAAGGTGATCTGGGACCTGGCGGTGATGATCGCGAAGCGCGACCCGCAGATGGCCCAGCAGTACGGCATCGAGGGATAGCGGTCTCCCCTCGGAGGCTGATCGCGGCGACGCGGTAAAGGAACGCCCATGCGGTTCTACGAGTACGAGTCGAAGCGGATCCTGGCGAAGGCCGGCATCCCGCTCCCCAAGAGTCACTTCTGCACCACGGCGGAGCAGGCGCGCGAGGCGGCGGTCGCCATCGGCGGCCCGGTCGTCGTGAAGTCGCAGGTGCTCTCCGGTGGCCGCATGAAGGCCGGCGGCGTGAAGTTCGCCGACACCCCGGATGAGGCCGCGAAGCACGCCGCCGACATCCTCGTGCTGCCGATCAAGGACCTGCTCCCCGTCGGCGTCCTCGTCGAGGAGAAGCAGCAGGTCGTGCAGGAGTACTACGCCGCCGTCACCTACGACGGACGCGCGAAGCGCCCCGTCATCATCTTCTCCGACATGGGCGGCATCGATATCGAAGAGGTCGCGGAGCAGCACCCGGAGCACCTGTCGCGGACGCACTTCTCCGCGCTGCGCCCGTTCTCCGACTACATCGCCAAGACCGCCGTCTCCAACGTCGGCATCACCGGCAACGACCTGACGGCGCTCACGCGCATCGTCTCCGGCCTCACGCGGCTCTTCCTGGACCGCGACATGACGCTGGCCGAGATCAACCCGATCGGCAAACTCGCGGACGGGCGCATCATCGCGCTCGACTGCCACGCGGACATGGAGCAGGAAGCCCAGCGTCAGCACCTGGACCTGCTGAAGGACCTGGGCCTGGTCGGCGACGAGAAGCGCCAGGCGCGCCCGCCCACCGACTTCGAGATGGAAGCGGAACGCATCGACGGCGCGGACCCGCGCGGCGTCGCGGGCAACCTCACCGAGTTCGATGGCGACCTGGGGCTGATCATCGGCGCCGGCGGCGGCTCGCTGACGCTGTTCGACGCGGTGCGCGCGGCGGGCGGCAAGCCGGCCAACTACTGCGAGATCGGCGGCAACCCCTCCGTCTCCAAGGCGGCGAACCTCACGAAGTTGATCGTCTCCCGGCCGAACGTGAAGAAGATCGCGGTCATGATGAACGTGGTCTCCAACACCCGCGTGGACATCGTCGCGCGCGGCGTGGTGAAGGGCTGCATCGAGGCGGGCTTCAACCCGGCCGAGAAGATCGCCCTCTTCCGCATCCCCGGCTCCTGGGAGGGCGAAGGCTTCGCCATCCTCGAGAAGTACGGCGTCCCGTACGTCGACCGCACCGTCTCGATGGACGAGGCGGCGCGTATCGCCGTCGAGAACATGAAGAAGGCGTAGCCCGATGAGCATCCTGGTCGACGAGAACACGACCTTTATCATCCAGGGCATCACCGGCCGCGAGGCCGTGACGATGGCCCGCGAGTGCCTGGACTACGGCGCGAAACTCCTCGGCGGCGTCACCCCCGGCCGCAAGGGCCGGCAGGTGCACGGCCTGCCGGTGGAGGACACCGTGCGCGCCTTCACCGAAGCGCAGCGCGTGGACGCCGCCGTCGTCTCCGTCCCGCCCGTCGGCGCGGCGGACGCCGTCTTCGAGGCGATCGACGCCGGCATCAAGCTGATCGTGGTCGTCACCGAGCGCATCCCGCGCAAGCAGGTGGCGCAGTTCGTGGAGTACGCGCAGCTGCAGGGCGTGCGCATCATCGGCCCGAACTGCCTCGGCATGATCTCCCCCGGCAAGACCCGTGTCGGCGGCATCGGCGGCTCCGCGGAGGCGACCCGGCGCGCCTTCAAGCCCGGCAAGGTCGGCGTGATGTCCCGCTCCGGCGGCATGACCGTGGAGATCGCGAACTCGCTCTCCGAGGCCGGCCTCGGCGTCTCCACCGCCGTCAGCATCGGCGGCGACGCCATCATCGGCAGCACCTACGCGGAACTGATGCCGCTGTTCGATGCCGACCCGCAGACGGAGGCGATCGCGATCTACTCGGAGCCCGGTGGGCGCGCCGAGTACGAACTGGCGGACTACATGAAGCGCGCCGGCTCGAAGAAGCCGATCGTCGCGTTCATGGCGGGCCGCTTCATGGACGAGATGCCCGGCATGCGCTTCGGCCACGCCGGCACCATCGTCGAAGGGCGCGCGGACACGGCGACCTCCAAGATCGCCAACCTCGCCGCCGCCGGTATCACCGTCGCGGACCGCATCGGCGACATCCCGCGGCTGATCGAGGAAGGGCTGAGGGGCAAGTAACGATGGCCATGTTCATCCGAGTCGATCTCGACCCCGCCCTGCAGGGCGACGCCGCGCTCTGCAAGGCGCTGGTGGAGGCCTGCCCCGTCGACATCTTCAAGTCCCCCGCCGAGGGCCAGGTCGTGACCGTGGAGGAGAACCTCGACGAGTGCACCCTCTGCGACCTCTGCCTCCAGGCCGCCCCCGGCAAGGTGACCGTCGTGAAGCTCTACCGCGAGCCCTAGCCCGCGCTTCAGGCAGGACGAACGGAGAGGGCCGGCGGACGTTTCCGCCGGCCCTCTCCGTTGTCCTCGATGCGTCGTCCAGGGCGCATCCTCTGATTCCGCTCGCACTGAGCCTGTCGAAGTGCCCCACGGGATGCCTCCCCCGCCCCGCTGAGCCCGAAGGCGCCCGGCCGGGACCCCCGGCGCGCTCAGTCCTCGTCGGCCTCCGCCTCGGCCTCCGCCTGAGCGGCCCGCCACTCCGCGAGCAGCGCCTCCACGGAGCACCCCAGCCCCCGCAACTGCCGCTCGAACATCGCGCGCTCCCGGGCGGCGTTGGCGATGTCGTCCGGCGAGAACCCACCCGTATCTTCCGCTACGAGGCCGTAGCGTATTGATCCCTGCCCACTCCTGAGTTCCGCTACAGACCCGTAGCGTAACCACTCCCGAAACAGCGCTCGGCAGTCCTCGTCGTGCTCGTGACGCCCGTCCGTGCCACCCGCCATGATGCGCTCCCGGAGACCGATGCTACGTTGACCCCTTGATCCCGGCGACCGCGCGAGGAGCGTCCCGATGCCCCACGAACTCGACCGCGAGGAGAAGGAACACGCGGCGATTCGCCTCGCCTCCTACCTGCGCTCAGAGCGCGACGAGGAATGGAGCGACCTCGCCGTCCAGCTCCTCCTCGCGGAGGTCGAAGAGCAACTCGGCCCACTTTTTTACAACCGAGGCATCCTCGACGCCCAGCGCACCCTCGCCACCATCAACGAAACGATCGAGGTGAACCTGGACGCCCTCAAGCGCCTCCCGCCCGCCTCAAAACGCGGCGCGCGGTAGCGGTCAGACGAGCGGCTTACTCGCCTGCCGCGGTCGCGGGGTGAGGAGTCCCCCGTGGGTGCCGCGCGGCTGCCAGCACGTCGACAATCCGCCGCGCGTCGCGTTCCACACCGCCGATGAACGCGGACGTGAATCCGGACTGGAACGGCAAGCCCACGAAGTACAGCCCGGGCGACCCCGTCACGACCCCACGCTCGTGTGTGACCGTGCCGTCGTCCCCGAACCCGGGGAGCCGAATCCAGGAGTAGTCGGCGACGAAGCCGGTCGCCCAGACCACGTTCGAGACGTCGAGTACCCGCCCATCGTCGAGCAGCGGCCGCCCGTCGCGCACGCCGACGGTGCGCGACACGCGCTCCACCCCGGCAGCCACCACGTCCGCCATGCGCAGCCGGATCAACGGCCCGCCGCCGGACTCGATCTTCGCCAGCGCCTTGCGACCGATAGGCGTGTTTCGAGTCAGGATGTGGGAGGCGAACCACCAGAAGAAGCGACCATTGGCGGCGTACACGGGGGCCGGTACCTGGCCCGTCCCACGACCTGACAGCCAGGTCTGGTGACCGGCGGCAGCCTCCATCGCGATCTCCGCTCCCGAGTTCCCCGCCCCCACCACCAGGACGCCACCATCCAGCAGTTGCCCCGCGTTCCGGTACTCGGCCGCCGTCAGTTGGCGGATACCTGGCGCCAGCTCTGGCGCGAACGCGGGGACCCGCGCCGTCGGGTAGGCGCCAGTTGCGACCACGACCTGCTCCGCCTCAAGGTCCTGACCACCAGCCGTCACTACGTAATGCCCGTCCTCGGCCGTCAGTCCCTCGACCGCCATCCCGTGCCGCACGGGGAGGTCGAACCGCCGGACGTAGGCCTCCAGGTAGTCCGCCATCTCGTCCTTCGTGGGGAACGCGTTGGCGGCGGCAGGGAACGGCAGGCCGGGCAGGCCGTCATGGACGGCCGGGGTGAACAGCCGCAACGAATCCCACCGGTTCCGCCAGGTGTCACCGGTGCGCGCGTTCGCATCCAGGATCACGAAGTCGACGCCCCGTCGGGCCAGGAAGTAGCCGGTCGCGAGCCCGGCCTGCCCGCCACCAATCACGATGACCTCGTGACGTTCCCGAGTTCCCTCGCTCCTCATCGGTGCAGCCTCCTCCGGGTCATGTGAACAATGTTAGATTGCTATTCCAGTGACTAGAACGTTACACTAGCACAATGCAAGATGATGGCAAGGGACAGCGCAGCACGCGACGGCGCGAACGGGCGGCCGCGACCACTCAGGCCGAGATCGTGGAAGCGGCTCGACGGCTGTTCATCGAGCGCGGGTACGTCGGCACCACCATCGAAGCCATCGCGGAAGCGGCGGGCGTGGCCGTCCAGACCATCTACAACTCGGTGGGAGCGAAGCGCGACCTGCTGTCGCGGGTCCTCGACTACTCAGCCGCGGGCGCACAGGCGCCGGTCAGCGTGCCCGAGTTCATGCGGGCCCGTACCGCAAACGCCGCGGACGCGAGCGAGATTGTGGCGCTGCTCGCCGCCTGGTTCGTGGAGGTGCATGGGCGCACAGCGCCGATCATGCGCGTGATCCAGGACGCGGCGGCCGTCGACGGTGAGGTCGCGAACCTCGAGGTTCGTCGCGCGCGTCAGCGCTTCGAGAACTACCGCGAGCCGGTCCAGGAGATCGCGCGCCGCGGTGGCCCTGATCGCGGCACGGAGGTCGATGACGCCGCTGCCGTGATCTGGACGCTCGGGCACCCGACCGTATATCGGTTCCTCGTGCTTGAGCAGGGGTGGCCCGTCGAGCACTATCGCGCCTGGGTCGAACGCGGGCTGTATGCGCAGTTGCTGGGCTCGAGCGGCGGCGGCACGGATGCCTTCACGCCGTAGCGCCCTCAAGCGCCTCCCGCCCGCCTCGAAACGCGGGCGCGGTAGCCAGTCAGACCAGCGGCGGATCGTCCGGCGCCGATTCAGGGTCGGGTCCCGACAGACCGAAGTGCTTCATGAACAGGTCTGCGGCCCGACGCGGGTCTTTTCTGACGTCTGCGAGGGCCATCATGAACACCGGGCGCTCCACAGGCGTCGCATCCGGCGTCGTTCCCTTGGCTGCCCACTTCTTGCGTGGTGACGCCATGATGGTTCCTCCCTTCGTCCCGTCGTCGCGTACCTGCCGTGACGACTCCACCACTGTAGCGGTCAGGCCTTCCCGGGCACGCGGACGTTCTCCCGTGCGGCGCGCACGGTGCCCTCGATGCGGGCCGTGCGCGTGGTCTCTCGCTTCGCGCTCTTGATCCACCAGAGGAACTGCTTGCGGATCGAGGGCGAGAACGCTTCCCAGCGGCTCTGCGCTAGCGGGTCAGCCTCGAGCGCGGCGAGCAGGTCAGGCGGCATCACCAACTGGTCGATGTCGTCGAGGAGCGACCAGGAGCCGTCTGCCTTCGCCCGCTCGATCACGGCGCGCCCCGCCGGGGTCATGAGGCCGGCCGCCTCCAGGCGCTCGGCGCGCTGCTTGTTCGAACGTGCCCAGATGCCCCCCGCCTTCCGGGGCGACATGTAGAGGGCCGACCGCTCGGCATCGAGTTTGTGGAGGAGGCTATCGATCCACCCGAAACACAGCGCCTCCTCCACGATGTCCTCGTAGGGAAGGTGGCGCGGGTGGCCCTTCCGGTAGGTGACCAGCCAGACCGGCTGGCGGGAGTTGCGGTTCGCCTCCAGCCAGCGGCGCCACTCGGCCCGGCTGTTCACCTGGACCTGTGGGGCGTCGTGGCTCACGCCCGCCGCCTCTCGCTAGGCGCCCGCGAGCAGTGCGCGGCCGATGACCTTCAGTTCGAGGGTCGGCTTCACGCCCTCGAAGATCGGCAGCACGAGCGCGTCCACGACGTAGCGGGAGATCGGGTCCTCCTCCGAGTAGCCCCAGCCGCCGTGCAGCAGCTGGGCCTCGCGGGAGACCTCGCCGGCCACGTCGCAGGAGAGCAACTTCGCCATGGACGGCTCCGGGGCGCGCGTGTCGAACGCGCGCGCCGAGGCGTACGTGGTCTGGCGGGAGGCCGCGATCAGCACCGCCATGCGGCCGATCTTGTACTGGGTCAGGTGGTACTCGGCGAGCGCCAGGCCGAACTGCTTGCGCTGCGCGACGTACTGGCAGGCCTTCTCCAGCGAGGCCTGGGCGACGCCGCAGGCACGGCCGCCGGTCTGCAGGCGGCCGGCGGCGAAGCCGCCCATCTGCAAGAAGAAGCCCTTGCCCACACCCTCGTCGCCGCCGACCAGGTGGGTCTGCGGCACCCAGACGTTGTCGATGGCGATGGTGAAGGAGTGCATGCCGCGGTAGCCCGGCGTGGGGTTCGCGGTGCCCTCCATCACGCCGCCCTCGGGCTGCTCGTACTTCCAGTGGTGCCCCTCGAACGGGGGCTTCGGGATCATGAACAGCGAGAGGCCGCGGTTGCCGCTCTTCGGGTCCGGGTCGGTGCGGGCGAGCAGCGCGAGGACGGTGGCGCGGCCGGAGAACGTGCTCCACGCCTTCGCGCCGTTGATGCGCCAGCCCCGCTGGCCGTTGTGCTCGGCCGGCTCCGCCTTCGTCTGGAGCGAGGCGACGTCCGAGCCCGTGTCCGGCTCCGTCACCGCTATCGCGACGAGTTCCTCGCCACGGGCGATGCGGGGCAGCCAGTGCTGTCGCTGCTCCTCCGTGCCGCCCGCGAGCAGCGCCTTCGTCAGGATCTCCGGGCGCGTCGCGAGCGACCCGGCAGCGGCGAGGGAGGCGGCGGAGAGCTCCTCGGTGATGATGATCATCGGCAGGTCGCCCATACCGGTCCCGCCGTACTCCTCCGGGATGGAGGAGCCGAAGAAGCCCTGCGCGGAGAACTTCTGGAGCAGGGAGTCCGGCACCAGCAGGTCCTGCCGGTGTATCTCCTGCGCAATCGGCATCACCTCGGTGCGGGCGAAGTCACGCGCCATGTCGCGCGTGAGCGCGGCGACCTCGTCCTCGAGTTCGCAGTTGTTCTGGCCGCCGGAGGCGATCATCTCGCGGCCGATCGCGCGGATCGCGCCTTCGTCCATGCCGGCGCGCACCAGCGCGCGGACCTCCGGGGTGTGCAGCGGGGCGATGTCCGCCTCGGTCAGCCCGAAGTCGTCCCAGGCCGCCTCCACCTGCGAGCGGAGGGCGTGAGTGACCTCCGCGGCGTAGGAGTGCGCCATGCGCTCCTGCAGCACGTCCGGCTTCCCGACGGCCTGTAGCCGCTCGACGTACGCGAGGAGGTCCTGCGCGGCGCGCACCTGCGTGGCGACGTACGCGATCCGCTCCGTGTGCACCTGGTAGTCGTCGATCTTCGCGCCGCGGTCGGTGACCTGGGCGGCGCGCTTCACGGCGGCGTCGACGACGCGCTGGGCCGCATCGACGAGGGTGCGCGCAGCGGTGGCCGGGGCGACGTTCGTGGTGGTCATGGTTCGAGTCCTTCGCTGCTTGCCGCGCGAGTAGATGTCAGGGTTGTCGAGGCGTGCTGCCCTCGGCCGGCTCGCCTACCGACGCTGCTTCTTCCTCCGTGCGGCTACCGCCGCCGGGGGACCAGAACCGTGTAGTCGAGGTCGAGCACCACGTTTGGGTGGTAGCGCTCGCGGCCCTGGTCGTCGGCGACCTTGAAGGGCTGCTCCTCCGTGAACGGGTCCGCGTTCTTCACGCCCACCAGTCGCAGGCGCAGCGCGCCCGCGTCCGTCCGGCCGAGGTCGATCTTCTCGATGACATCGGTCCAGGCGAAGAGCGTATCGCCCGCGAAGGTGGGGTTGCTGTGCGTGCCGCCGTTGAAGGCCAGGATGCGCACCGCGTTCTCCAGGCCGTTGAACGAGAGCGCGTGCGCCATGGAGATGATGTGCCCGCCGTAGATCACGCGCTTCCCGAAGCGGGTGTTCTTGAGGGCGTGGGCGTTGAAGTGGGCGCGGGCGATGTTCTGGTAGAGGCGCGCAGCCATCTGCTGCTCCGCCTCCTCGATCGTGACGCCCTCCACATGGTGGAGGCGCTCGCCGGGCTCGTAGTCCTCCCAGAACCAGCGGCCGCCGGTCACACCAGTGTCGAACCGCGCGAGGTCCAGTTCCGCCGGGATCACGAAGTGAGCCGGGTCGACCTGCGGCGGCGTCTTCGGCGCCTCGTCGATGCCGGTGAAGGCGGAGGTGTCGCGCTTGTTCATCAGCACCCAGCGGATGAACGACAGGACTTCCTCGCCGCGCTGGTTCTGGCCCACCGTGTGCACCCAGGTCACGCCCGTGTCGCCGGTACTGGACTCGCGCCGGCCGATGACCTTCGTCGTGGCGGTGATGGTGTCGCCCGGGTAGGCGGGGACGCCGAAGCGCACATCGGCATAGCCGAGGTTGGCGACGGCGTTCAGGGAGATGTCCGGCACGGACTTCCCGAAGACGGTGTGGAAGAGCAGCAGGTCGTGGATCAACTCGCGCTTGAAGCCGAGCGAGCGGGCGAACTCCGCGTCACAGAACAGCGGCAGCCGCGTCGCGGTGAGCGCGATGTAGAGCGCCGCGTCGCCCTCGGTGAGCGTCCGAGGCACCGCGTGGACGATCTCGCGCCCAGTGGTGAGGTCTTCGAAGTAGTTGCCGGTGTTGGCCTTGCCGGCGGCGTTCTGGACGACCACGCGCACCCCCTCGCTCCTCCCATTCTATGGAAGGCGGCGGCTAGGGCCAGCGCCGCCGATACCCTCCCGGGGTACACTCGGAGGACAGGGAAGGCGGGACGCATGGGCCTCAAAGAACTCGAAGCACTGGTGGCGGCGCTGCAGGCGGAGATCGCGAAGGGCCGGGGAGACAACCTGGTCCTGGGCACCTGGCACATCCATTTCGAGAAGCGCGGCGACACCCCGGTCTTCCAGTTCGTGAAGTGCGAGTCCGAGGTTTACTGCGAGGAGCGCCCGGTGGTCATCGCCGGGGATGGCTCCGGCGCGATCCTGGACAAGGGTGGCCCGCTCTTCGCGGAGGCGTAGCGGGCAGCGGCCTCCGCGCCCCCTCTTCCCCGCTCTGCTAGTCTCCCCACGCCAACCGAGGTGTGATGGGAGTCGTTCCGTGATCACGTTCAAGCACTACACCGTCGCCGTGCACGACCTGGACGAGGCAATCGCCCACTACGAGTCGCGATTCGGCATGACAAAGATCGGCGAGAAGGCGCACAACCCGATCGGGAACTTCACCTACCAGCCGGTGGGGTTCAACGGCCAGGTCATGTGCCACCTGATCTGCCCGGTCTCCGACGAGAGCCCGATCGCCAAGCTCATGAAGGAGCGGGTCAACCCGTTCAACCCGCACGGCGAGGGCATCTACCTGCTCGCCTACGAGTCGGATGACACGGACGGCTTCGTCCAGCAGGTCATCGACAACGGCGGCAAGGTGAACCGCGCCCCCAACGGCGGCAACGCCTGGGTGCACCCGACCGCTTCGAACTTCGTGCTGATGGAGATCTACCCGAAGAAGTCGTAAGGCTCCTTCGGACGCGACGGCCGGGTGCGGGCTCAGTGCCCCCCGGCCGTCGTCATATCCGGGCCGCCCTCGGTGCGCGGCTCCAGTTCGGCCAGCCGCCGGGCCTCCGCCGCGAGGGCGACCGGGGGCTTGGAGGCGAGGAAGAGCGGGATCGCGAGCGCGGTCACGGCGGCAGTGACGAACCAGCCGAACTCGTAGTGACCCGTCACGTCCACGACCCGTCCCACGAACCACGGGCCGATCGCGCCACCGGTGGTCATGATCAGTGAGCCCAGGCCGTTGATCGTGCCGAAGTGCTTCGTGCCGAAGTAGTCCGCAAGCATCGCGGGGCGCACCGGGATGGAGCCGCCGAAACCGGGGGAGATGATCAGGATCGCGATCATCGCCGTCACGAAGTTGTTGGCGAGCGCCAGCACCACGAGGCCTACCACCACCATCCCCGTGGAGACGGCGAGCACCGCCGTCTTCGGGAAGCGGTCGGCGATGATGCCGAAGCCCAGCCGCCCGACGATCGAGAACACCGTGAACGCCGCAACGCTCGTGGAGGCGACCGCCTTCGAGACCCCGATGTCCTTCTCCAGGTAGGGGATCTGGTGCACCACGAAGGTGGTGGAGCCGAAGGCGTATAGCGACATGCCGATCGCCAGCAGCAGGAACGGGCGGGACTTCAGGACGGTGCGCACGGGGATGCCCCAGCGCACCGCAGGCTCCGGGATGATGTCGTCGTCCGCGTAGCGGATGCCATCCATCGGCTGCGGGTGGTTCAGCGGACGCCCGCGGATGTTCAGCGCAACGAACACCCCCACCGTCGCCATGAAGGCGCCGATGACCTGGAGGGCGACCCGCCACCCCATCATCTCCACCATCGCCGCGATGCCGACCACGAGCAGGCCACCGAGGCCGCCGCCGATCGTCATGAACGACATCGCGCGGGCGCGGCGCTCCTCGAACCAGGTCGCCACGGCGACCAGGCCCACCTGGCCGCCGGCCGCGGAGGAGCCCACTGCGATCACGAGCATGGCGACGTAAAAGTGCCAGATCTCCTGGATGAGCGACATGATCACGATGCCGGCGGCGGAGACCAGGAGCCCGCCGATCATCACGCGGCGCGGCCCGAGGCGGTCGATCAACACGCCGACGAACGGAGCGGCAATGCCGCCGACCTCGGAGCGGAGTGAGAAGGCGAGCGAGGTCGCGGCCACGCTCCAGCCGAACTCGTCGATGACCTCGGTGAAGATCGTGCCGAAGCCGTAGAAGAACGACGCCGACATCGCGAGCATGATGAAGGCCGCCGACCCGACGACGATCCAGCCTTCGTACACGTTCGGGAAGAGGCGACGACCCATGGCCATCGACAATACGCTGGGGAGACCTACGCGCATCAACCCTGATGAACACCGCAAGAACTCTGCGTGAACTCACCGCCCGGCGTTACGCCGAGCGTTATCGCGGGCGCGTCGCGGACGGCCCGAGGGCGCTCTGCAGGACCCGCCCGGCGGTCAGCACCGGGTCCCACACCCCCGACAGCGTCGGCGTGTAGGAGAGATCAACGTTGAGCAGTGCGTCCACCGTCATCTCGTTCCAGATCGCCATCGCCAGCGCGTCGATGCGCTTGCCCGCCGTCGCCCCGCCGAGGATCTGCGCGCCGAGGATGCGGCGCGTCGACCGGTCCGCGACCGCCTTCACCCACATCGGGCGCGCGGCGGGCCAGTAGCCCGCGGCGGTCGTGGCCTCGAAGGTGACGGCGACGGCGTCGAAGCCGGCGTCCCGCGCCTCCGCCTCGGTCAGGCCGGAGCGGGCCATCTCCAGGTCAATGCACTTCGTGATGGCGGTACCGAGGACGCCCGGGAACACCTCGTCCGCGCCGCCGATGTTCAACCCGACGATCCGCCCCTGCTTGTTGGCGATGGTGCCGAGGTGCAGGTTGAGGGGGAGACCGGTCAGGCGGTGCGTGGTCTCCGCGCAGTCCCCGGCGGCCCACACGCCGGACACGCTGGTGCGCAGGTGGTCATCCACCCACACGCCTCCGCTCTCGCCAATCCGCAGCCCGGCCGCACGGGCGAGCGCCACGTTGGGGACGGTGCCGGCGGCCAGCACCACCAGGTCGGCGGGGATCGCGCGGTCCCCGCAGCCGACCGAGGTCACCCGCCCGGCCTCGCCGTGCAGGCACTCGACGCGGTGGCCGGTCTCAACACGGACACCGAGGCCGCGGACCGCCTCCGTGATGCGCGCCGCGAACTCGACATCGAAGGCGCCCGCAAGCAGGGCGTCGCCGGCGGCGATGAGCGTGGTCTCGATGCCGTTCGCGAGGAACGCTTCCGCCATCTCCACGCCGACGAAGCCCCCACCGACGATGACGGCGCGCCTCGGGCGTTGCTCCACCAGGCGACGCACGGCCAGCGCGTCGTCCAGGACGTGCATCTCGTGGACGCCGAGCAGGTCGACGCCCTCGATCGGGAGCCGTCGCGCGGAGGCCCCGGTCGCATAGACCAGGTGGTCGTAGCCGACGGTGAACTCGCGGCCGCCGAGGTGGTCGCGCACCGTGACCGTGCGCGCGGCGGTGTCGATGGCGATGACCTCGTGGCGCTTGTGCACGGTGATGGAGGACTTCGCGAACTCCTCGACGGAGCGCACGAGCAACGCCTCGATCGGGGAGACATCCCCGGAGACGTAGTACGGCTCGCCGCAGGCGGAGAACGAGACCCAGTCCGAGCGCTCGAACGCGACGATCTCCAGGTCCGCGGCGGGGCGGCTGCGGCGCGCATTCGTCGCCGCGCTCATCCCGGCGGCGTCGCCACCAATGATCACGAGCCGCTCAGGCATGCGTCGCGGCATCCCGCGCCGCCCGGGCCTGCTCGCCCGCGTGGTAGGAGGAGCGCACGAACGGCCCCGCCTCCACGTGCGCGAAGCCGAGGCCGAGCGCGTGCGTCTTCAGGGCGGCGAACTCGTCCGGGTGCAGGTAGCGCGCGACCGGCAGGTGCTTCTCGGTCGGACGCAGATACTGGCCGACGGTCAGCACGTCCACGCCCGCCTGGCGCAGGTCGCCGAACACCGCGTGCAGTTCTGCCTCCGTCTCGCCAAGACCGACCATCAACCCGCTCTTCAGGGGCATCGACGCGTCGAGTCGCCGCGCCCGGCGGAACAGTTCCAGCGTGCGCTGGTAGTCGCCGCGCGGCCGTGCCCGCGCGTACAGGCGCGGCACCGTCTCGATGTTGTGGTTCAGGACATCCGGGCGCGCCCGGACGACCGTGGCGAGGGCGTCCGCGTCGCCCTCGAAGTCCGGGATCAGCACCTCCACCTCGCACGCAGGCCGGAGGCGGCGGATCGCGCGGATGCAGGCAGCGAAGACGCTCGCGCCGCCGTCCGCGACGTCGTCACGGTTCACAGAGGTGATGACGGCAAAGTCCAGGCCGAGCGTGTCGACGGTCTTCGCGAGGCGGTACGGCTCCAGCAGGTCGAGTGCCTCGGGGCGGCCGGAGGTGACGGCGCAGAACCCGCAGGCGCGCGTGCAGATGTCGCCGAGGATCATGAAGGTGGCGGTGCCGCTGTTGAAGCACTCGCCGATGTTCGGGCAGCGTGCCTCCTCGCAGACCGTGTGGAGTCGTTGCGTCCGCAGCAGGTCCTCGATATGCGCGAAGCGCTCGCCGGAGGGGAACCGCGCCTTCAGCCAGGCTGGCTTCGGCTCGCGAATGGGCGAGGCGGCGCTCACCCCCACCGCTCCACGGCCCACGCCTGCGCCGCGCGGGTGGGCGCGTCCCACGTCTCCGCGCCGATCAGGGTCGCGCCGAACTCGCGCTCCCAGGACGTGCGGACGGCCTCCACCACCCGGTCGATCGAGGGTGGCATGGGGAGCAGGGCCGCGAGCGAGGTCACGCCGGCATCCGCGATGCCACAGGGGACGATGTCGTCGAACCAGGCGAGGTCCGGATCCACGTTCAGCGCAAAGCCGTGCGTGGATACCCCGTCGCGGACGCGGACGCCGATGGCGCCCACCTTCGCACCATCCACCCACACGCCCGGCCGCCCGGCGACGATCTCGCCGCGCACGTCGAACGCCGCGAGCGCCTCGATCAGGACGCGCTCCAGAGCACGGATGTAGTCGCCGGCGCGCAGGCCGCGCGCGCGGAGGTCCAGAACGGGGTAGCCGACCAGTTGGCCCGGGCCGTGCCAGGTCACGTCGCCACCGCGGTCGGTCTCGACCAGGGGGGCGCGTAACGCCTCGCGCGGGACGCGGAGCGAGGCGAGCCCACCACGCGCGCCGGCGGTGTAGACGGGGGCGTGCTCGATCAGGGCGACCACCTCACGACCATCGCCCGCGCGCAGGGCGGCGGCGGTGGTGCGCTGCCAGCGCAGCCCCGCCTCATACGCCACGCCCGTGGCGCGGATGCAGGCGACGAGCGAGCCGAGCGGGGCAGCCTCGGTGGTCATGGATCGAGTCTACCAACGGCGCGAGGGCTCTCAGTGGAAACCCGACACGCGACGGGAGCGGCGCTGCGGTAGGCTGGAGTCACGGAGGCGCGCCCGGACCCACTCGGACTTCGCGACCGCGCTCCCCGCGTCCCTTCGGTGCGACGGCGCCCGCCCCCGGAGTCACGATGAGCGACACGCCGGCCAGCCCCCACGAGGCCCCCTCCACCCCCGACTGGGTGGAGACGCAGGAGTGGATCGCCGCGCTCCGGGACGTGACCCGCAGCCGGGGCGCGGACCGCGCCCACAGCCTGCTGGAGACGCTCCAGATCGCGGCACAGCGGCTGGGCGTCACCCTGCCGGTGACCTCGCGCACACCTTATGTAAATACGATCCCGCTGTCGCAGCAGCCGACCTACCCCGGCAACCTGCCGGTGGAGGACCGCCTCAAGAGCATCATCCGCTGGAACGCGCTGGCGATGGTCAGCGAGGCGAACGACCGCTTCCCGGGCATCGGCGGGCACATCTCCACGTACGCCTCGGCGGCGACGCTGTACGAGGTGGGCTTCAACCACCTGTGGCGCGGGCCTGACCACCCATCCGGCGCCGACCTGATCTACATCCAAGGGCACGCCTCCCCGGGCATCTACGCGCGTGCTTACCTGGAGGGCCGGCTGACTCCGGCGCAACTACACGCCTTCCGCCGCGAACTCTCCGCGGACGGCCTCGCCTCCTACCCGCACCCGTGGCTGATGCCGGACTTCTGGCAGTTCCCAACGGTCTCCATGGGCCTGGGGCCGCTGATGGCGATCTACCAGGCGCGGATGATGCGCTACCTCGAAGCGCGCGGGCTGAAGGAGCCCACCGACCAGAAAGTGTGGTGCTTCCTCGGCGACGGCGAGACGGACGAGCCGGAGGCGCTGGGCTCGATCTCGCTCGCGGCGCGCGAGCACCTGGACAACCTGGTCTTCGTTGTGAACTGCAACCTGCAGCGGCTGGACGGGCCGGTGCGCGGCAACGGCCAGATCATCCAGGAACTGGAGGCGGTGTTCCGCGGCGTCGGCTGGAACGTGATCAAGGTGCTCTGGGGCGGCGACTGGGACCCCCTGCTCGCCCAGGACACGGACGGTATCCTCGCCGACCGCATGGGTGACATCGTGGACGGCGAGTACCAGAAGTACACGGTCGCCGGCGGCGACTACATCCGGAAGAACTTCTGGGACGCCGACCCCCGCCTGGCGCGCATGGCCGCCCACCTGAGCGATGAGCAACTGTGGCGGATGCGCCTGGGCGGGCACGACACCGAGAAGGTATACGCGGCCTACGCCGCCGCCGCCGCGCACCGCGGCTCACCCACGGTGATCCTCGCGCGCACCATCAAGGGCTACGGCCTGGGTGAGGCGGGCGAGGGGCGCAACGTCAGCCACCAGCAGAAGCACCTGAACGTCGAAGAACTGCTGCGCTTCCGCGACCGCTTCAAGGTGCCGCTCTCCGACAAGGAGGTGGCGGAAGCGCCCCTGTATCGCCCGGCGCCGGACAGCGCGGAGATGCGCTACCTGCGCGCGCGGCGTGCCGCCCTGGGTGGGTCGCTCCCGCAGCGCCGGGTCCGCAACGGCACCGTGGAAGCACCCTCCTTCGAGCCGTTCGCGGAATTCCTCGCCGGGAGCGGGGAGCGCGAGGCGTCCACGACGATGGTGTTCGTGCGCATGCTCGCGCTGATGATGCGCGACCCGAAGATCGGGAAGCGCGTCGTGCCGATCGTGCCGGACGAGGCGCGCACCTTCGGCATGGAGACGTTCTTCCGCGAGTTCGGCATCTACTCCTCCAGCGGACAGCTCTACGAGCCGGTCGACCGCGAGAACCTGCTCTTCTACAAGGAGTTGAAGGACGGCCAGGTCCTCGAGGAGGGGATCACGGAGGCCGGCTCATTCTCCTCGTTCGTCGCGGCGGGTACGTCGGCTGCGACCTATGGCGTGACCACGCTGCCGTTCTTCATCTTCTACTCGATGTTCGGCCTGCAGCGCGTCGGCGACCTCGTCTGGGCCGCCTCCGACGCACGCACGCGCGGGTTCCTCGTCGGCGCGACCGCGGGACGGACGACGCTGAACGGCGAGGGCCTCCAGCACCAGGACGGCCACAGCCACGTCCTTGCCTCGGTCGTACCAACGCTGCACGCGTACGACCCGGCGTTTGCCTACGAGATCGTCGTGCTGATCGAGGACGGCATCCGGCGCATGTTCGTGGAGGGCGAGGAGCGCCTCGTCTACCTCACCGTCACGAACGAGGCCTACCGCCAGCCACCGATGCCCGCGGGCGATGGCGTGCGCGAGGGCATCGTGCGCGGCATCTACCGCTTCCGCTCGATGGGCGAGGCCCGACAGCCGCGCGTCCACCTGCTCGGCAGCGGCGCGATCCTGAACGAGGTGCTGCGCGCGCAGGAATTGCTCGCGGACCAGTTCGGGGTCGCCTCGGACGTGTGGTCGGTGACCTCGTTCACGGAGCTGCGCCGCGACGCCATCGAGGTGGAGCGGTGGAACCTGCTGCACCCGGCGGAGCCGGCGCGCGAGCCGTTCATCGCCCAACAACTCGGCCACGGCCAGACCGTGGTGGCCGCGTCCGACTACCTGAAGGCGCTCCCGGACGGCCTCGCGAAGTGGGTGGACGCGCGCGTGGTCGCGCTCGGCACGGACGGCTTCGGGCGGAGCGACACGCGCGAGGCGTTGCGCGACTTCTTCGAGGTGGACGCGCGCCACATCGCGTTCGCGGCACTGTCCGCGCTCGCGCGCGAGGAGCAGGTGCCGGTCAGCCTGGCACTCCGCGCCGCCGAGGCGTTGAAGATCGACCCGGAACGACCGAACCCGGCGACGCTGTAGCGCGCGGGACGAGAGGAACGAAGCCGTGGCCGAGATCACCCTCCCCAGCCTGGGCGAGAACATCACCGAGGCCGATGTCCTGAAGGTGCTGGTCGCCGAGGGCGACACCGTCGCCGTGGACCAGCCGCTCCTAGAGATCGAGACGGAAAAGGCGACGCTGGACGTCCCCTCGACGACCGCTGGGGTGGTGACGAAGGTGCACGTAGCCCCCGGCCAGACGATCAAGGTCGGTGCCGCCCTCATGACCATCGAGGCCGGTGCGGGTGCGGCCGCACCCGCACCGGCCGCACCGTCCGCCCAGGCGGCGCCGGCACCCGCGGCACCAGCCACTGAGGCCCCCGCAGAGCCT
>PHBR01000035.1 GCA_002840675.1 Chloroflexi bacterium HGW-Chloroflexi-9
CGGCTGCCAGGCGTCGTCGATGCGGATCCACGCCTCGCGCCCGGCGGCGCGCACCAGCACCACGCCGCCGGCGATGTCCCAGAGGCGCGGCCCCCAGAACGGGACGCAGGTGAAGACCCCGGCCGCGACGTACGCCGCCTCGATCGCCATGGAGCCGGTGACGCGATGGTCCCAGCCCTTCGTCCCGGCCGACGATCCGCCCGGCACGGCGGCGAGCCGTCGCTTCACCTTCGTGGGGCGGTCAGACACCACCACCTCGCCATCGAGGCGGAGCGGGCCGCCCTCGTGCGCGTGGTAGACGCCGGGATGCAGCGCGTGCGTCGTCGCGCACCACACCGCGCCCACCACGGGGCGTCCGAGGCGCAGGACGCCGATCGAGACGGCGAAGAGCGGAAAGCCGTTGACGAAGTTCGCGGTGCCATCGACCGGGTCGATCACCCACAGCCACTCCGCGTCGGCGGGCGGTGGCGTGACGAGCTCCTCGCCGACGATCGCGTGGCCCGGGAAGCGCTCGGCGAGGCGGGTGCGAACCAGCGCCTCCACGGCGTGGTCCACCTCCGACACCGGGTCGGCCTCGGCGGGTTTGCCCTTCGCATCCGGCTTGTAGTCGACGCTGATCTCCCGCTGGAGGGCGTGCTCGACCTCGAGGCCAGCCTCGCGCGCGATCTCGACCGCGAGTGCCTCGATGGCCTCGATCAGCACGGCGTCCGCCGGCGGCGCGTCGGTCACACCGGCGTCCCGAAGTCGGTGCCGATCATCAGCAGGCGTCCCCGCTGGTGCCGGACCAGCGCGGCGCGGGCGCTGTACGCGTCCACCACTGCCTGCGGCGCGTGCGCCGTCGCCGGGCGGCTGCAGCGGTGCCACTCCGCGTAGGAGCGGAATGCGAACCAGGTGGTGACCTCGTTGGAGGCGCCCATCAGGTTGTGCCCGGTGGCGATCGCGCGACCACCCTGCGACTCCAGCCACGGCCACACGACGTCGCGCGTCAGCCGCACGAACTCCTCGCGCCCGCCCGTTTCCAGCGCCATCGTCCGCTCCGAGATCACGGAGCCCTTGCCGAAGGTCGGCGGCGGCGGCACCACGGCCTGGCCGGCGTGCCGGTAGAACGCCTGCGGCCGCGAGACGCCCTCGAAGAGTTCGAACAGCTGCGCCTCGGACGCCTCCACGAGGTCGCCACGCTGCGCGTAGACGTCGAGGAAGGCCTGCGCCTCCGCGCGCATCGCCTCGTCCTGGTACATGGCGCCGCCGGCGCGGGTCGCCTCCCAGTGGTGGAAGTCCTCGTACGCGGTGTGCGTGACGAAGAGGTCGCTGGGGCCGCCGAAGCCCCACGACCCGAATGCGACCATCGGCGCGCCGAAGTGCAGGAACGCGGGCCAGAGGCCCTCGCGGCTCTGCCGTTCGAACTCGGCGCGGTGCTCGCGCGGCACCCGGAACTCTCGCTGCACCATGATCATGCGCGGTCGCCTCTCCATCGCACGTTCGAGGATAGCGGTCGCTCGCCGCGACGGGCGGGGGCTGCCGCCGGCGCGGGCGTCAGACGGAGAGCAGCCGGTCGCCGAGCCAGCCCGCCTCGGACGTGCCGGGGAGCACGGCGTAGAGGCCGCTGCCGGTCACGGTGCTGAACCGGTTGAGGGCGTCCAGCGCCGACAGCGACGACTGGATGCGGGTGAACTGGGCCGGGTCACGCTGGTACGACAGGAACAGCAGCCCTGCCCCGCCTGAGGGCGTCGAGGCGGAGTCATCGAAGTTGTAGCCGCGGCGGAGGATCCGCGCCCCGCCGTTGCGCCCGGGGCTCGCGCGGCGGATGTGGGCATCCACCGGGATCACCAGTTGCCCGGCGGCGTCGCGCGCGCGGAGGTCCGCGCGGTCGCGTTCGCGCGCCTCGCCCAGCGGCGCTCCGCTGGCCTTGTGCCGCCCGATGACCGACTCCTGCGCGCTCACCGAGGTCTGCTCCCACGCCGCCACGTCGAGCACGATCCGCCGCATCACGACGTAGGAGCCGCCCCGGAGCCATTCCGGCCCCTCGCTTCCGATCCACACGCGCTGGTCCGCCACGATCCCGTCCGCGAACGGCCCGTTGACGGTGCCGTCCTTGAAGCCGAGCAGGTTGCGAGGCGTGGTGCGAGGCCGTGCCGGCACCGCCTCGCGGAAGCCCGCCTGAGCAGCGCGGACCGCGACGACGCCCGCCCCGAGCGTCGTGATCTCATCGAGGATCGCGGTCGCCAGGGTCGCCTCGGCGGCGCAGACCTGCACGGCCAGGTCGCCGCCGGTGAAGGCGGGCTGCAGGGCGTCGCCGGTGAACGCCGGCAGCGGCTGCAGTCGCGCAGGTCGCATCGCCTGTAGCCCCAGCCGGTCGAAGAACGACCCGCCGAGGGCGACCGTGATCGAAGTGCCGTCCGCGTTACCGGGCGCGCTCCCGGTGATCCTCGCGCCGGCCGCCGTCCACCGCTGGAGCATCGCGGCGACGTCTGCCCGGCTGTCCGTGAGCAGGTCGAACGTCGCGAACAGCACCCGCACCGGCGGCGGCGTCACGATCCCCGCCTGGTGCTCGCCGAAGAACGGCGGCGCGGCGGCCTCGGCAGATTGTGCGTCGCCGAGGGCGAGCGGGGCGGTGCCGGCGACCGCCGCGAGGGCGAGCCCCCCGCGCAGCCCTCGACGCAGCAACTGGCGCCGGCTGATCGACGTGCCCGGCGTCTCGTCGCCTGCGCTCGGGAAGATGTGGTCGGAACGGTCCATGCGTGTCTCCTCCTCAGCCGCCGCGCGGACAGTACGGCGGAGGGTGTAGGGAGGAGATAAGGGCGCCCTCGGTGCTTGCGAGGTGGTCGAGGCGTCCCGCGGGGCGGCCCACTCCCCCTGCCCCCTCGCCCTGCGCGGGCGAGGGGGATGAGATTCGATGGGGGTTGCACCCCCATCGAGGCTTCGCCCCCGCCACAGAACGCGAGGCGGCTGCGCCGCTCGCTCGGAGGAGCAGGAACGGAGTGGGAGCGAGAGGTCCGTCCTCCGTTCGCGGCGAGCCTGTCGAACCGCCCCCGCCGTCTAA
This sequence comes from Chloroflexi bacterium HGW-Chloroflexi-9, assembly GCA_002840675.1. Lineage (GTDB taxonomy): Bacteria > Chloroflexota > Dehalococcoidia > UBA2979 > UBA2979 > W-Chloroflexi-9. The sequence goes on from PHBR01000035.1 coordinate 3,041, forward strand.
CCACGCTCCGATGAGCCTTCGCACCGTCCGAGGTCACGACTCCGCTCGTCCTGAGCCTGTCGAAGGGCTGAGGCAGGCGCGCCGTCGCCTCACGCGCGTCGCAGACATCGGCGGCAGCCCCTGGCCGTCGCGCCGAGCGACCGTCCGGGCTCATCTGGGGTGTGGCCGGACTCAGGATGGGCTTCGACAGGCTCAGCGCGTACGGAATCCGGGAGTGAGCGGGCCTTGAACGCCTCGGCGCGAGCGACCGACGCACCGCGTCGCGCTCTGCGAGCGGGGGCGAAGAGCGTGATGGGGGTGCAACCCCCATCACATGTTGATCCCCCTCTCCCATTGGGAGAGGGGGCAAGGGGGTGAGGGCGGGCGCGTCAGCGCCCGCTACGGCCCACCTCGACGCCTCACGCGCGCCGCACGGGCAGCAGCGCCCGGCCCGAGATGCCGGGCTTCGCGGGCAGGCGATAATCGAAACACGATGAGCGCTGCCGACAGTCCGCTGGTGAACGCGTGGAAGCCCGAGGCCCCCTGGGCCGTCGAGGCGTTGCGTGAGGCCGAGTTCGGCGAGCTCCGGCTGATCTACCACTCCTCGAACTACGTCTACCTCGCCACGCTCCAGCACCCGGAGCACGGCGAAGGGCTCGCCATCTACAAGCCCGAGCAGGGCGAGCAGCCGCTGTACGACTTCCCGGACGGCCTCTACCGACGCGAGGTCGCCGCGTACGAGTTCTCGATGATCCTCGACTGGCCGATCATCCCGCCGACCGTGGCGCGCGAGGATGGGCCGCACGGCCCGGGTTCCCTGCAGCTGTTCATCCAGCACGACCCGAACGAGCACTACTTCGAGTTACGCGACCGCGACCGGTACGACGAGCAGTTCCTGCGTTTCGCCTACTTCGACCTGGCCGCGAACAACGCGGACCGGAAGGGCGGCCACCTGCTGCTCGACCCAGACGGGCGCATCTGGGGCATCGACAACGGGCTCTGCTTCCACGCCATCGAGAAGTTCCGCACCGTGATCTGGGACTACGCCGGCAACGTGATGCCGGAGGCGTGGATGGAGGACCTGGTGCGCGTGCGCGGCTGTCTCGCCCTCGCCGACCCGACGACCGAGGCGTTCCGCGCGCTGCTCTCCCGCTCCGAGATCGACGCCCTCGTCGCCCGCCTCGACCACCTCATCGGCCACCCGGTGCTCCCGGAGATGGAGGACTTCGCGCGCCGCGTCCACCCCTGGCCGCTGGTGTAGGAAGTCCTCACTCATCCGTTCCCAGCGCAGCTGCAAGCGCTTCGCCGCCGCCCTGGTCCCACCATTGCATCAACCGATGAGCCGCCTCAATCCCTTCGATGATCTGCGGCTGGGAGTCATCGAACGAGGTCATGCTGGCGACCGGCGTTACCTCGATGCGGATCACCAGCGACTGACCTGCTCGCTGGATGGAGAACACATCTCTGGGGATCTTCATCTGGGCTTGAACTCTGTCCACGGCGCCTGCACGCCGCGCAACCTGAAGGTCGACATTGCCATCACTCAGCTTGTGAATGATGGGGATTGGCCCCAGCCCGAACGTGTGAGGAAGAGCCCTACGGAACGCGATGTGGCCGGAACGCGCGGAGCGCCTGCCGACCGATAGGGCGAGCCGCGGCGACCGGGCCGTTGCGAGCGCGTTGTACCGTCGCCAGAACTCAGTCACCGTCGTGTCAGGACGGTGGATATACCCGGTCTCGAACCGCCGAATCGCGATGCCGATGAGTTCGGCGCGGAATGCGAGGCGCTGGGCCAATTCACCAGACTCGGTAGCGGCACGCGAGGACAGGTGCTCGTGAATGGACTCGTAGGTCAGGTGGCCGTCGGCCCCCGCGGGGTCGTACTTCGTCGGTGCGAGAAGGAGGACGACTCCATTGCCTTCCTTGCGAGCCCGTGTCTGATAGCGCTCGATCTGCTGTGGTTGGAGTGGCGCATCGATCTTGTTCTCGATGAGGACGGCGAGCCTCGTTCCGGTCCGGAACCGGATGTCCCAGTGAAGGTCACTCTCGCCAGCTCCTTCGCCTGCAGAGTCCACGCTCACTTGAGCAATAGATGACGCGATGTCGCCGACGCTCATCTCGGACCAGGGCGGGACCAGACTCTTGAGCACCATCGTACGGAACGCGTCCGAAGCACGGAGTTCCTCGGCCACGATCAAGTCGATGTCGCGCTCGCGAATCCATCGCGCGGTCGGAGTCTCGTCCATCCCGGGAGACTACGACGAGCGTGAGCCCCCTTGCTACCCTTCCCCCCATGACCACACCCCCATCTGACGACGGCTGGGCCGAGAGCACCGAGGGCGACCTGGACCCCGACCTCACGGATGAGGCGGTGTACGAGGAGTGGCTGCCCTCGGAGCCGGTGTCGAGGATGCCGGTGATCCTGAAGGTGGGCGCGGGGCTGCTGATCCTCGCGATCCTGGGGCCGGTGGTGCTGTCGCTGATCCGGTAGCATGCGCCCTCGGACGCACCGAGAGGTGGACACCATGACGACACCCGCACGGCCGCTGCCGACGCCGACGCCGGAGACGCGCGAGTACTGGGACGGGCTGAAGCGGCACGAACTGCGCATCCAGCGCTGCCGCGCCTGCCACCGCGCCTACTTCTACCCTCGGCCGTTCTGCCCGTACCCGGGCTGTCACTCGCAGGACGTGGAGTGGTTCACCGCCTCCGGGCGCGGCAACCTCGCCTCCTACGTCATCGTGCACCGCGGGCACCCGGCCTTCGCCACCCCCTACGTGATCGCCGTGGTCGAGATGACCGAGGGCGGGCGGATGATGACGAACCTCGCCGGTATCGACGACCCGACGCCGGCGGCGCTACCCGTCGGCGCCGAGGTGCAGATCGACTTCGAGGACGTCAACGACGCGCTCACGCTGCCCTCGTGGCGGCTCGTGCAGGCCGGGGGGTAGCGCGATGTTCGACAGCCGCGAACTCAGCCACAAAGTCGCCATCGTCGGCGCCGCCGAGACGGATACGGTCGGCGTGCTGCCGAACCACTCCGTGCTGCAACTGCACGCCGAGTCTGCCTTCAACGCCCTGCACGACGCCGGCCTGACGCTGGACGAGGTGGACGGCATCGCCACCGCCGGCGTCTCCCCGGCCGCCCTCACCGAGTACCTGGGCATCATGCCTCGGTGGGTGGACGGCACCGCCGTCGGCGGCGGCTCCTTCCTCATGCACGTCGGCCACGCCGTCGCCGCGATCGCCGCGGGGTACGCGGACGTGGTGCTGGTGACGCACGGCGAGTCGGGGCGCTCGAGGGTGGGCGCGGCCGGTCCGGGCCGTACCGACTCCACGCCCGGCGGCCAGTTCGACGCGCCCTTCGGCACCTTCGGCCCGCCGACGATGTTCTCGGTGCCGATCGCCGCGCACATGGCGCGCTACGGCACCACCGAGGAGCACCTGGCCGCGGTCTCCGTCGCCACGCGGCAGTGGGCGGAGCGAAACCCTCGGGCGATGATGCGCGCCCCGATCACGATCGAGGACGTGCTGGCGAGCCGCCTGATCGCGTGGCCGTTGCGGCTGCTCAACTGCTGCCTGGTGACGGACGGCGGCGGCGCGCTCGTGCTGGTGTCGGAGGCGCGCGCGCGCGACTTCCCGAAGCCGCCGGTGTGGGTGCTTGGCCGCGGCGAGGCAGTGCAGCACACGAACATCTCGCAGATGTGGGACTTCACGGAGTGGACCGCCGCGGCGCGCCACACCGGGCCGGAGGCGTTCCGCATGGCGGGCCTCGACCATTCCGCCATCGACCACCTGATGCTGTACGACGCCTTCTCGCACACCCCGATCTACGCGATGGAGGCGCTGGGCTTCGTGAAGCCGGGCGAGGGCGGCCCGTGGTTCGCGGAGATGCGCTCCGCGCCCGGCGGCACGCTGCCGGTGAACACGAACGGCGGCGGCCTCTCTTACACGCACACCGGCATGTACGGCATGTTCGCGATCCAGGAGGCGGTCCGTCAGCTCCGAGGCGAGGCGGCGGCGCAGGTGAACGGCATCCAGACGTCGCTGGTGCACGCGCCCGGCGGCATGTTCTCCGCGACCGCTACGCTGATCCTCGGCAACCAGTAGCCGCCCACCGTCGAGGGATCTCCGCGCGATGCCCGTCCTCTACCACTTCTCGGAGGAGCCCGGCATCCCGGTGTTCGAGCCGCGCATCATGCCCTCGCGGCCGGAGATCACGGTGCCGCTGGTGTGGGCGATCGATGAGCCGCACCAGTTCATGTACCTGTTCCCGCGCGACTGCCCGCGCATCCTCCTCTGGCCGCTGCCGACGACGACCGACGAGGAACGCGATCGCTGGTTCGGCCGCACCGAGGCGCGTGCGCTCGCGCACATCGAGTACGGGTGGCTGGAGCGGCTGCGGTCGACGCGCCTCGTGCGCTACGAGATGCCAGCCCCTGGCTTTGTCTCACTCGACGATGCCGGGATGTGGGTGAGCCGCGAGACCGTCGTCCCCTCGCGCGTCGATGTGATCGACGACCTCGTCGAGGCGTTACGCGAGCAGGGCGTGGAGTTGCGCGTCCTCGACCGTCTCACGCCGATGCGCGGCCTCTGGGAGACGACGACGCTCCACTGGTCCTCGATCCGCATGCGCAACGCGCGCGACTGGGACGCCCCCGTCGGCGGTACCGTGCCGCCCTCGATCCGTTCGATGATGGGCTAGGTCGCTCGGTCGTTCGCCGCGACGGGCGGGGGCTGCCGCCGGTGTTTGCGCGGGGTTCGATGCGTGCGAGTGGGGCCGGTTCCTGCCAGCCGGGTATCCCGGCACGCCGGGGTGCGGTCCCCTCGCCCCCCGATTTCGGCGGCGATGCCCGATCCAACCAGTCGGCGTTGATCGCGGGTTAGCCCACGTCGCTTGCATTGAGGTAGCGCGCACGCACGTTGATAGGTTGTGGCTGGGCGCCCCCGGCGATTCGCACTCTCACCGCGATCCTCTCACCTGCCTTCACTTCTATCGGGTAGGGGAGTGATCCGGTCGAGGCGACAGGGTTAGTGATCTGTTCACCGCCACCCCCGCCCACGCCTAGATCGCCGGTGACCGCGATCGTCCAGTGGGGATCACCGTGCTCCAGCTCCACGGATGTGATGAGCAGATCCTGCTGAGCGATCCCGATTTCGCTCCATGCACCTGGCAGTCCGTGAGGGCCGGACGAAGCGACCACGGGCATGTCTGGTGGCATCAGTTGATACCCCCGACCGCGTGCGACGCGGGCAACATGTTGCCGAGGACGTTGGTGCCTCGTAAGCCACGCCTGTCCGAGCAGCCCACTTACCGTCACTGCAAGCAACGCCTCGGGGCTCGAGAGCAGGCGGCCCGCAGTCGGCTCCCACACGCGATCAATCGCCGCATTCCCAAGGTTTGTTGCTCGGTCGACCAGCAGTTCTCTGGCGACGAGGTACAGCATTGCCCAAGGCCCTGAGAGCGATTGCACGCGCGCCCACACACTCCGCAAGGATCCCACTTGAACCGCCTCATTCCCGGACGCCCAGCTGACCGTCTTATGGTGAGGATATCTGCGACGTCACGTCTTGGAGCGGGGGAGGGGCCGCCCGCCCCACACGACGCCCTCGCACCTCGCGCCCGCCCGTCGCGGCGAGCGACCGCCGCTATTGTGGGGGGCGTACCCGGAGAGGCCACTGCGATGACGAACGCCACGCCCGAGATCAGCCTGTTCGATGCACTGCATTCGACGCCGGCGAGGCGCTACCTGAAGCCGGACCCGATCCCGGAGGACGTGCTGTGGGCGATCCTCGACGCGGCGATCCGCGGGCCGTCCGGCGGGAACACGCAGGGCTGGGGCTGGGTCGTGGTCACCGACGCCGACGTGAAGCGCCAGGTCGCGGAGTGGTACCGCGAGGGCTGGGAGCGCGCGTACGGCTCGAGGCGTGACGAGATCATGTCGGGTGGGCCGGCCGGGCAGGCGCTTGGCGTACAGAACTTCCTCAGCGCCGAGCACCTGTCGCAGCACCTCGAAGAGGCGCCCGTGTGGGTGATCCCGGTCCTCCGAGGCGTCGCGAAGAGCACGAGCCCGCGCGCCGGGTCGTCGATCTACGGCGCGGTGCAGCAACTGATGCTGGCGGCGCGCGCCTACGGCATCGGCTCCACGCTCACCTCGCTCTACCTGGGCCACGAGGACGACGTGAAGGCGCTGCTCGGCATCCCGGAGGACGCCGCGACGATGGCCCTCATCCCCCTCGGCTACCCCGCGCGCGGCCGGTGGGCGCAGCCGAAGCGTCGCCCCGTCGAGGAGGTCGTGCACTGGGGCCGCTGGGGTGAGCAGCGGGCGCGGGAGGCGTGATGCGGCGGCTCATCTACTACTCGACAGTGTCGTTGGATGGCTACTTCAGCGGCGAGGACGGCAGCCTCGACGGGTTCGTGCCGACGGACGAGGAGCACCGGTACGCGAACGACCTGGTCGCCGGTGCCGACGCGTTCATCTTTGGGCGCGTGATGTACGAGTTGATGGCGTACTGGGACAGCGAGGAGGCGACGGGGCCGGAGGCGTCTGCCGTCGAGCGCGAGTTCGCGACGATCTACCGGTCCAAGCCCCGGCATGTCCTCTCGCACACGCTCACCAGCGTCGCCGACGAGCGGGCCACCCTCGTGCGTGACGACATCGCCGGCCACGTCGCGAGGCTGAAAGCGGAGGACGGCGGCTACCTGGGGCTTGGCTGCGGCTCGGAGCTGCTGGCGTTCTTCCTGGAGCAGCACCTGATCGACGAGGTGCGCCTGCTGGTCCTCCCGATCGCCCTCGGCCGCGGCGTCTCGCTCTTCGGCGCGCTCGCCGAGCCTCGGTCGTTCCGCCTCACCTCCAGCGTCCCGACTGCCCGAGGCGGCCTGCTGCTGACGTACGAGCCGGCGTGACGCCGCTCGGTCGCTCGCCGCGACGGGCGGGGGCTGCCGCCGGTGTCTGCGCGGGGCTGGAGGCGTGCGAGTGGTGCTGCTGTCCGCCGCTGCGCGGCGGCCCCACTCCCCCTGCCCCCTCGCCCCGGGGCGAGGGGGATTAATCAGTGATGGGGGTTGCACCCCCATCACGCTCGTCGCCCCCGCCTCGGACGGCGACGCGCTGCGCCGGTCGCCGACAGACCATCCCTCCACTAGCTCCGTTCGCGCTGAGCCTGCCGAAGCGCACCCGGAGTCCGACCACGCCGCGTTGAGCCCTCGCACCGTGGAGGGGCGAGGTTCGAGCGGGGCTGAGGGGGCCCCCTCGAAGGGTGACGAAAGTGCCGGGACAGGGTCCGGTGCCGCGTGTACGTTCGGCCGGCACGTCACCGCGGTCGCTACGATCTCGGTGACTGCTGCGCGCATGTAGCCAGTCCGGCACCACGATGAGGAGACAGCGATGGCCGACCAGAACCAGTTCTTGCTCGAGGAGTCCCAGGTCCCCAGTCGCTGGTACAACATCGCGGCTGACCTGAAGAACCCGCCCCCGCCGCCACTGCACCCCGGCACCGGCCAGCCGATGGGCCCGGCCGACCTCGCACCGCTGTTCCCGATGGCGGTGATCCAGCAGGAGGTCTCCGCCGAGCGCTGGATCGACATCCCGAAGCCGGTGCTCGATATCTACAAGACCTACCGCGCCACGCCGCTGATCCGCGCGCACCGCCTGGAGCGCGCGCTGGGGACGCCCGCGCACATCTACTACAAGTACGAGGGTGCCTCGCCCATCGGCTCGCACAAGATCAACACCGCGGTCGCACAGGCCTTCTACAACCGCGAGGAAGGCGTGAAGCGCATCACCACGGAGACGGGCGCGGGGCAGTGGGGCTCCGCCCTCTCCTTCGCCTGCCGCATGTTCGATATCGACCTGAAGGTCTACATGGTGCGCGTCTCGTACGAGCAGAAGCCGTACCGCAAGGCGCTCATGCACCTCTACGGCTCCGAGGTCGTCCCCAGCCCGACCTCGGACACACAGGCCGGGCGCAGCGTGCTCGCCGCCGACCCGGACTCGCGCGGCTCGCTCGGCATCGCGATCAGCGAAGCCGTGGAGGACGCCGCGACGCGGGAGGACACCAAGTACTCGCTCGGCTCCGTCCTCAACCACGTCCTGCTGCACCAGACGGTGATCGGCCAGGAGGCGATGCTGCAGATGGAGATGGCCGGCGAGCAGCCGGACGTGATCATCGGCTGCGTCGGCGGCGGCTCGAACTTCGCCGGCATCGCCTTCCCGTTCATGCGCGACCGCCTGGCGAACGGCGCGAAGACGCGCTTCCTCGCCGCCGAGCCGGCCGCCTGCCCCACGCTGACGAAGGGCATCTACGCCTACGACTTCGGCGACACGGTCGGACTGACGCCGCTGGTGAAGATGGACACGCTCGGCCACTCGTTCATGCCGCCCGCCATCCACGCCGGCGGCCTGCGCTACCACGGCATGGCGCCGCTCATCAGCCAGCTCCACCGCGAGGGCCACATCGAGGCGGTCGCGCACCTGCAGACGGCGGTGTTCGAGGCGGCCGTGCAGTTCGCGCGTACCGAGGGCATCGTGCCCGCGCCGGAGTCCTCGCACGCGATCCGCTCGGCGATCGATGAGGCGCTGGACGCGAAGGCGAAGGGCGAGCCGCGCGTGATCCTCTTCAACCTGTCGGGCCACGGCTTCCTGGACCTCGGTGCCTACGAACAGTATTTCTCCGGCGAACTGGAGGACTACGAGTACCCGAACGAACTGGTCGAGGAGGCGCTGAAGATGCTCCCGCACCCCGCCGGCATGGCCTAGCGGTCTGGTGCTCGGCGCGGGCGGGGGAAGCGATCCCCGCCCGCGCCGAGCCCTCGGTGCTTGCGCTCGGGTGAGGTGCGGGCGTGACGCCGCCTGTGGGTTAGGAGACTTCCACGAGCCCATTCCGTCCCAGCAACGGGCGGTGCTCAAACGCGGGCTGGTACGCGATTGTCTTGCGGTAACGCCCTCGGAGGGATTCCAGCATCTCGTGAGCGATCTGTCTGACGCTCGCCGGAGCCGGGTTGAGTTGGGGGTCGCCTTCATCTGACTTCGGCAGCCCCGTGTCGGCGTCAATTCGGATCGACACGCTCATCGAGCCAGAGGGCTCCTGGCTGACCTGCCAACCCATGCCGCCACCGCGGGTTAGACGGTGATAGTCGGCATCTAGGCGAGGGTCGAAGTGGGCTCCACCGTCCTGATTTGCCATGACTAGTACGAGCCGACTTCGGGAGAAACGCTCCCCTGCGGGGGTCTCGACGACGACGTCACTCCACCACTGGTCGAAGGGACGGTAGCGAGAGGTCTTGCCTCGTCGTCCATCCAACACGGGTACGAATGTGGCAGTCCCTTTGTCTAAGGTGGCATCGACCTTCATCGCGCAGAGTTTGAATCGCCCAAGAGAAATCGTTCCGGGAGGCCTCGGGAGTTCACCGGTGTCGAGGAAGTGCATCCCTCGTGCGGTTCCGGGCTGAACTAGGCCTACTTGAGCGAGCAGCGCGTGGGTGCGTACTTGGGGAGCGTGGTGGCAGAGGACGCGGAGGACAGATGCCAGTCGCCGGCTCTCGTCCTCATCGCCCTCGTCGTACGCGCGGGCGGAACTTTGCAGGAAGCGCAGCTGGGCGAGCAGGGCTTCTTCGGCCTCAATCGGGTTCCGCTCGGTCCTGTCCATCGTCGCCTCGTACCTAATCCAACGTATCCGTGCCCCCTACGCCGCCGCGGGGGCGAGGCAGGTCTTGTGGGCGCAGCCGCAGTCGGCGGCGCCGCGGGAGCAGGCGCAATCGACGCTGCATTCGCCGCCGGTGACGAGGCCGGCCGCCCGCAGGGCCTGGAGCACGAGGCCGACGGCGACGGCGAGGATGGCGAGACGGCTGGCGAGGCGGCGCATGCGGCGGGGTCCTGTCCGAAACGGGTGGTGGAAGGGCGTGCGTCCATTCTGGCAGGGACGCGCAACCGACGGCGAGGGTCAGGCGCCGGGCACGACCGCGTCGTGGAACTGCTCGCGGTAGAGCGCGGCGTAGAGGCCCTCGTGGCCCAGGAGTTCCTCGTGCCGTCCGCGCTCGACGACGCGGCCGTGCTCGAACACGAGGATGAGGTCGGCCGCCACCACCGTGGAGAGCCGGTGCGCGATCACCACCGTCGTGCGGCCCTCGGACAGGCGGTCGGTCGCCTCGCGGATCTCCCGCTCGAGGCGTGAGTCGAGCGAGGCGGTCGCCTCATCCAGGATCAGGATCGGCGCGTCCTTCAGGATCGCCCGCGCGATCGAGACGCGTTGCTGCTCGCCGCCGGAGAGGCGGTAGCCGCGCTCGCCCACCACCGTCTCTAAGCCGTCCGGCATCCGCTCCAGCATCTCGTCCAGCCCGGCGGCGGTGGCCGCCGCGCGCACCTCGGCGTCGCTCGCGCCCAGGTAGCCGTAGCGGATGTTGTCGGCGAGCGAGGAGTGGAACAGATGCGTGTCCTGCATCACCGTGCCGACGTTCCGGCTCAACGACTCTAGCGTCAGGTCGCGCACGTCGTGCCCGTCGATGCGCACCACGCCGGAGGTCGGGTCGTAGAACCGCTGGAGCATGTAGGTCGTCGTGGTCTTGCCCGCGCCGGACGGCCCGACGAGCGCGACCATCATGCCCGGGTCCACCTCGAACGTGACGTCCTCCAGCGCGAGGCGGCCGCCGCTGCCGTAGGCGAAGTTCACATGCTCGAAGGAGATCGCACCGCGCGCGCGCTCCAGGCGAGCCGCGTCCGGCTTCTCGTCCACCTCGACCGGGAGGTCCAGGTACTCGAACAGCCGCTCGAACAGCGCGAGCGAGGAGAGCAGGGTGGTGTTGATGCGCGCGATCGAGGCGAACGGGCCGAAGACGCGCTGCACCAGCATCGCGAAGGCGACCACGTCGCCCGGCGAGAGCGACTGGCCGATCACCGCGCGCCCGCCGTACCAGTAGACGAGGCCGGGGATGAGCGCGCCGAAGAGGCCGGTCGCCATGTTGAACCAGCGCCCCGCCATCATCCGCCGGATCGCCAGCCGGTAGAGCTCGCGGTTGGACGCCTCGAACCGGTCGCGCTCGTGCTCCTGCCGTCCGAAGGAGCGGACGAGCAGGGCGCCCGAGACGGAGAGCGTCTCCTCCAGGTGGGAGGACATGGCGGCGGTCTCCTGGTGCCAGGCGCGCATCAGGTCGCGCATGTGCCGGCCGACACGCATCGTCGGGTAGACCCAGAACGGGAGGAACGCGATCGTCGCCAGCGCCAGTTTCCACTCGATGCTGAACATGAGCGCGAAGGCGATGGTGAGCGTGAGCAGGTTCGAGAGGAAGTCCGTGAACGTGCCGGTCACGGACTGCTGGACGGCGTTCACGTCCGTCGAGATGCGCGACAGGATCTCGCCCGTGCGGTTCTGCGTGTAGAAGCGCGCCGACAGCCGCTGCAGGTGGTCGTGCAGGTCGGAGCGCAGCCGCAGCATCACGCCCTGGCCGATCACCTGGTTCGTGTACGACTGCACCACGCCCAGCAGCGACGAGCCGATCACGAGCGCGATGAAGATGACCAGCAGCCGGTCGAGCGCAGAGGCCTCCCCGCTGAGGCTCATCTCGTCCACCATCGAGCCGAGCAGGCGTACGGCGACCAAGTCGAAGGTGCTCGTGGTCGCGAGCAGCACGATGAGCGCGACGAACGCCCAGCGGTAGGGACGGAACAGCCCCGCCGCGCGCCGGATCAGCGCCCACGACGATCCCTGCGGGCGTGCTTCCTGCACGCGCCGGCCGCCGCCACCACCACCGCCGCCCATCATCATGATCCGGTCCCCCAATGCCGCCCGCGGCGGCCGTGTCCCAGGGTGCCATCGAGACGTCGTTCGATGATGAGCAGCAGCCGCTCCGCCAGTTCACGGTCGATCCGGTACAGCACGATCCCATCCGCCCCGGGCAGTCCGAGGAACGGGTTCGTACCGCCGATGCGGCGCGCCCACGCCCGTCCGATGCTCCCGAGCACGCCGTTCAACTCCGCTTCGCTGTTCAGTCCGGCGGATGCCGCGAGATCCGCGCGGGTGACCGCTTCGTCTCGGGCGGAGGCCGCGACGACGATCTGCAGGGCGGCCACCATCGGCTCCGAGGCAGCGAGGACGAAGTGGATCAGTTGACGGTCGGGCACCTCACCCGCCGCCACGTCCTCGTCGAGGTTGCCGAGGAGGGCCAGGACGCGCCGGAGTTCATCGGGCGACCCCTGGATAGTTAACGATAGTTCCATGTGTGTCTCAGCACTATTCATCTATAGGACTGCTCTAGGAAATCACAGGATCGGTTGGTCGTGCAAGAGGTCTGATCGGTCACTGCGCTATCGTCGCGGCACGTCACCCGCCGGATCCGGGTGCTGCGGCACGGGAGGCAACGATGGCTGAGATGGTGGGCTTCATTGGCCTCGGCATCATGGGGATGCCGATGGCGCGGAATCTGCTCAGGGCGGGCTTCCCGGTGGTGGCGCACAACCGCACCGCAGCGAAGGCGGAGGCGCTGGCCGCCGAGGGCGCCCGCGTCGCTGCCTCCCCGGCGGAGGTCGCCCGCGCCGCCGACGTCGTCGTCATCTGCGTCACCGCCTCGGACGACGTCGAGCGCGTGGTGCTGGGCGCCGAGGGCGTCGCCGGGATCATCGAGGGGGTGCGTGCGGGCGCGGTCGTTGTCGATATGTCCACGATCTCGCCCGCGGTCACGCGCCGCCTCGCCGGGCTGCTCGCGGAGCGCGGGGCATCGCTGGTGGACGCGCCGGTCTCCGGCGGGGAGCAGGGCGCCATCGGCGGGACGCTCTCGATCATGGCCGGAGGCGAGGCGGCGGCGCTTGAGCGCGTGCGCCCGGTGCTGGAGGCGATGGGCAAGCGCATCACCCACTGCGGGCCGAGCGGTGCCGGCCAGACCGTGAAACTGTGTAACCAGATCGCGGTCGTCCTCAACAACCTCGCGATGGCGGAGGCGCTGGTCTTCTGTCAGCGCAGCGGTGTGGACCCGGCCGTGATGATCGAGGCGATCGCGGCGGGTGCCGCCGGCTCCTGGCAGATCTCCAACCTCGGCCCGAAGGTGATCGCGCGGGACTTCGCGCCCGGCTTCAAGGTCGGGCTCCAGCAGAAGGACCTGCGGCTGGCGCTGGAGGCGGCGGACGACCTGGACCTGCCGCTCGCGGGGACGGCGCTGGTGCACCATCTGTTCCGGGCCGTGGAGCACGCCCACGGGCCGGACACGGGCACCCAGGCGCTCGTACGGGCGCTGGAAGCGCTCGCGGGCCTCGAGGTGCGGAGCGACCGACAGCCCTCGCTCTAGGGTGCTGGGACGCCGCGTCCCCCTACCGCGCTCCGCCGCGTCGTGTGTGCCCGGTCGACCGAGGCCCGGCCGCCAGCGCCCGGTTTCCCAGCGGGACCCTGGAGCATCCGGAGGGCACCGCGTCCGTCGGCGCCAACGTGAACTGCGTGATGCCGTGACACCCGCGTGACGCTTCATGGCCGACGATTCGATGACTTGGGGAGGAATCCATGGTTAATGAAGACCGTTGTGAAGAGCTGCGAGCTGCCCTGAGCGCTGTTCGCGCGCGGATTGCGCTACTCGATAAGGACTCCGCCGTCGGCGGCGCGCTCGGTGCCGTGAGTGTGAGACCGTCCGCGATCGAGGCTTCAGACTCGTCGGATATCGAGCAGGAGATTCGCTCCCTCGAACAGGCCTTGCGCGACGAGGGCTGCGAGGTGAGCTAGCGGTTCACTGGTCGCTCCCCCGCGTATCGCGGCGGCATGCTGACCTGGCGACCGACGAGCGCACCTGTTGGGGCACCCCCGGGACTACGGACTGTACCGCCAGAGGGTTGCTTGTCCCGGACTCCGTGTATTCGATGCTGCGGTGGGGAGTGCGCCGCCGGCCTCGCGAGCCCTTCCCGCGGTAGTTGTGGATAAGCGAAGATCTGCTCAGGTGTTTACTCAAGTGCCTCATTCGGGTACGCTCGCCCCGCGGCGGGCCGGTCCGATGGGGTGCGGGTTCTGATCGACCTTCTGCGGGAGGTCTGGTTCGTCTCTCCTCACCGTTCTCGTCGTTGCTGCTCTCCCCGGAACGACGAGTGCCCCGCGGCACCGGCCCGCCCTCTCATTCCCCACCACCACGCCCCGATCCCTATCGACGCCTGACGCCGGACGCGAAGACGGGGCGCCTCGCGACGCCCCGTCCTGTGGTGTCTGCTCGGCGCTCGGTCTAGGAGACCGCGAGCGTCGTCTCGCCCTGCTTCGTGGCGTTCACCAGGATCGCCATGTTTCCGGGCGGGTGGCCGTTCTCGTGCATCAACTGGTGGGCGTCGCCGGTCTCCTCGAAGGTAAACACCTTCGACAGCACCGGGTCCACCTGCTTCGCGGCGACCATGTCGTTCAGCGCGGCGCACTGCTCCACGTTCGCGAAGTGCGAGCCCTGGAGGCGCTTCTGGCGCATCCAGAGGTAGCGCAGGTCCACGTCCGCGTTGTAGCCGGAGGTGCCCGCGCAGATCACGATCATGCCGGCGTTGTCCGCCATGAAGACGGAGGTCGGCACGGTCGACTCGCCGGGGTGCTCGAAGACGATCTTCGGGTTCCGGCGCTCGCCGAGGACCTCCCAGAACTTCGCGCCGAAGGCGCGCGCGCCCTTCATCCACTCGCCGAAGGCGGCGGCGTCATCCAGGTCGGGGAGGCGGCCCCAGTGGGTGAACGCCGGGTCGCGACGGTTGATCACGCCCTTCGCGCCCAGCTGGTAGCACATCTCGAACTTCGACTCGTCCGAGACGACGGCGACGGGGATGCCGCCCTTCGCCTTCGTGATCTGGAGGGCCATGACGCCCAGGCCGCCGGTGGCGCCCCAGACCAGGACGGGCTCACCCTCGTGCACCACGTTCGGCTGCCAGCCCATGAGCATGCGGTAGGCGGTGGCGCCCACCAGCATGTAGGCGCCGGCGGCCTCCCAGGTGAGGTGCTTCGGCTTCGGGAAGCACTGGTGGGCCATCACCTTGGTGAACTGGGCAAACGAGCCGTAGTTGGTCTCGTAGCCCCAGATCTTGTTGCTGCTGGAGGTGATCGGGTCGGCGCCGGCCTGGATGTCCGCCGCGTTCTCGTCCCACTGTCCGCAGGAAAGGACGACCTCGTCGCCCACCTTCACGTTGCGGACCTCCGCGCCGGTCGCCCAGACGATGCCCGAGGCATCCGAGCCACCGATGTGGAAGTCCTCGGTCTCACCGCCGCGCTGGCGCGCGCCGATCACGTCCACGGGGAAGCCGAGGGCGGACCAGACGTTGTTGTAGTTCACGCCCGCGGCCATGACGTAGACGAGCACGTCCTTCGGGCCGATCGCCGGTGTGTCGACGACCTCGATCTTGAACGCGTCCTTCGGCTGGCCGTACCGCTCGCGGCGGATGAGGGACGCGTACATCTGCTTCGGCACGTGTCCGAGCGGCGGCGTCTCGCCCAGCTCGTACAGGTCCTTCTTCTCGGGCATGATCACCCCTGCTCAAGCGCCTTGCGGGCGTACTGGAATGGCTTGCGCGCACTACCGGCTGGCGGCGCGGGCCTCATCCTACCACCTGTCCCATCAGCCGCCCTGTCGGGCTCCCCGGGCGGGAGCGAGGGCTAAGGGAGGGCGGCGAGGACCTCCGCGATGCGGCGTTCCAGCCGCTCGATCTCGTCCGGCTCCTCCACCCGGCGCCCGTTCTGGCGGCGGATGTAGAAGGCGTCCACGACCTCCGGGCCAATCGTGTCCACCTTTGCCAGGTGGATGTCCATGCCCACCTCGTGCAGGGTGCGGGTGACGGCGTACAGGAGGCCACGCCGGTCCGGGGTGGAGATCTCCAGCACGGAGTAGTCCCGCGAGGCGGCGTTGTCGACGTGGATGGAGGTAGCGATGTCCGTCCGGCGCGGCGGCTGAGGGTAGGAGCGGGCGACCTCCGCCAGCCGCTCGCCGATGTCGTAGTCGCCGTCTACGGCGCGCGGCAGGGTGTCCAGGATGCGCTGCCGGCGGCGGTCGTCCAGGCCCACGCCCAGCGCGTCGCCGATGTGCCAGACCTCGATCGCCGTCCCGTCAGCCCGGGTGTAGGCGACGCCGCCGAGGACGCTGGCGTTGTGCCCGGCGAGGGTGCCGGCGACGTCCTGCAGCAGCCCGGGCCGGTCTGGTGTCACGATCGTCAGCCGGTCGATCGCGCCGAGCGGCTCCAGCGTGGCCGCCGTCCGGCCCTGCGCACGCTCGATCAGGTCGATCTGGTCGCCGATTGCGGCGGGCGTGGTGCTCAGGAGGTAGTCGGAGGCGAGCCCAGCCAGGTGGGCGCGCACGACCTCCGCCGGGTGGCGCCCCACGAGCGCTTCGACCACAGACTCCACGCGCGGGACTGCCGCGTCCGCGGCGGTGGCGTCGAAGGTCGCCAGCACGCGGACGTACAGCGAGCGCATCAACTGCGCCTTCCACTGGTTCCAGACGTTCGGCCCGCTCGCGCGCGCGTCTGCGACGGCCAATAGATAGAGCAGGCGCAGCGTGCTCGCGTCGCCCACCGCCTCCGCCGTCTCGCGGATCACCTCCGTGTCCGCGATGTCGCGACGTGTGGCGACGCCGGGGAGCAGCAGGTGGTGGCGCACCGCGGCGACCAGGCGCACGGCCTCTTCCGCGGGCAAGCCGGCGCGTGCGGCGAAGCGCTCCGCCATCACCGCCCCCGCCTCCGGGTGGTCTACGCCGTGGCCCTTGCCGATGTCATGCAGCAGCGCCGCGAGCAGCAGCTCGTTCGTGCGACCGAACTGCCGGGCGACCTCCGGCGTGCCCGCCTCGAACTCATCGACCTCCACGATGTGGCGTGCCTCGGCGACGGTGCGGGCGGCGTGTACGTCCACCGGGTGGACGTGGAACGCGGCGATGTGGGGACGGGCGCGGAGCACCTCCCACTCCGGCAGCAACCGCTCCAGCCACGGTGCACGCGGCAGCGGCTCCAGCGGTCCGCCGGGATGGAGCGCGTCCAGCGCCCGTCGCATCTGTGCGACGTTGCTCGGGTCGGCCGGCGCGGGCGTCTCCTCGCGACGTCCGGCCGCCCGGCTGATGCCGAAGCGGCCCCACCAGCGCGGCGCCTCGGTAGCCACGAGGGCGGCTGTGGCCGCGGCGTC
>PHBR01000036.1:0-5872 GCA_002840675.1 Chloroflexi bacterium HGW-Chloroflexi-9
GCCTCGTTCAGGTCGAGCAGCATGGCAGTGAGTTCGCCCTGCGCGGGCACCCGGATCTGCTCGCCGTCGATGATTCGACGGGCGAGATTGAGCGCACCGAGGTCCGCTTCGGGGAGTGGGCCGCCGGCGAGGGCCAGTGCGTCGCCGACGCGGTCGCCAGGCGCGGCGGTCACAAGCCCGGGCAGCGCGACCGCTCCGCGGACCTCGACGCGCACGAGGTCGAGGGCGCCCGGCGGATCGCGGCGCTGAACCTCAATCCCGGGCGACGACTCCGTGCGCGCGACCAGGATCGCGAACGCGATCACCGCGGCGGTGGCAAGGGCCGCGTGCAGGAGGGTGCGCGGGGAGGGCAGATGGCGCGGCGGCATGGCTGCGGGATCGTAGCGAGGACTCGGGTGCGGGTGTGGCAGGCGACGCAGGGCCGATACATAAGAGACGCATCGCTATACTGGGCGTTCCCCCAGCCTGATGGTCGCCCTGCGACCGCGCACCGCATCGCCGGAGTTTCCCGTGACCGAGCGCGACTTCACCTCGATCCTCGACGTCTCATCGCCTGAGCTGCACCACCTGCTCGACACGGCGCTGGGGATGAAGCGTGACGGCCCGAGCCCCGTGCTGCAGGGTCAGACGCTGGCGATGGTGTTCGAGAAGCCCTCCCTGCGCACGCGCACCTCCTTTGAGATGGCCATGCGCCGCCTCGGCGGGCAGGGGCTGTACCTGTCCGGCCACGAGGTGCAGATGGGCGAGCGCGAGCCGGTGCGCGACGTCGCGCGGGTGTTGTCGCGGATGGTGCAGGCGATCGCCGCGCGCACCTACGCGCACCACACCGTGACGGAACTTGCGAAGTACGCCGACATCCCGGTGGTGAACGCGCTCTCTGACGACGAGCACCCCTGCCAGGCCGTCGCCGACCTGCTCACCCTCCGCGAGCGCTTTGGCTCGCTCACCGGCCTGCGGATCGCCTACATCGGTGACGGCAACAACGTCGGCCGGTCGCTCGCGTACGCCTCCGTCATGACGGGGGCGCACCTGGTGATCTCCGGACCGGAAGGCTACGAACTGGACGCTGACTCCATGGCGCGCGCGCTTGCGCTGCCGGGCGGCGGCAGTGTCACGCAGGTGCGCGACCCGCACGAGGCGGTGCACGACGTGGCGGCGGTCTACACGGACGTGTGGGCCTCCATGGGCCAGGAGCACGAGGTCACCCGGCGTGCGGAGGCGTTCCGGAGTTACCAGGTGAACGCGGGGCTGATCGCGTCCGCGCCGTCTGACGCGCTAATCATGCACGACCTCCCGGCCCACCGCGGCGAGGAGATCACGGACGAGGTGATCGAGTCGCCTCGCTCGATCGTGTGGGACCAGGCGGAGAACCGCATGCACGCGCAGCAGGCCATCCTGGCGCTGCTCCTCGGCGGGCAGTAGCCCGGACGCGCGGAGGGGAGCCCGGCTGTGCCTGAGATCCCCGAAGGGGTAAGCGACGTCCTGCTGCGGTTCGATGTCGCCGCTGCCGTGGACATCCTGCTCGTCTCCGGTTCGATCTACTGGCTTCTGCTCCTCGTGCGCGGCACCACGGCGATGACGGTGCTTCGGGGCGTGGGCGTGCTGCTGGTCGGCGCGTTCCTGCTCAGCCGCGTCCTGGACCTGCGCGTCCTCAACTGGATCCTGCGCAACTCCGTCGCCGGCCTGCTGATCGGCATGATCATCGTCTTCCAGCCGGAAATCCGGCGGGCGCTCGAACGCCTCGGTCGCACGGGCCTGCACTCCTTCCTCCGCAAGGAGGAGCGCCAGGACGCGCTGAACGTGGTAGTGCGCGCCGCGCTCGTGCTGGCGCGCCAGAACATCGGCGCGCTGATCGTGCTGGAGCGGGAGACGGGGCTGCAGGACGTGATCGACACCGGGGTGCCGATCAACGCATCGATCTCCAGCGAACTGCTGCTCAGCATCTTCCCGGAGTCTTCGCCGCTGCACGATGGCGCCGTGGTCGTGCGCGTTGACCAGATCGTCGCGGCCGGGTGCACCCTCCCGCTGTCCGAGTCGCCGCTGCCCGCCGAGTACGGCATGCGCCACCGCGCGGCGGTGGGGATCACGGAGCGCACGGACGCGGTCGTGATCGTGGTGTCCGAGGAGCGTGGACAGGTCTCGCTCTGCTCCAACGGCCGCATGGTGCCGGACCTGGACGAGCAGCACCTGAGCCGGCAGTTGCACCGTCTCTTCGACCTCGACCTGGTCGAGGCGGACCCGGCCACGGATCGGCGGGTCTCCTAATGCGGCTCCCGGTACCTGACCGACAGCGCCGCGCGGAAGCGCTGGAACTGGCCCACGACGCCTGGCGCCGCGCCAAGGCCGCGGTGCGGCGGACGCCGGGCCTGTTCGTCGTCTCGCTCCTGCTGGGCGTGTCACTGTGGGTCTTCGTCACCGACACCGAGAATCCAACCATCGTCGACTTCTTCCCGCAGCCGATCACGGTCGAGGCGGTGAACGTGGGGGAGTCGCTCGCCGTCGCGAACCAGCTCGCCACGGTGAACGTGCGGATCTCCGCGCCGTCCGACCGCTGGGAGGACCTGACCGCCGCGAACATCCGCGCGTATGTGGACCTGAAGGACTTCGGGGCGCGCTCCCAGGACGTGCCAATCCTGGTGGAGGTGCAGGGCATCAGCGGGATCCGCGTGCTCGACGTCGAGCCGCGCTCGATCACGGTCAACCTTGAAGACCTCGTGACGCGAAACGTCCCCGTGCGGGCGCGGACGGTGGGGTCGCTCCCGACCGGCTACGAACTGGGCAACATGGCGCCGGCAACCACCCTGGTGCAGGTGTCCGGGCCGGAGTCGCTCGTGGCGCTCGTATCGGAGGCGGCGGCAGACGTGAATGTGACCGGGCTCACCGTGGGGGTGGAGCAGGGTGTGACCCTGAAGCCGCTCGGCGCCGGTGGCGCGGAGGTCCGAGGCGTCCGGCTGGAGCCGGACACCGTGCGCGTCGCCGTGGAGATCAACCAGAGCACCCTTGTGCGGACGCTGCCGCTGACCGTCGAGATCGTGGGCAACCCGGACCCCGGCTTCCGTGTCTCCAGCGTGGTGACCTCGCCGGCCGCGATCCTGGTGCAGGGGCCGATCGAGGCGCTCCAGCAGGTCGATTCGATCGCGCTGCCATCCGTGAACGTGAACGCCGCCCGCACGGACATCGTGCGATCGGTGGCCATCCCGCTACCCCCGGGCCTCTCCTTCGTCGACCGGGAGCGGGCGACCGTGACCGTCTCGATCACCCCCATGAGCGGCTCGTTCCGCCTCAGCCTGGCCGTGGCCACGGAGGGCCTGGCGAGCGGCGCCAGCGCCACCGTGACCCCTGGAAACATCGAGGTGGTGCTGGAGGGGCCGCTGCCGGTCCTGAACGCCCTGGG
The DNA here is from genome assembly GCA_002840675.1 of Chloroflexi bacterium HGW-Chloroflexi-9. GTDB lineage: Bacteria > Chloroflexota > Dehalococcoidia > UBA2979 > UBA2979 > W-Chloroflexi-9. The sequence goes on from PHBR01000036.1 coordinate 3,395, forward strand.
CACCGCCGACGTCCGCGCGACGGTCGATCTGATCGGCCGGGTGGGGACCGTGACGGTGCCGGTCACTATCACCGTGCCGGAGGGCGTCACCATCGCTTCGGTGCAGCCGCAGAGCGTCGCGGTTACGATCAGTTCAAGATGACAGAATCAGATCACGCCTCAGCCCCCCTGGTCGCCATTGTCGGCCGTCCGAACGTGGGGAAATCCGCGCTCTTCAACCGACTGACACGACGTAACGCTGCGCTTGTCGAAGACATGCCCGGCACCACCCGCGACCGCCACTATGGGCTTGTCGAGTGGGCGGGGCGGCTCTTCCGCCTCGTCGACACCGGCGGCCTCATCGAGTCGGACGTGGACCCGTTCAGCCCGCTCGTGAAGCGTGGCGTGCAGCAGGCGATCAAGGAGGCGCAGGCCGTCCTGTTCGTGGTGGACTCCACCACCGGCCCGATTGCCGCCGACTTCGAGATCGCCGACACCCTGCGCCGCGCGGGGCAGGCGGTGCTCCTGGTCGCCAACAAGACGGACACCTCCCGCGGCCGTGACCCGGAAGCGGAGTTCTTCTCACTCGGGTGGGGCGAGCCCATGGCCGTCTCCGCCCTCCACGGCCTCGGCATCGGCGACCTGCTCGACGCGGTGCTCGACGTTATCGGCGGCGAGGAGCCCGCGGAGGACGACACCCCGAAGGTGCGCGTCGCCATCGTCGGCCGCCCGAACGTCGGCAAGTCGTCGCTCGTGAACGCGATCCTCGGCGAGGAGCGCGCGCTCGTCTCCGAGATCGCCGGCACGACCCGCGACGCCATCGACTCCGCCTTCGAGTTCGAGGGCCGGCAGATGGTGCTGGTGGATACCGCCGGCATGCGCCGGCGTGGCCGCGTGGAGCCGGGCGTGGAGCGCCACTCGGTGCAGCGCGCGGAGCGCGCCATCGACCGGGCGGACGTGGTCATCGTCGTGATCGACCAGACCGAGGCGATGACGGCGCAGGACACGCACATCGCTGGCTACGCCTTCAAGGCGTCCAAGGGCATCATCCTGGCGGTGAACAAGTGGGACCTGGCGGTGGATCGCTCCAACCGCCAGGAGATCGCCAACGCCATGGACGAGCACTACAAGTTCGCCCCGTGGGCGCCCCTGCTATTCACCTCCGCGAAGACGGGCGAGGGCGTCCGTGACCTGCTGGAACTGTGCGTCCACGTCTGGGACGTCCGCCGCCGCCGGGTCTCGACCTCCGAACTCAACCGCGTCATCCACCGCGCCATGGCGGATCACGCCCCGCCGACGATCCGGCACCGCCGCCTGAAGGTGATGTACGCGACGCAGGCCGAGGTCTCCCCGCCGACGTTCGTCTTCTTCGTGAACGACCCTGAACTGGTGCATTTCTCCTACCAGCGCTTCCTGGAGAACCAGCTGCGGTCGGCCTTCGACTTTGAAGGCACGGCGATTCGCCTTATCTTCCGCCGGCGTTCAGCCGATCGGTTCGAGGAGTAGGCGTGAACCTGCTGCTGGCGGTGGTCATGGGGGCTGTGGTCGGGTACTTCCTCGGGGCGGTGCCGTTCGGCATCGTCGCGGGGCGGCTTGCCCGTGTGGGCGACCTGCGGGAGTACGGCTCCGGCAAGATGGGCTTCACCAACGCCCTGCGGACGCTGGGCCTGAAGTGGGCGCTCTTCGTCATCGTCGGCGACATCTTGAAGGGGACGGTCGCCGTCCTCATCGGCCGCTACCTCATCGGCGAGCCGGCCGCCGCCGCCGCCGCGGGGTCGATGGCCGTCCTCGGCCACGTCTTCCCGGTCTATGTCGGCTTCCGGGGCGGCCGAGGCGTTGCGACGGCATTTGGTGCGTTCCTGGGGGTGGCCCCGGTCGCCGCGCTCATCCTCGCCGTCTGTGGCGCACTCGTGCTCGCGGCGTGGCGGTACGCCTCGCTCATGTCGGTCACCGGTGTGGGCGCCGGGCTGGTCGTGATCACGGTGATGGCGGTCACCGGCTGGCTGGACCCCGCATACGCCCTGCTGTTCGCGGTGCCGACGGCACTGCTGGTTGAGATCAGTCACATCCCGAACATCCGTCGCCTGCTCGCGGGCACCGAGCCGAAGCTCGGGCAGGGCGGCACCCGCCGCGTGCCGGGCGCGTCCTGATGAGCCGGGCCCTGATGACCGCGCGCGTGCGCGCCGACGCCTGAGTGACCGCCCCCGCCATCCGCCAGGCCGTCGTCGTCGGCGCCACCGCGTGGGGCACCACGCTCGCCGTCCACCTTGCCCGGAACGGCGTGCCGGCGACGCTGCTGGCGCGTGACGCGGCCGAGGCCGACCAGCTGGACGAGGCGCGCGAGCACCGCCGACGGCTGCCCGGCATCGCCTTTCCGGATTCTCTCGTGGTCTCCGGCGACCCGGCGGTCGTATCCAATGCGGACCTGGTCGTCTTCGTCGTGCCGTCCCGGACGCTGATCGCGAACGCGCGCACCGTCGCGCCGCACGTCCCGGCGGG
>PHBR01000036.1:5930-26018 GCA_002840675.1 Chloroflexi bacterium HGW-Chloroflexi-9
GAGCGCCGTGAAGGGCATCGAAGCGGAGACGGGGCGCCGCATGTCGGAGGTGCTCGCCGCGGAACTGCCCGGGCGGCCCGTGGCGGTGCTCTCCGGCCCGAACCTCTCGCGAGAGGTGGCGGAGGGGCTGCCCGGCTCGACCGTGATCGCGACCGCGGACGGGCCGGTGGAGGCGCTACGCGCGGCGTTCCATTCCTCCTCGTTGCGGGTCTACACCTCCGACGACATCATCGGGGTGGAGATGGGCGGGGCACTCAAGAACGTGATCGCGATCGCGGCCGGCATGGTGGACGCGCTCGGGTTCGGCGACAACGCGAAGGCGGCGCTGCTGACTCGGGGGCTGGCGGAGATGATGCGGCTGGGGGTGGCGGCCGGGGCGAACCCGATCACCTTCCAGGGACTCGCCGGCTTCGGCGACCTCGTCGCCTCCTCCTACTCGCCGTTCGCGCGGAACCGGAGGCTGGGCGAACTCATTGCGCGCGACACGCCGCTGGAGGCCGCGCTGGCGCTGCTGGGCTCCACGGCTGAGGGTGTGACCACCATCCCCGCTGCGCGGGCGCTGGCGGCCCGCCTGGGCGTGGAGATGCCAATCACCGAGGGGTTGCACCGAGTCCTCTACGGCGGGGTGACGCTTCGCGTCGCCATGGACGCGCTGATGGCCCGGGAGCCACGGCCGGAGCACTAGCCTCGCCCGGCGGCCCCACGGGGACGCTTGGTACACTGGACACCCGGAGACCACTGCCCATGACCCTGCCGCCTGACGGCCTCGATGACGACGCTGAAGACCTCGCGCTGCCCGATCCCCTTGAGGTGATCGCGGAGATCCGTGCTGGTTCCCCCCTGGAGCCGTCGCGCCTGCGCGCCCTCTCCGAGCCCACGCCGGACACGCTGCGCGCCTGCCTAGCCCTGTGGCCGGCGATCCCGGCCGAGCGGCGGCGGGAGGTGCTCGCGGCGCTCGAGCAGCTCGCCGACGAGCATGCCGTGCTGGACTTCCATCTGGTGCAGATGACCGCGATGCGTGACGCCGACCCGGCGACGCGGATGCTGGCCGTGCACGGCCTGCTCCACGAGGAGAAGCCGGAGTACGCCGCGCTCCTCCTCCTGCAACTGCGCGATGACCCGGTGGATGCCGTGCGCGCCGAGATCGCGACCGTCCTGGGCAGCTACGTCGTCGCCTTCGAACTGGGGCTACTGCCGGAGGACGCCGGCGAGTCGCTGGTGGCCGGGCTCCGCGACACCATCGAGGACATCGAGACGCCGGACGAAGTGCGTGCGCGGGCGCTGGAGGCGCTGGGTGCGCTCTCGGACGAGGCCACGGCGGAACTGATCAGCGACCAGTACGAGGTAGGTAGCCACCGGATGCGCGTCGGCGCGATCCGGGCGATGGGCCGGAACGCCTCGGAGGGCTGGCTGGACCTGCTCATCTACCACTTCGACGACGACGACGCGGAGATCCGTGCCGCCGCGGCGCAGGCCAGCGGGGCGCTGCTCATGGACGAGGCGGTGACGCCCCTGATCCTGCTGGCGCAGGAGGACCGCGACGAGGAAGTGCAGGTCGCCGCGATCCATGCGCTGGGCGAGATCGCGAACGACGAGGCCGAGCGGGTGCTCCAGCGATGGCTCTCCGAGCGCGGCGAGCCCGCGATCCAGGAGGCCGTGCGCGAGGCGCTGGGCTCCGTGCACCTGATGACCGCCGACCTGCTCGACGAGCGAGACGGCCCCCCCGAGTTCGGGGACGAGGAGCCGATCCTGTGACCGCGCCCGCCGCCCGGACCGCCTCGGCGGCCGGGGGGGTGGTCTTCCGCCGTGGTGCGGAGGGCCCGGAGATCGTCGTCGTCCTGCGCCACAACCCGCCGCTGGTGGCGCTCCCCAAGGGGAAGCCGGACCTCGGCGAGTCGGTGGAGCAGACCGCGATCCGCGAGGTGCGCGAGGAGACGGGCCTGGAGGCGCGCATCCTGGAGCCGCTGGGCGAGGTGCGCTACTGGTTCCCGGACGAAGACGGTGTCCGCGTGGACAAGGTCGTCACCTACTTCCTGATGGAGGCGACCGGCGGCGCGCTGGAGCTCCACGACCACGAGTTCGACGAGGTCGTCTGGGTGCACATCGCGGAGGCGGAGCGGCGGCTGAGCCACCGGAACCAGCTGCACATCATTCACCGGGCGGCCGAACTGATCGGTAAGATGCCGGCATGACCGCGACGCAGCCCCGGATCGTTGGCGAGGGACGCCTGGTCCGGCTGCGCGAGAAGACGATCGAGGACGCCGAGCGCGACTACGCGTGGCGGTGCGATCCGGAACTCGCGCGGTTCGATGCCGCACGCCCGCTGACGGTTCGCTTCTCCAACTTCGTCGCGACGATGCGCGAAGATCTGCAGTTCCCCACGATCCACCGCCGGACGTTCGCCATTGACGACCCGATCACCGGGCGCCACATCGGGAACGTCATGTACTACGGCTACGACGCCTTCGTGCTGGAGGCGGAACTGGGCATCACCATCGGCGACCGCGAGTACTGGGAACGGGGCTACGGCTCGGACGCGGTCCGCGTGATGCTGCGCTACCTCTTCGAAGAGATGCGCCTCCGCCGCGTCTACCTCCACACGCTGTCGTGGAACTACCGCGCGCAGGCCGCGTTCCAGCGTGCCGGCTTTCTGCCGGTGCGCCCGGTGAGCCGCGGTGGCTACGACTTCATCTACATGGAGTGCCGCCTCGAGGACTGGCAGGAAGCCACCGCCTGACTTCGCGGGGCGTGGGTGAGATGTGAGACAAGCAGAAGGGCCGCCCGTGAGGGCGGCCCTTCCGTTGTGTGTCTCGGACGGTCCGAAGACTACTCGGCCTTGGCGACCGGGCGGCCCGGGAGGTCCAGGTCGGCCGGCGGCGGGGCCGGGTTGCGAAGGCCCGCCATCAACTGGCTCGGGACCAGGATGCGGAGCTCGTCCACGGTCCACTTGCCGGGCTTGGCGATGGTCCGGAACGGCGTCTCGTCGTGGGCCAGCGACACCTGGCCGCCGGACACGTAGAAGATCTTGCCGTTGATGTTCCAGGCCTGGTCCGTCATCAGGTACGTGGTCATCGGCGCGACGTACTTGGCGTCACGCAGCTGGTTCACGATGCTGGGCGTCCGAGCCTGGACGGCGATGCCGGCGCGGGCGCGGAGCTGCGTGGCGGAGTCCGGCACGGTGGCCGTCATGCGCGTGGCAGCACCCGGGGAGATGCCGTTCGAGGTGATGCCGTAGCGACCAAGGTCGCGGGCAGCACAGCGGACGCCACCGGCGATACCGGCCTTGGCCGCGCCGTAGTTGGACTGACCGGCGTTGCCGTTCAGGCCCGACCCGGAAGAGAAGCCGATGATCCGGCCGGAGCGCTGCTGGCGCATGATGATCGAGGCGGGCTTCACGACGTTGAAGAAGCCGGTCATGTGGACCGCGACAACCTCGTCCCACTCGTTCTCGGCCAGGTTGAAGATCATGCGGTCGCGCAGGATGCCGGCGACGTGGATGACGCCGTCAATGCGGCCCCACGTGTCCACGGCCTGCTTGATCATGTTCTCGCCACCGGCCTCCGTGGCGACGGTGTCAAAGTTCGCGACGGCGGAACCGCCGGCGGCCTTGATCTCGTTCGCAACGGTGTCCGCGGGGCCCTTGTCCCCGCCGGTGCCGTCCACGTTGACGCCGGGGTCGTTGACGACCACGTTGCCGCCGATGGAGGCGATGAGCTTCGCGACTTCCGCACCGATACCTCGGCCGGAACCAGTCACGACGTAGGATCGACCCTCAAGGGGCTTTGCCATCTGAGTGTCCTTCTCTCTCTGTCCGACTAGGCCAGCGGGCGGGCGGCCGTGTCGCGGCCGGCAACCTCAAGGTCGGCGGGCGGCGGAGCCGGGTTGTTGATGTCCTTCATGAGGACGTTCTGGACCGCGTCGTCCAGCTCGGACAGCTCCCACAGGCCCGGCTTGAAGACCGTGCGCGACGCCACCGGGTGGTGGGCGACGGAGACGGTGCCACCGGACACGTTGAAGATGTAGCCGTTGATGTCCCAGGCGTCGTCAGACGCGAGGTACGCCACCATCGGCGCGACGAACTCCGGCTCGCGGAGGCCGGCGTACACGCTCTGCTGCACAGGGGCAGCGGTGCCGCCGGTCTGGATGCCGGCCGCAGCACGAAGCTGGCGGGAGGCTTCCGGCACGGACTGCGTCATGCGGGTCGCGGCGCCCGGGGCGATCGCGTTGCAGGTGACGCCGTAGCGGCCCAGGTCCTTCGCAATCACGCGGGTCAGGCCGGCGATGGCGGACTTGGCGGCGCCGTAGTTGAACTGGCCCGTGTTGCCGATGATGCCGGACGTGGAGGAGAAGTTGATGATGCGGCCGTAGCGCTGCTGCCGCATGATCACGGAAGCCGGCTTGATCGTGTTGTAGTGCCCCTTGAGGTGCACCGCGACGACCGAGTCCCACTCTTCCTTGGTCATGTTGAAGAGCATGCGGTCACGCAGGTTGCCGGCCACGTTGACCACGATGTCGAGGCGGCCCCACGTGTCGATCGCCTGCTTGATCATGTTCTCGCCACCGGCGAGTTCGGCGACCGAGTCAAAGTTCGCGACGGCGGTGCCGCCGGCGGCCGTGATCTCGTCCGCCACCTGCTGGGCCGGGCCCGCGTCGTGGCCTGAGCCGTCGACGTTCACACCGGGGTCAACGACGACGACCTTCGCGCCCTCGGCCGCGAACATCATCGCCACGCCGCGGCCAATGCCTCGGCCTGACCCGGTGACGACGGCGACTTTGCCGTCCAATGCACCCATTGTCTGGTCCTCTCCTCGCCCTTACGGGCACTGTTACCTACCGGCCCTGTCGGTCCGGGTGGTGTTCCGGTCACCCCCTGCTCGGCAGAGAGACGCGCGCCGTTCCAGGCGAGGTCTTCTGGCCGCTGGGGTTCTCCGTCCACACATCGAGTTCGACCAGATGGCGGTCGCCCTCGACGTACTTCCGAGTAATGACGCCGCTGCACATGATGTCCTGGTCCGGGTAGTCCATGCCGCGATACTGGCAGCCGAACTTCTCGATCCTGCCCTCTGGCGACACCCAGTCGTGCAGCAGTTGTCCCAGAAACGCGTTCTTCAACGCGCCGTGGACAATGATGTTGGAGAGCCCGGTGCGTCGGGCGAACTCCACGTCGTAGTGGATCTGGTAGAAGTCGCCGGAGGCGCCTGCCCAGGCCACCAGTTGCAGGGTAGAGCAGTTCTTCCGGAGGACCGGGATGGGGTCACCCACCTGGATGTCCTCGTAGTAGACCTGCCCCGCCATCCAACACGCTCCCTAGTAGTGGATCGTGTTCCCGTACATCCGTGCCACCACCGCGCCGTCCGTCTGACGGCGGTAAGTGGTCTCGCGGAAGACGATGAGCATGGGGCCGATACTGCCCGTCCGCTCCTGGAACTCTGTCGTCCGGGTGTGCGAGACAATGACGTCGCCCGCGCAGACCGGCTCAACATACTCGTATGTGGTCCCGCCGTTCAGTACCCGGGGGTACGGAACATCGAGATCTTTGCCGACGCGCACCGCGCCCGCCATCCGGGGGAGGTAGACCGGAGTCCCGAGGTAGCCGGGCGGCGCGAGGATGTCGCGGTAGCCCCGGTGCCTGGCGGCGTCTCGGTCGTAGAAGACGAGGTCCGTGTGGCCCACGGCGCGGGCGAACATCCGGCAGCCGGTGGATGTGACCTCGTGGACCGTCTCCGGCCCGTCCACCCCCAGCTGCGCTCGCAGCGCCTCGGTCACCACGGACTCCGTCATCGACTACCCCCTCGTTTCGAGTGACAGGTCGATACGGCGTGGCTGGGACACGCCCGGGGAACCCCGTCCTCAGGCGCGGGCGCACGATATCGGCGGCCCACAGGGCTGTCAAACCGCGCCTCGCGCGTGGCCACGCCTGCCGGGCCTGCGTCAGTCACGCCGGTGCAGTGGGTGCGTCTCGATGTACTCGCGGCGTCGCTCGGCCAGCTCGGCCCAGCGGTCGTGGAGGTTGTCAGGGACGGAGTAGAAGTCCGGGTTGGAGGAGACGGTGCCGCCGGTACGGTCGAGCGGCCAGCAGCGCCCGGCGCGCAGTTCCTCGATCAGGTCCTGCTCGCCTCGGATGTCGCGCTCGAAGTAGGTGGCCGCCTTGCCGATGTCGGCGACGGCGTGGGAGTCGCTGCCGGCGGTGCCGGGGAAGCCCATCAGTTCTTGCAGTCGGTTGGAGAAGGAGTTCTCGTTCGGCTTGCCGCGGCCGTTGCCGACCTCCAGCGCCACCGGGAAGCGGAAGCCACCGTTGCGCTCCGCGCGCTCCAGGGCGTCCGCCCACTCCTTGTCGCTCTCCCAGTTCCACGGGTGCTGGCGGCGGTAGGGGTGCGCGGCGACCATGATGCCGCCGGCCTCGCGGACGTGCTCCGCGAGTTCGTGGCTGCGGTGCATGCCGTACACGTACTTGTGCATGCCGTAGACCAGGAAGTGGCCGTCCTCGGTGTTGAGTTCCATCGCCGGGATCACCAGAAACTCGTGGCGCTGCGCGATCCGCTTCGCCTCTTCCAGGTCCCAGGCCCAGTCGTGCTCGGACAGCACCATGCCGTCCAGGCCGGCGGCCTTGCACCGTTCCACCATCTCGTCAGCCTTCAGGAACGAGTCCCAGGAGCCGGGATGGGTGTGCGTGTGGAGGTCGATCAGCATCCGCGAGGCCGTCCCGGTTGGGCAGGTGAGAGGTGCGAGGAAGTACCGAGGGCGGCCCTCCGGAGAGGAACCGCCCTCGGCAAGTATCTATCTCAGCGGACTAGTCGTCCGAGACCAGCACCAAGGTGCCGGTGACGGACAGCGTGCCGCCGGTGCCGTTGACCACCGCCGACTTGGCGCCGGTCTGCTTGCCGGGCAGGCCGTGGATACCGTCCTCCGCCATGCCGGCGAGCTGCCGGTACGACTCGACGAGCAGCATCATGCCGTACATGCCGGAGTGGCTGAACGACAGGCCACCACCGTTGGTGTTGACCGGGATGCCGGAGCCGCCCGGGCCGGCCTTGCCGCCCTCCCACAGGCTGGGGCCCTCACCGCGCTTGGTCAGACCAAGCATCTCCGCCGTGATTCCGGCGGTGACGGTGAAGGAGTCGTAGATCATCGCCAGTTCCATCTCGCGCGGGCCCATGCCAGCCATGGCGTACGCGCGAGCGCCGGAAGCGGCGGCGGAGGTGGCCGTGAAGTCGTCCATCTCCAGCATCATGGAGTGGCTCTGGCTCTCGGCCGCACCCGCGATCCAGACCGGCTTCGTGCGGAACGAGCGGGCCCGCTCCGCAGAAGCGACCACGACCGCTCCACCGTGGTCGGTGACCAGGCAGCAATCGAGGAGCTTCAGCGGCCACGAGATCATCCGACTGTTCATCACGTCGTCGACCGTGATCTTGCCGCCGGCCGGGTGCGTCTCCTTGGAGTGCATCACGGCGCGGGGGTTGAGGGTGGCCCAGTCACGCGTGGTGACGGCGATCTGGGCGAAGTCCTCCTGCGTGCTGCCGTACTGGCGCATGTGCCGGGTGAAGGCGTGCGAGTAGTACGACGGCGGGCCCGCGACGCCGTACGGCGCCTCGAACCAGGAGCGGTTGTTCCACGGGTCGCCCTCGCCGGCGCGGAAGGTGCCGCGGTTGCGGTTCTTGCGCGCGGAGTAGCCGGACTCACCGTGGGAGACCACGGCGATGTCAATGATGCCCGCGTTGATCGCGGCCATCGCGTGGTGCACGTGCATGAGGAACGAGCAGCCGCCAACGGCGGTGGTGTCGATCCACTTGGGGTGAATGCCCAGGTACTCGGCGAGGAAGCTCGCCTGGCCCGGAGCGCCAATGCCCTCGATCTCGGAGGGCTTGATGCCCACCAGTTCGCAGGCGTTCTTGATCGCCTCGATGTGGAGCATCGTGGCGGTGGTGCCTTCTTCGATGTAGCCGATCTTGTTGGATTCGGCAGCACCGACGATGGCGGCAGCCATGGACGGGTTCGTCGGCATGGTGTTCTCCGTCTCCCTCGTTAGCCCACGACTCGCCAGAACGGGATCGAAACCTCGTCCGTGGCCTTGTCCCACTCGACCTTGACCGGCGCACCCAGCTGGATGCTCTCCGGCTTGGTCGCGTCGACGCCGCGGAGGACCGTAAAGATGCGGTCGCCCTCCTTGAGGTCGATGTAGGCGGTCACGAACGGCACGTCGTCCGCCCAGCCGCCGAAGGCGCGGTGCTGAACGGCGAACGTGTGGATGAACCCTTCACCACTGGCCTCGAACCACTCGATGCGAGACGAGTGGCAGAACGGGCAGAGGTTGCGGGGGTAAAAGTGTGCACGGTTGCAGTCCGTGCAGCGGGGCAACATGAACTTGCCCTGCTTGCCACCCTCCCAGAAGGGACCCGTGGTGTACGGATCCGGATCCGGGATTGGCTTGTTGTAGTCGGCCAACGTCCGCTCCTTATGACTCGGTTCCCCGGTTGGTCGGACGACGGGAGCTGGCTGCCGCGCACACTCTCAACAACGCGGTACGCACGCCCGCGACGCCGTCAGTGCGAGGAAGCAAGACCGGTTCGCGCGCCGGTCGCGACCGGGGCGCACTCTAACGACGCGCGGAGCAGGCGGTCAACCGTGATACCGGGCATCACGAGGGCCGAGCGGCGTTCTCAGCCCGCCGGGACCGCCCCCGCCGCGCCGTCCCCAGCGTTCATTGCGCGTGTTCGGGGAGGGTGTTACGTTCCCCGCGCTGTTGGGCGCGCCTGCACTGGGCGCGAGGATGGCCGTGCGGAAGGGACGCGCAGGTGATCCCGGAGGATTTCGGCCGAGTCGGTGTACTTCTGGCCTTTGCGCTGGCCTTTCCCGCCCTTCCACTGGGCGTTTCCTACCTGCTCTACATCACCAAAATCCGCCCGTCGAACGCCGACCCGATCAAGCAGGCGACGTACGAGTGCGGTGTGGAGTCCGAAGGCTCATCCTGGGGCCAGTTCAACGCCCGGTATTACGTTTTTGCGCTGGGGTTCGTCATCTTCGACGTGGACGTGATCTTCCTCTACCCGTGGGCGGTGCAGCACGCTGACCTCCCGCTGGGCACGCTGGTGAAGGCGGCCGTGTTCATGGGCATCCTGGCGTTCGGCCTGGCCTACGCGTGGCGTAAGCGCGCCCTGGAGTGGCGCTAGCCTTGGCGCGCGGACCCCGTCAGCTCCTGGCTCAACCCGTCGCGGACGCGCTGCAGAGCGCGCTCCCGGGGATCGTCACCGCCGTCACGGACGAGTGGGTGGAGGTTGCCTCCGACCGCGTGGACGAGGCGCTGCGCTGGCTGCATGACGCGCCGGCCTGGGACGCTGCCCAGTTGAGCAACCTCACCAGCGTCGACCGGCACACGCACTTCGAGGTGGTCTACCACCTCCAGTCGCTGGACCTGAACCACCAGATCGTCGTGAAGGCGCGCGTCGCCGACCACGAGAACCCCGTCCTGCCGAGTGCGTATCCCGTCTACAAAGGCGCGCTGCTCCAGGAGCGCGAGGTCTACGACCTGATGGGCATCCGCTTCCAGGGCCACCCGGACCTGCGCCGTCTGCTGCTCTGGGAGGGCTACCCGGGCTTCCCGTTGCGCAAGGACTTCCTGGGCATCGGCCACGGGCAGACGACCGGCCTCCAGCGCTTCCCGTTCGAGGACAAGGCCGCGCCCGACCGGATGATCAACGCCGGCAACATCATCACTGGCGAGCGCCACTCCGGTGACGCCGCCCACACCGGGGGAGGTCACCACTAGTGCCAGCCTCCACCGAACCGTACGTCCTGAACATCGGCCCGCAGCACCCTTCCACGCACGGCGTGTTCCGCCTGCGCGTGGTCATGGACGGCGAGGTCATCCGCGACCTGGACATGATCGTCGGCTACCTCCATCGCTCCATGGAAAAGCTGGCGGAGGAGCGCACCTACACCCAGAACATCCCGTTCACGGACCGCGCCGACTACCTGGCCGCGATGTCCTCCAACCTGGGGCTCGCGCTGGCGGCGGAGCGGCTGACCGGCGTGGTGCCGACGGAGCGCTCGCAGTACCTGCGCGTCATCTTCGCCGAACTCCAGCGCATCGCGAGCCACGCGATGGCGAACGGCACGCTGATCTCGGACGCGGGCGCGTGGCAGACGCCGCTCCTCTACATGTTCCGCGAGCGCGAAAAGATCCTCGACCTGTTCGAGATGACCTGTGGCGCCCGCCTGACGACGAACTACATGCGCATCGGTGGCGTCTCGTTCGACCCGCCGCCGGAGTTCTGGCCGGCGCTCGCGGAGCTTGTCGCCGAGTTGCCGGAGCGCATCGACGAATACTTCGAGTTGCTCACGGACAACGAGATCTTCCTGGGCCGCACGCGCAACGTGGGCATCATCTCGCCGGAGGACGCGATCAACGGGTCGCTCACGGGCCCCGCACTGCGCGGGTCGGGCGTGCCGTGGGACCTGCGTAAGGCGGAGCCGTACTGTGTGTACGACCGCTTCGATTTCGACATCCCGGTGGGCACGGTGGGCGACGTCTACGACCGCTTCATGGTGCGCATGGAAGAGACGAAGCAGTCCGTCCGCATCCTGCAGCAGGCAATGGCGGAGATCCCGTCCGGCCCGCACAAGAATGACGTGGCGCTGGCGCTGCGGCCGGAGCCCGGCGAGATCTACTCGCGGGTGGAAAGCCCGCGCGGCGAGATCGGCTTCTACCTCGTGTCGGACGGGACGCCCGCGCCGTACCGCTTCCACCTGCGCGCGCCCTCGATGATCAACCTGTCGCTGCTGCGGGAGATGGGCGTTGGCTCGTCGCTCCCGAACGCCGTGGTGACCCTGGGCTCCCTGGACATCGTGGTCGGAGAGATCGACCGATGAGCGACCAGCCGCTGCGACGTCCCGCCACCCCGATGCTGCAGCAGATCGCGGCACGTCCGACGATGCGTGGCACGCTGCTGGGCGTCCCGCTCGGCGTGAAGGTGATCGGCGCGCTGTTCGGCCTCGCCTTCCTCGCCCTCAACGCCGCCATCGCCTACGTCGTGATCGATGGTCGCCTGGACGGGAAGTGGTACGACTTCCGCGACCTCGGCAATGCCGTCGAGAGCCTCCGCGGCTGGACCGAGGACGAGGGCTTCCACCCCGGCGTCATCTACGGCATCTCCGCACTCCTCGGCGGGCTCGGCATCCTGTCGCTCGTCGGCGTGTGGCTGATCATCGGCCCGTGGGTGGAGCGGCGCGTCATCGCGAAGTTCCAGATCCGCGTCGGGCCCAACCGAAACGGCCCGTTCGGCCTGTTCCAGTCGATCGCCGACGCGCTGAAGTTGATGCAGAAGGAAGTGATCATCCCTCGCGGGGCTGACCGCTTCCTCTACTTCGTGCCCCCGGTCATGATCTTCGTGCCCGCGCTGCTCGGCTGGGGCCCGATCCCGTGGGCCGAGAAGATGGCGTATATCGACCTCGACGTCGGCATCCTCTTCACCATCGCGATCTCGTCGCTTGGCGTGCTCGCGGTGTTCCTCGCCGGGTGGGCGTCCAACAACCACTACTCGCTGCTGGGCGCGATGCGCACGGTGGCGATGATGGTGTCCTACGAGATTCCGATCAGCCTCTCCCTGCTCTCCGTCGCGATGCTGACCAGCTCGATGCGGCTCTCTCAGATCGTCGCGTGGCAGGGCCACTACCACGTCTGGATCATCGCCATCCTGCCGTTCGCAGCCTTCGCCTTCCTCTTCGCGAGCACCGCCGAGATCAACCGCACGCCGAACGACATCGGCGAGGCGGAGTCGGAAATCGTCGCCGGCTTCTACACGGAGTACTCCGGCATGAAGGGCGGCCTGTTCATGGCCGTCGAACTGGGCAACGCGATCCTCGTCGGTGCGCTGATGTCCACCTTCTTCCTGGGCGGCTACACGATGTTCGGCCTGGAGGAGTGGATCCCCGGGTACATCATCCTGCTCACCAAGATCCTGGCGGTGTACTTCCTCTTTGTCTGGCTTCGTGCCACCCTGCCTCGGTTCCGCCTGGACCAGTTGATGGGCTTCGCGTGGAAGTTCCTCATCCCGATCTCGATGGTGCAGGTGTTCGTCGTGGCGATTGAGGCGTCCGTGTTCGCGCGGGTGACCGCGCCGGCGCTGTTCACGCTGGGCGCGTTCGCCATCGTGAACCTTTCGATCACGATCCTGCTCGTGAAGTTGTGGGCTGACCGGCTGGGCTACGCGGTCATCCAGCACCCCACGAAGCCGGTGCTCACCCAGGCGGTAGGCGGCCTCCGTGCTGCCGAGCGGATTCGGAAGCCGGCGTAGTGGACTCACCGGGCATCATCGTCGCCTTCTGGCTGCTGAGCGGGATCACCGTGCTCTCGGCGCTGCTGGTGTTCGTCGCGCGGAATCTGCTGCACGCGCTCGCGTTCCTCGTGCTCTCCTTCCTCGGCATGGCTGGGCTGTTCATGACGCTGAGCGCGGACTTCATCGCGGTCGCGCAGATCCTGATCTACGCGGGCTCGATCTCCGTGCTGATGGTGTTTGCGGTCATGCTCACGCCGCTCGCCTCGCGCAACAACGGCAACTCGCTCTACGTCATCCCCGCGCTGATGGGTGGCGCTGGCATCGCCGGCCTCGTCGGCGCTGTCGCGATGGAGACGGACTGGGCGGAGCACTCCGGCGAGGCGCTGAAGGCGGCCGACTTCCCCTCCACTGTGCCGGTGATCGGTGACCTGCTCCTGGGCCGCTACGTGCTGGCCTTTGAGATCGCCTCTGTGCTGCTCTTCATCGCCCTCCTGGGCGCGATCCTCCTGGTCCACGAGCGGCCCGAGGACGAGCGCTCCGCCGGTCAGCAGGGGGAGGCGCAGTAATGCCCCCGATCCCCGCGATCGACGAGTTGAGCGTCACGCTCGCGCACTACCTGATCGTGTCGGGCGTCATCTTTGGCATCGGCGTGGTGATTGCGCTGGCGAAGCGCAACGCCGTCGCGGTGCTGATGGGCGTCGAGCTGATGCTGAATGCCGTGAACCTGACACTGCTCGCGTTCTCGCGCTTCTCCTCCGCCTTCCCGGCGGGCGAGGAGCCGCTTACCGGTCATGCCTTCGTCGTCTTCGTCCTGACGGTCGCGGCTGCAGAGGCAGCGATCGCCCTCGCGCTGGCGGTACTCGTGTACCGGCGGCGGGAGACGGTGGACCTGGACCGCGTCAACCTGTTGCGCTGGTAGGGGCGGCACGCGATGTGGGTGAAGTTCATGGATGTGCCGGATGGCTACGCCGCAGAGATGTGGCGTGAGCTGTTCAACCAGGAAGCGCTGGCCGTGCGGATCGTTCCGCCGGTGGAGGTGGGCGCCATGAAGGACGCCCGTGAGATCTGGGTGCCGGACGGTAAGACACACGTGGCCCGTGAAGTGCTGAACAAGATCTAATGATGCTTCCCGACATCCCCGAGGCCGCCGTCTGGGCGATCTACTTCGCCCCGATCACCTCCTTCCTGGTGGTCGTCGGCCTGCTGCGCCACCGGCCGCTGGACGCCGGGCGCTTCACGATCGCGTCGATCGGCGTGGCGTGGGTGCTCGCGCTCTGGGCGCTGGACACGGTCATCGGCCACGACGGCGAGGCGATGGACTGGGCCGCCCACCACTGGTTCACGCTCTTCAACTTCGAGGTGGAGTTCGGCATCCGCCTGGACGGCCTGAGCGGGGTGATGATCTTTGTCGTCACCTCCATCTCGCTCCTCGTGCAGATCTACTCGACGGGCTACATGGCGGGGGACGGCGGCTATCCGCGCTTCTTCGCCTTCATGTCACTGTTCACGGCGGCCATGCTCGGCCTGGTGATGGCCTCCAGCCTCCTGCAGTTGTTCATCCACTGGGAACTGGTCGGCCTGACCTCCTACCTGCTGATCGGCTTCTGGTTCCACCGCCCGAACGCCGCCGCCGCCGCCAAGAAGGCGTTCATCGTCACGCGCTTCGGCGACTTCGGCTTCATGCTGGCGCTGGTGCTGATCTGGACGAAGACCGGGACGTTCGACATCGCGGAGATCAACCACCTCGCGCACGACGCGCTGTCGGCCTCGGTGCTGACGGGCTTCGTGCTCGGGTTGTTCGCCGGCGCCGCCGGTAAGTCGGCGCAGTTCCCGCTGCACTTCTGGCTGCCGGACGCGATGGAGGGCCCGACCCCGGTCTCCTCGATCGTCCACTCCGCCACGATGGTCGCGGCCGGCGTCTACCTGATGCTGCGCTTCTTCCCGACCGTGGAGGCCGCCCCCGCCGAGGTGCGCGACGTGATCGCCTACATCGGCGCGTTCACCGCGATCTTCGCCGCGACGATGGGCGTGGTGGCGACGGACATCAAGCGCGTGCTGGCGTACTCGACGATCTCGCAGCTCGGCTACATGGTGATGGCGATCGGCCTCGGCGGGTACGTCGCGGCGATCTTCCACCTGTTCACGCACGCGTTCTTCAAGAGCCTGCTGTTCCAGGGAGCGGGCTCGGTGAGCCACGCCACGAACACCTTCGAGATGCCGCTGATGGGCGGCCTCCGCAAGGCGATGCCGGTCACCTTCGCGACGTTCGTGATCGGCTCGGCGTCGCTCGCGGGCGTGTTCCCGCTGGCCGGCTTCTGGTCGAAGGACGAGATCCTGCTGGACGCCTGGAACCACGACAAGTTCCTGTGGCTCGTCGGCACCGCTGTCGCGTTCCTCACCGCGCTCTACATGTTCCGCGCGATCTTCATGACCTTCTTCGGCGAGTACAAAGGCGGCGCACCGGCTGAGCACGGCGGCCATGACTCGCACGCCTCCGATGCACACGACGCGCTCGAGGATGACCACGGCCACGGCGGCCTCCACGAGTCGCCGCGCTCGATGCTCTTCCCGCTCGTCGCGCTCTCCGTGCCGGCGATCCTCTTCGGCCTTGTCGCACCGTCCGGCTTCTTCGGTGAACTGGTGGAGGGCGCGCTGCCCGCGGACCTGCGGCACTTCCACTTCCACGCCGAGATGATCGTGATCGCGACCTCCACGCTCGCGGCGCTGGGCGGCATCGGCGCGGCGGCAGCGATCTACTACGCGCAGAGCCCGCGGTCCTCGGTGATCCGAGGGGCGCTCGGGCCGATCCCGCGCGTGGTGGAGCGGCTCTACTACGTGAACGAGATCGCCGAGATCGGCCTCGTTCGGGGCGCGCTCTACAACGGGGCGGCGCGCGGTGCGGCGCTGATCGACAAGTACGTCATCGACATGGCCGTGAACATGGTCGGGACGATCACGAAGCTCGTAGGCGACATCCTGCGACGGAGTGAGACCGGCCAGGTGCAGTCGTACACCTCCGTCTACATCCTCGGCGTCGTCGGGGCTGGTGGCGCGCTGCTCGTCCTTGCGGGCGGGCTGCTGGATCGGCTGATGCCGTAATGCTGACCACCTTCCTGCTGCTCCCGCTGGGTGGCGCCGTCCTGGCCGCGTTCCTGCCGCACGACCGCGAACGCGACGCGCGCTGGATCGCGCTGACGTTCGCCCTCGCCGCCTTCGCGGTGTCGATCGTCATGTTCATCCGCTTCGACACGGGCGTGGAGGGTTACCAGTTCGTCGACTCATTCGACTGGATCAAGGCCGGTGACTTCAACGTCCGCTACGTCGTGGGCGTGGACGGCCTCTCGGCGCCGCTCGTGCTGCTGCTCGGGCTGCTGTCCGTGGTCTCCGTGCTGGTGTCGTGGAACATCGACGTCAAGCCGAAGCAGTACTTCGCCTGGCTGCTGCTGCTTGAGGCGGCGGTCGCGGGTGTCTTCATCTCGCTCGACCTCATCCAGTTCTTCCTGTTCTGGGAACTGGAACTCATCCCGATGTTCCTGCTGATCAGCCAGTGGGGCTCCGGCCGCCGGCTCTACAGCGCCACCAAGTTCCTGATCTACACGCTCGCCGGTTCCGCTCTCATGCTCGCGGGCTTCCTCGTGCTGGGCTTCGAGGCGGGGACGTTCGACATCGCACGTCTCACCGCGAACCCACCGACCGAGGCCGTGGTGCCGATGGCGGCGGTGTTCTGGGCGATCATGCTCGCGTTCCTGGTGAAGCTGCCGGTGTTCCCGGTGCACACGTGGCTGCCGGATGCGCATACGGATGCGCCGACCGCCGTGTCGGTCATGCTGGCTGGCGTGCTGCTGAAGATGGGTGGCTACGGCATCCTGCGCATCGCCGTGCCGCTGATGCCGGAGCAGGCGGTGGAGTTCCAGACCGTCCTCGCGACGATCGCCGGCTTCTCCGTGATCTGGGGCGCGATCATCACGCTGCGCCAGACGGACCTGAAGCGGCTGGTGGCGTACTCCTCCGTGTCGCACATGGGCTACGTGCTGCTGGGCGTCTCCGCCATGGGGTCAATGGGCTTCGCCGGCGCCGCGCTGCAGATGTTCACGCACGGCACGATCACCGGCCTGCTTTTCGTGATGGTGGGCCTGGTCTACGAGCGGACGCACACGCGCGAGATCGCGCGGATGTCCGGCCTGATGCACCGTGTCCCGATCCTGGGCATTGGCATGGTGATCGCCGGCCTCGCCTCGCTCGGCCTGCCCGGCATGTCCGGCTTCGTCGCCGAACTCACGACGTTCCTCGGTTCGTTCGAGGCGCACCCGACCGCCACGATCTTCGCGATCTTTGGCGTGGTGCTCTCCGCGGGTTACATCCTCTGGATGATCCAGCGCGTCTTCCACGGCCCGGCGACGGAGGAGTGGAAGCACCTGAAGGACGCGAGCGAGTGGTGGGAGTTCGCGGCGGTCGGTGCGCTGGTCATTGCCATCATCGGCATCGGTATCTACCCGGCCATCCTGACGGACGTGGTTGAGGCCGGCGTGGCCCCGATCGCGGCGATCGTGGAGGCAGTCTCGTGACCCTTGCCGAGCACATTCATTACATGGGCCCCGCGCTCACGCTATTCGTCGGCGCGGCCCTCGTGCTGCTCGCGGACCTGGTGCTCGGCCGTCGCGCCGCCACCTGGGGCATGGCGCTTGTCGTCGTCGCCGGCGGTCTTGCGTGGAACGCCGCACAGGCGCTCGCGGGTACCTCGGGCGAGGCGCTGAGCGGCTCGATCGTCGTCGATCGCTTCTCGATCTTCGTGACGTTCATCATCTTCGTGTCCGCGTTCGCCGTGATCGCCGCCGCGCGGGAGTGGCTATCGAGGCTGGACGGGGACGCCGAGTTCCTCGCCCTGTTGCTGATCTCCGCCGGCTCCATGGCGCTGCTGGTGCAGTCGAACGACCTGATCACGCTGTTCGTGGCGCTCGAGACCACCTCGATCGCGCAGTTCATCATGGCCGGCATCGCGAAGACCGATAAGTCCGCCGAGGCCGGTCTGAAGTACCTGCTCACCGGCGCGGTCGCCGCCGCGGTGCTGCTGTACGGCTTCGCGTTCCTGTTCGGCATTTCCGGCACCGTCTCGCTGCCCGGCATCGCGGAGTTCGTCCGCAGCGGCCCGGAGAGCCAGCGTCTGCCGCTGATCCTTGCGTTCGTCTTCATCGCCGCCGGCTTCGGTTACAAGATGGCGATCGCGCCGTTCCACGCCTGGGCCCCAGACGTGTACGAGGGCTCCCCGGCGCCGGTCGCCTCGTTCCTCTCGGTCGCATCGAAGGCGGCCGGGTTTGCGGTCGCGCTGCGCGTCTTCTACACCGGCCTTGGCGGCGGTGACACCTTCATCGCGCAGGACTGGGCGATGCTGTTCGGTGCGCTCGCCGCGCTCTCGATGGTGTTCGGCAACACCGGCGCGCTACTCCAGACGAACGCCCGTCGCCTGCTCGGGTACTCCTCCATTGCCCAGGCTGGCAACATCGCGGTCGGCCTCGCCGCCGTGGCCGCGGGCAGCACGATGGGCCCCAGCGGCGTCCTGTTCTTCCTGGGCACCTACGTCGCCACCAACCTCGGCGCGTTCGTCGCGGTCACCGCGGTCGCGGAGCGCCTGGGCACCGAGGAGATCGAGGACTACGCGGGCCTGATGAAGCGATCGCCGCTCACGGGTGGCGTGCTCTCGATCTGCCTGCTGTCACTGACCGGCATTCCGCCGACCGCTGGTTTCATCGCGAAGGTCTACATCTTCAACGGCGCGATCGCGGCGGATCAGATGTGGCTCGTGGGCCTGGTCGCCCTCGCGGTGGTGAACACGGCGATCTCCGCCTTCTACTACCTGCGCTGGGTGCGCACGATGTGGCTGGACGATCCGAAGGACGCAGTCACCTTCCGCCCCGCGGGCCCAACGCAGGCCGTCCTGTTCGTCGCCGCGGTCGGTGTGTTGTTCTTCGGCATGGCGCCGACGTGGCTGATCACGGCCGCGCAGCGCGCCGCCGAGACGCTGCTCTAGCCGCCGCGCGGCACACCTCATGGCCGACTCCCGCTACGACGTGACGATCGAGGTCGAAGACGGCTTCGAGGGACGCGCGGACGTGGCCGCGCTGCAGGCGCTGATCGAGCAGGCACTCACGGACGAGGCGATCGAGGACGGCACCGGCCTCGCCCTCGTGATCGCAGGCGACGAGATGCTCCACGCTCTGAACCGCGAACACCGGGGCGTGGACGCGCCGACCGATGTCCTCTCGTTCGGCGCCGAGGAGGGGGAGGAGATCCCCCTCCCCGAGGGCGAGCCGCGCTATGTCGGCGACATCGTGATCTCGGTGGAGACGGCGGGACGGCAGGCGGAGGCCGCCGGGCTGACGCTGGACGCCGAACTCGCCCACATCGTGCTGCACGGCGTCCTGCACCTCCTGGGCTGGGACCACGAGACCCCCGAGGACGAGGCGGCGATGAAAGCGCGTGAAGAGCGGGTGCTGGGCGCCGGCATCCACGAGCGCGGCGATGGCCACTCCGACTAGCGCGCCGTCCACGGGGAGCCCGCACCCGGCGACGTTGATACACTGAGCCCCGACGCCCGCCGGACCTCCCCCCGGCGATCGCGGGGGTGCGCGTGGCCCAGGAAGTCCTCTACCGGAAGTGGCGCCCGCGCCGCTTCGCGGATGTCGTAGGCCAGGATCCGGTCGTGCAGACGCTGCGGAACGCGGTCGCCGCGGGCACGCCGGCGCACGCCTACCTGCTCTCCGGTCCTAGGGGCACCGGCAAGACCACCACCGGCCGCATCCTGGCGAAGGCGCTGAACTGCGCTACGCCTGTCGGTGGTGAGCCCTGTGACGCCTGCCAGTCCTGCCGCGACTACGACGACGGCCGCGCCATCGACCTGATCGAGTTGGACGCCGCCTCCAACCGCGGCATCGACGAGATCCGTGGGCTGCGCGAGAGCGCCGGCTACGCGCCGGCCGGCGGCCGCTACAAGGTGTACCTCATCGACGAGGTGCACATGCTCACCGATGCGGCGTTCAACGCGCTCCTCAAGACGCTGGAGGAGCCGCCGCCGCACGTCATCTTCATCCTCGCGACGACCGAGCCGCACAAGCTGCCCGCGACGATCCTCTCCCGCTGCCAGCGCTTCGACCTGCGCCGCGCCACCATCGAAGGCCTCGTCTACCGGCTTCGCATCATCGGCGACGGCGAAGGCTTCGAGGTGGCCGAGGGTGGCTACGATCTGATCGCGAAGCAGGCGAACGGCGCCTGGCGTGACGCGGTGAACCTCCTCGACCAGCTCGTCGCGTACCACGGCACGAAGCTGTCGCTGGACGATGTCCGCAGTGGCCTGGGACTCGTCGTTCACGAGCGCGCGACGGACCTCGCGCGTGCCGCCATCAACAAGGACCTGAAGGCGGGGCTGACGCTCCTCGCCGCCGCCCGCGACGACGGCGTGGAGGTGCGAGCCTTCGCGAAGGAAGTCGTCACTGTCCTGCGGACGATCCTGCTCTTGAAGGCGGGCGCCTCCGAGCAGGCAGCGCTCTCCGACGCGCAACTCGAAGAACTGAACGGGATCGCCTCGCAGGCCGGGGTCGCGGAGATCGTGGCGGCGCTGCAGGCGTTCGGCGACCTGGACTTCCAGGGCGACGCCTACGACTCGCTGCCCGCCGAGATCGCCTTTGCCTCGCTCGCCACCGGGCTGAGCACGGCGGCCACCGCCCCGATCGCGGTGCCGGCGATGTCCGGCCCCGCGCCTCGAGGTGCGCCGATCCGCCCGGGTGGCGGCGCGCAGGCCGCCCGCGCCGCCGGCTCGCCGGTG
>PHBR01000037.1 GCA_002840675.1 Chloroflexi bacterium HGW-Chloroflexi-9
GCCCGACGCGGCAGCGGTGGCCGCCGTGGCGGCGACGGTGCGCGAGGACTGGAGCGCGACCATGCGCTCCGCGGCCGCGATCACCGCCGCGGTCTGTGAGGCGGCCTCGTCGCCGTCGAAGTTCTCCGTGTCGTCGTCGATGTCCTCGCCGGAGAGGGAGGAGAGCGGCTGGCTCAACTTCGAGCCGTCGCGGTAGAGCGCCAGCGCCTTCACGCCGGTCTCGGCGGCGGCCATGTAGACGTCTTTGACCTCCTGGACGGTCGCCTCCATCGGCATGTTGATCGTCTTGGAGATGGCGCCGGACAGGAACGGCTGCGCGGCGGCCAGGATGCGCACGTGCGCCATCGCCTCGATGAAGCGGGTGCCGTACTTGCCGCACTTGTTCGCGCAGTCGAAGACCGCGTAGTGCTCCGCCTTCAGGTGCGGGGCGCCCTCCGTCGTCATGCGGCCGAGGATGTGGTCGTTGGCGATCTCGATCTCGTCGCGCGAGAAGCCGATCGCCTCCAGCAGCGGCTGCGACATCTGCGCGTCCGTCAGGCCCAGGGTGTGGCGGCAGAAGTCCTCGCCCAGGGTGTAGCGGTTGAAGACGAAGGCGATGTGGAAGGAGGTCTTGAGGGCCTCCTCCACCGTGGCGATCGCCTCGGCCGTGAAGCCGCGCGCCGCGAGCGTGTCGCGGTTGATGACCGGGGCGTCCTCCAGCGTCTGCGTGCCGGCGGCGTAGGTCACGATGTCCGTGATCTGGTCGGCGGTGTAGCCCAGGCGCTTGAGGGCGGTCGGGATCGACTCGTTGATGATGCGGAAGTAGCCGCCGCCGGCGAGCTTCTTGAACTTCACCAGCGAGAAGTCCGGCTCCACGCCGGTCGTGTCGCAGTCCATGAGCAGGCCAATGGTGCCCGTGGGCGCGATCAGCGTGGTCTGGGCGTTGCGGTAGCCCCAGCGCTCGCCGAGATCGTAGGCGCGGTCCCACGCGCGGTGGGCGGCCTCCAGCAGGTCGGTCGGGCAGGAGCGCTGGTCGAGCGCCACCGGCCGGACGGAGAGCCCCTCGTACTCGCTCTCGGGCGCGGCGTAGGCGGCGCGGCGGTGGTTGCGCATCACGCGCAGCATCGCCTCGCGGTTCTCGCCGAAGCACGGGAACGCGCCGAGCTCGCCCGCCATCTCCGCGGAGGCGGCGTAGGCGCGGCCCGTCAGGATCGCCGTGAGCGCGCCGGCCCAGGCCAGCGCCTCCGGGGAGTCGTACGGGATGCCCTCCAGCATGAGCAGCGTGCCGAGGTTGGCGTAGCCCAGCCCGAGCGTGCGGTAGTCGTACGACAGCCGCGCGATCTCGTAGGAGGGGAACTGCGCCATCGCCACGGAGATCTCCAGGACCATCGTCCAGATGCGCGTGGCGTGCTCGTAGCCCGGCAGGTCGAACTCGCCGGTCTCCAGGTTGGTGAAGGTGAGCAGGTTCAGCGACGCCAGGTTGCAGGCGGTGTCGTCCAGGAACATGTACTCGGAGCACGGGTTGGAGCCGTTGATCGGGCCGCCGGCCGGGCTCGTGTGCCACTCGTTGATGGTGGTGTCGAACTGCAGGCCGGGGTCCGCGCTCTGCCACGCGGCCAGGGCGATGCGGTCCCACAGCGCGCGCGCCGGCATGGTCTTGGTGACCACGCCGTCCGTGCGCCGCGTCAGGTTCCACGGCTGGTCGAGGCGCACCGCCTCGATGAACTCGCTCGTGACGCGCACGGAGTTGTTGGAGTTCTGGCCGGAGACCGTCTGGTACGCCTCGCCCTGCCAGTCGGTGTCGAAGTCCGCGAAGTCCAGCGTGCGGACGCCCTGCTCCGCCAGCTGGAGGACGCGGACGATGAAGCCCTCCGTCACCCCATCGCGGCGCGCACGGCTGATGGTCTTGCGGAGCGTGCGGTTGGTGGCGAGGTCGGTCCCGCCGAGGTCGCCGTCGGTCGCCGACTCGAAGATGGCGGTGAGGTAGCGGCGGGTGACGGTGGCGCCGGTGACCAGCGCGGCGACCTTCTGCTCCTCGCGCACCTTCCAGTCGATGAAGGTCTCGATGTCCGGGTGGTCGGCGTTCAGGATGACCATCTTCGCGGCGCGGCGGGTGGTGCCGCCGGACTTGATCGCGCCCGCGGCGCGGTCGCCGATCTTCAGGAAGGACATCAGGCCGGAGGACTTGCCGCCGCCGGAGAGGGGCTCATCCTCGCCGCGGATGCCGGAGAAGTTGGAGCCGGTGCCGGAGCCGTACTTGAAGATGCGCGCCTCGCGCGTCCACAGGTCCATGATGCCGCCGGGGTTCACCAGGTCGTCCGTGACGGACTGGATGAAGCAGGCGTGCGGCTGCGGGCGCTCGTACGCGTTCGTGGAGTCCACCACGCGCCCGGTCTCCGAGTCGACGTAGGAGTGGCCCTGGGCGGGGCCGGTGATGCCGTACGCCCAGTGCAGGCCGGTGTTGAACCACTGCGGCGAGTTCGGCGCGGCCATCTGGCGCGCCATCATGTAGCAGAGCTCGTCGTAGAAGGCGCGCGCGTCGTCCTCGGAGTCGAAGTAGCCGCCCTTCCAGCCCCAGTAGGTCCAGGTGCCGGCCAGGCGGTGGAAGGTCTGGCGCGCGTCCGTCTCGCCGCCCATCTCCGCGCCGGAGGCCGGCACGCGGCGCTGCAGCCAGGACGGCACGCCGTCCTCGGTGACCGCAACGGTGAGGGCCGGGACGCCGGCCTTGCGGAAGTACTTCTGCGCCATGATGTCCGTGGCGACCTGCGAGAACTGCTCCGGCATGTCGATGTCGCGCGCCTCGAACACCACGGAGCCGTCCGGGTTCACAATCCGGGAGGTCCGCTTGGCGAACGGAATGCTCGCGTACGGGCTGTGTCCGGCGGTCGTGAAACGTCGAGAGATGCGCATGAGGAGGACCTTCCAGGGTCGATCTCGTGCCGGTCGCGCGGGCCCAGATCTTGTGGGTGGGGGCGTCGGACAGACACTACATATTGTGGTGAACGGTGTAGGTGCGTCAGCATTTGTTCGGGGACGCTTGGCCATCCTACGCCGCTGGTGAGGCGTGTCAAGACACTTGCTGACACCCATGAGCAGATGTGATGGCGCAGCGCTTGATCAGTTCTTCGCCACGCCCGAGGTACACGACTGGTTATGCTCGTCAGAACCTGTCTGAGTGAACCTGGGGCCGGGCGGTGAGCGCCTCGGGGGCCTGTTTTGGCGCCCTCAGTCCGCCCAGCTGTGCGCCGCTCAAGGGTTCGCTATTGCTGAGGAAGGTCGCGCCATGCAGTACCGCAGGTTCGCCGTCGATACGCGGCCCTATTGCCTATGGGATCCGGATCTACACGCGCTTGAGCGCTCGTTCGTCGAGCGTATCGATGGCGATTACTTCTCCTACCTGGCCGAGACGATCGCCTCGGGGTCCTCGGACGACAGGTCGGAACAAAGAGCCGCAGTCGCACTGCGCGCTGCTTACGCGCACGGGATGGAGACGTTCTTTGCTCTCCTGTTCGCCGCGGTTCAAGCGCCTGACTGCACCCTTGGCTGGATGCACCTCTATGAACCGGGTGACCTACGGACGCTGGTTCGGAAGGTGAGCGGCTGGGAGCGCATTCACACGAAGCTAGCCCTGCGCAGCCGAGGGTGGAGCGGGTTGGCGGAAGTTGTCTTGCGGCCCCTGGTTCTCGATGACGAAGCGAAGGAAGCCGCGCTCAAGGACAAATTCGGTCAACTTTGGGAGCGGCTTGGCGCCGAGTTCGTCCGCGACGAAATGGCGGCCGAATACAACAGCATCAAGCATGGCCTGCGGGTTCGCCCGGGTGGGTTTTCACTTTCGGTTGGGATCGAGGATGAGCCCGGCCAGCGCGCCTCGCCGGAGCGTATGCGCTCACTTGGTGGGCACACGTTCGGCTCGTCGTACTCGCGGCTCAACCGATTGACTGGCGCGAGAAACCACCACCGGGGCATTGAGTCACGATCGAGAAACTGGCGGCTCGAAGAGTCGTACATCGGACTGCACCTTCTCGCTCAGTCCATCCAGAATGTCCGCTCGTTCTTGCTGATCGCAGTCCACGATGTGCCCGCCGACCAGGTCGAGTTCAGTTGGCCCATCCCGGACTCGTTGTTCGACCAGATGTGGGAGCCGATCCTTGGGCCCAGTGCCTTCGGCTGGAGCTCAATCGTCGAAGCCAACGATATCCGCGACTTCACCGCCGAGGAGATACTCGATGTGTATCGTCCTCGGGATCGGCCCGATCCAGCGGCGTCACCCTAGCCGGGCCAGTTTCGGCGCCCTCAGTCGGCCCAGCGGTGCGCCGCGAACGCCCACTCGATGAGCGCGATCGAGTCCTCCGCGCGCAGCGGCGCGTCGAGGATGACGGCGTAGACGCGGTTGCCGTCTCGCTCCGCGGTGACGACGAAGGTGCGCCCGGCGCCCTCCGTGAACCCGGTCTTCACGCCGTCCACGCCCGGCGTGTAGTTCAGCAGCGGGTTGTGGTTGTAGAGGTCGAATGACCGCTCCTGGCCCTCCGCGCCGACGCCCGTGACCGTGACCTCCTCGGTCCCCACGATCTCGCGGAGCGCGGGGATCGACATCAGGTAGCGGGCGATGAGCGCGAGGTCGTAGGCGCTGCTGTAGTGGCCCTCCTGCGAGAAGCCGTGCGCGTTCATGAAGTGCGAGTCCTGCAGCCCCATGCGCGCCGCCAGCACGTTCATCGCGTCCACGAACGCCTGGTCCGACCCGGCGATGTGCCGGCCGATGACGATCGCGGCGTCGTTGCCGGAGACCAGCATCATCCCCAGCAGCAGGTCGCGAAGCGTGAGCTGGTCGCCCGGCTCCAGCCCCATCGTGCTGCTGTCCCACTCCAGCGCCCAGTGGTGCACGTCGGAGGTGAAGACCGCGTCCATGCTCGCGTTCTCCGCGGCGAGGATCGCCGTCACCATCTTCGTGACGCTCGCCGGCTCGCGCCGCTCGTGCGCGTTGCGGTCCCAGAGCACCGCCAACGAGTCCCCATCCAGCACGATGCCGGCGCCGGCGGAGATCTCCGGGAACGGGACGCCCTCCACCGGGGTCGGCGCCACCGCCAGCGGGTCGACGTACTGGAGGCCGGGCGGCAGCGGCGTGTCGCCGTCCGCGGTCATCGCGCTCGCCGCGGAGCCGGTGGTGGCGGGTGAGGCGTCGGGCGGTGGCGCGCTCTCGATCCGGCTGCAACCGAGCAGCATGAGGCCCGCGGCGAGCGCGACGAGAGGTGCGACGCGGTACGGGCGGCTCGTCATCGCGCGAATGGCACCGCGCCGGTCACCCCGCGCTGCCCACAAGCGCCTCGAGCGCGTCTGGTGCCTTCGGGATGCGCCCGGAGAGGACGCGCCGGCCGGACGGCGTCACGAGCACGTCGTCCTCGATACGGATGCCGATCCCCTGGAGCCGCTTCGGCGCCTTCGAGTCCGGCGCGAAGTAGAGGCCCGGCTCCACCGTCAGCACCATGCCGGGGCGCAGGGTCGTGGACTTCTGGCCGGTGCGGTACGCGCCGGCGTCATGCACATCCAGCCCCAGCCAGTGGCTCGTGGAGTGCATGTAGTACGCGCGGTAAGTCTCGCGCTCGATGTTCGAGTCGACGCTGCCGCGCAACACCTTCAGGTCGATCAGCCCCTCCACCAACACGCGGAGGCTGGCCTGGTGCACGGCGTGGAAGGAGACGCCCGGCGCGGTCTTCGCGATCCCCGCCTCCTGCGAGGCGAGGACGACGTCATAGGCGGCGCGCTGGGCGGCGCTGAACTTCCCGCTGGCCGGGTAGGTGCGCGTCACGTCCGCGCTGTAGTAGTCCCACTCCGCGCCGGTATCCAGCAGCATCAGGTCGCCCTTCTGCACCTGGCGACGGTTGCTGACGTAGTGCAGCGTGCAGGAGTTCTCGCCGGACGCGGCGATCGTCGGGAACCCCTCGCGCGGGGAGCCGAGGCGGCGGTACTCCTGCTCGAGGATCGCCTGGATCTCGTACTCGTACATGCCGGGGCGGGTCGCCGCCATCGCCGCGACCAGCCCGGCGCCGGTGATGTCGATCGCGCGCTGGAGCGCGCGTACCTCTGGGGTGCTCTTGATCAGGGGGGTGCTCTTGATCAGGCGCTGCCCGTCGACCAGCGCCGAGGGGTCACGCACCGCCTCGATCGTTGCGGCGCCGCGCTGCGCGCCGTCCCGCCGGTCCGCGACGACGCGCGTGACGAGCGCATCCATGCGCGCGTCCTCGCCCAGGGCGTAGTAGACGGTGCGCGCACCGCCGAGCAGGCGCGGCAGGGCCGTCTCCAGGTCCTCGATCGGGTGGGCGGCATCCGCACCGTACTGCGCGACCGCGCCGTCCACGCCTGCGCGCGGCCCCACCCACACCGCCATCACTGGGTCGTGCGGCCGCACGAACATCGTCACCGGCTGGGCGTGGCCGGGGCGGAGCACCAGCACCGCCTCCGGCTCCTCGAAGCCGGTGAGGTACCAGAAGGTCGATTGCTGCCGGAAGGCGTGGTGGACGTCCCCGTTGCGGATGATCTCGCGGGAGGAGACGAAGATGGCAGCAGCGTCGCGGCCCGCCTCGGCGGTGATGGCGCGCATCAACTGCTGGCGGCGGCGTGCGAACTCGGCGGGGGTCGTCATCGGGCCGTCGCTCTCTGTGATCCGCGGGTCGAGGTCGATTGTCGAGCGCACGGTGCGGCGCCGCCGCTCGATGATACCGCCGCTCGCCCGGCTAGAACGCCCCCCACGCGGTCCGCGCCGCGATGAAGAACAGGCCGAACGCGAGCGCCTTCGTCAGCGGCCCCTCACCGAGCCGTCGCCGCAGCGCGCGCCCGGCGGGCGCCGCGATCACGCCACCCACCGCCAGCCACGGCACCGCCTCCATCGGCGCGCCCTGGTGCGACAGCGCGAGGTGCATGACCACCACCACGCTGGACTGCAGCACGATCAGCGCCTGCATGGAGGTGGTCGCGATCGGATGCGGGACGCGCATGATGCGGGTCATGATCGGCACGCCGATCGGCCCTCCGCCGATCCCGGCGAGCGCACCGATGAACGCCGCGCCGATGTTCGGGAGGATGCTCGGGAGGATCGGGATGCGGTAGAGGTAGCGCTGCCCGGAGCTGTCCTCCAGTTCCCGGCGCCACGCGTTGCGCGCGGGCGGGGCGATGGCCGCGACGGGGCGCCAGATCAGGTACGCGCCGATCGCACCGACGAGCGCGCCGAACCCCAGCGTGAAGGCCTGGCGCGGTAGCACCGAGGTGCTGAGGCCGCCGAGGATCGCGGCGGGGATGGCGATCGCCGCAATCAGCAGCACCATCGGGATATCGACCAGCCGCTCCTTCGCCATCACCACCGTCGATGAGGCGGCGGAAACCAGCACCACCGTAAGCGAGGCGGTGGTGATCGCCGCCGGGTCGGCGTCCGGGTAGAGGATGAGGAGCAACGGCGCGAGCAGAAAGCCACCTCCCGCGCCGATAGCGGTGGCGTACGTGCCGATGACGAACCCGGCAACGGTGAGGGCGACGATCTCCTGGGGACTCACTCGGGCAGCGTCACCCTCAAACGTCGCGACTTCAATTCGCAGTAATCCAGTCCGATTACTGGCTGGTCGGGCCGATCATCGCTTCCAGTGGCGCGGCACCAGGCTCTCCGGGTAGGTGTCGCCCACGAGCCCCTTCGCCACCAGCGCGTCGTATTCCGCCTCCGAGTAGCCGAGGAGGTCGACGTAGATCTCGTGGCTGTGCTCGCCCAGACGGGCCGGTGGGCGCCGGATGTGGTTCGGGGTGTGCTTCCAGTGCGTCATGATCCCGGGGTAGACCCGCGGCCCGACGCCCTCCATGTCCACCGTCTCGAAGAAGCCGCGCGCGTTCAGGTGCTCGGACTGCAGCGCGTCCAGTTCGTCATGGACCGGGGCGGCGCAGACGCCGGCCGCCTGCAGCGCGTGGAACAGGACTTCCTTGTCCTGCTCCCGCGTGCACTCGGCGAGCGCGCGGTCGAGGGCGACCGAGTCGCGGTGACGCTTCGTCGTGGTCGCGAAGCGCGGGTCGGCGGCCAGGGCGTCCGCGCCCAGCACGGAGCAGAGCGCACGCCACTCCTCGTCCGTGCCGACATCGATCGCGATCCACTGGTCGTGGCCGCTCGTGGGGTAGATGCCGTGCGGCGCGTGCGAGGGGTGCAGGTTGCCCTGCTGCGGCGTGGAGCGGCCGTTCATCGTGAAGTCCAGGAGGTACTCCCCCAGGATCGGCAGGAACGACTCCGCCAGCGGCATCTCGATCTGCTGGCCCAGGCCGGTGCGGGCGCGGGACCGCAGCGCGGAGGCGATGGCGAACGCGCCCATCACCCCGGCGATCGCGTCCGCCGTGAAGGCGTCACCGGTGTGCTCGGGCGACTCGTCCGGGTAGGAGCGCAGGAGGTGGTGGCCGATCATCCCCTCCACGTGCGTGCCGAAGCCCCGGTAGTTCTTGTAGGGGCCGTTCAGCCCGTACGCCGGCATCCGCACCATGATCAGGCGCGGGTTGACCTCTTTGACCACGTCCCACGTCAGGTTCGCGCGCTCGATCGTCTCGGGCACGTTGTTCTCGATCAGCACGTCCACCTTCGTGAGCAGGCGGAGGAACGCCTCACGGCCCTCGGGGGAGGTGATGTCGCAGGCCATCGAGCGCTTGTTGCGCGCGTGTGCGTTGAACGCCGACGAGCGGTTCCACGGGTCGTCGCCGGGGTCGAGGTCAGGGTAGGCGGAGGTCAACTGGCCCGCCGCGGCGGCGGAGATCGCGACCTCCTGCGAGGTCACCCGTTCACCACCACGGGAGTACGGCTGGATCTTGTTCACCGGCTCCACCCGGATCACATCCGCGCCCCACTCCCCCAGCAACTGCGTGACGTGAGGGCCGGCCCACACCACGGTGACCTCCGCGATGCGGATGCCCTCCAGGGGGAGCGGACGCCCGGTGCCGTTCTTGCTGCTCGTCATCGTCGGTCTCCTAGATCACGTTCTGCGCGCGCAGCCGGGCGAGTTCCTCGCGAGGGATGCCCAGGCGGTCGTAGTAGACCTCTGCGTTGTGTGCGCCCAGGAGCGGCGCGTGGCGGGCCTGCTGCCGAGGCGTCTCCGACAGCAGCAATTGGCGGCCGGGGTACTCGGCGGTGCCCGCGACGGGATGCTCGATGGTTTCCCAGACCCCGCGGCCCCGGTAGTGCGGGTCGCTGAGCAGGTCGTCCGTACCGAAGACCGCGCCGCCCAGCAGGCCGATCGCCTGGGTCAGCGCGACCGACTCAAGCTTCGGGCGCTCCATCAGCCAGCCGGTCCAGGCGGACTCCACCTCCGCAGCGAACTCCGGGGAGTACTCGTGCAGCGGCTTCGGTGCGTCCGGGTGCTCCTTCAGGTCGGGCCGGCCGATCACGTCCAGGAAGGGGATGAAGTGCTTGGTGCCGCCGGCATAGATGTTCACGTACCCGTCCTGCGCCGGTCGCACGCCGTTTGCCACGCGCGCGCCGGCGGGTTGCCGGGTGGCGGCGAAGCCGGTGTAGGACGCGCCGGTGAGGTAGACCGTGCGGCGGTCGCGGAAGCCCGCCTGCGCCTCGTAGACGGCCTGGTCAATGTGGTCGCCCTCGCCACCCAGCTCCACCCGGAAGCGCGCCATGAGCGCCGCGTACGCGGTGGCGATGCCGGCGTGGTAGTGGGCGACGTAGCCACCGCTCTTGATCGGCTCGCGGTGGGGCGACCCGTTCGTGTGCAGGGGGCCGCCCATCGCCTGCAGCGTGATCTCCGACCCCTGGTAGTCGCGCCACGGGCCGGTCTGGCCGAACGGGGTGATCGATGCCATGACGAGCGCCGGGTGGTCGCGGGCGAGCTCCTCGTAGCCCAGGCCCCACTCCTCCATCTGCCCGGGCCGGTAGTCCTCCACGATGATGTCCGCCTCGGCGGCCAGGCGGCGGAAGATCTCGCGGCCTTCCTCCTGCTCCAGGTTCAGCGTCACCGAGCGCTTGTTGGTGTTGAGGTGCAGGAAGAGCGCGGAGGTTTCCGGGTTCGGGATGTCGTCCTTGAAGGGGCCGTGGGCGCGGGAGGGGTCGCCGTCGGGCGGTTCCACCTTCAGCACGTCAGCGCCGTAGTCCGCGAACAGCTTTCCGGCGAAGGGGCCGGCCACGTTCCTGGCCAGTTCCAGCACGCGGATCTCGTCAAAGAGCTGGGCCACGGTGTTCCTCCTCGCGCGTCCGGAAGTGGCAGCGTGCCGCCCGAGGGGGACGGTGGGCGCGGCCACCCGTCTCCGGGCCGGCCATCACAGGGCGGGTCGGTGCGAATGCGGCGGGAAGATAACACGGGCGGCGATAGGATGGATTCACCACTGCAAACGCGCGGCACGCGGACGCTGGGGGTTCCATGGAACAGGTCGAGGTGCAGGTCGCCAACCTCACGATCCTCACGCCGGCGGGCGAGCCGGTCCGCCTCGGGAGCCTGTGGGCGGAGCGCCCGCTGCTCCTGGTGCTCATGCGCCACTTCGGCTGCATCTTCTGCAAGGAGCACATCGCCCGGCTGCGGGAGGTCCTGCCGGAGGTCCGAGCGATGGGCGTGGATGTGGCCGTCATCGGCAATGGCACCCCGTTCATGGCGCAGGCCTTCGTGGAGGACTACGCCTTTGACGTGCCCGTCTTCACCAACCCGGAGCGGGATGTCTATCAGGCGCTCGGCGCAAAGCGCCCCTCCTGGGCATTCATCCTGAACCCCAGGTTCTATATGAACTCGCTGCGGGTGCTCTCGAAGGGCCACCGCCAGGGCAAGACCCAGGGCGATAAGGCGCAACTGGGCGGCGTGTTCATCGTGCTGCCCGGCGGGGTGATGCCCTACGCGCACCGGAGCGAGATCGCCGGCGATATCCCGGGCAACGACCGCGTGCTGCGTGAACTCCGAGGCGTCCTGGCGGCCTCCCGCTAGGGACGGGCGTCCAGCGCACGGATGAGCGCCACCGGCGCGATGGTGCGGTAGGCCTCCTCGCAGAGGTCGGCCAACTGCTCCCAGTCGGAGTCCAGGGCGAGCCACACGCCGATCCAGCCTCGATGGCCGACGTAAGGCGGGCGGAAGAACACGTCCGGGTCCGCTTCGATCAGTTCTTCCTGCATGCCCGGCGGTGCGGCCAGCCAGAGGTGCGGCGGACCCTCGTCGTGGTGGCCGTCGATCCAGCAGTAGGCGAAGGCGCGCTTGCCGCGCACGAACCAGGCCGGTGAGCCGTGGCTCGGGCGCTCCGTGACCTCCGGCAGCCCGCCGCAACGCGCCCGCACCTGTTCGAGGATGACGTCACGGTCGTCGGGCATTGTCAGCACCTCGACGGCGGGGAGTAGGTGGTGCCCCCGGAAGGATTCGAACCTCCGACGCGCGGCTTAGGACGCCGCCGCTCTATCCCCTGAGCTACGAGGGCGTGATGCGAAGATCGCACACCGCGCGTCCGAGGGGAACGCGCGGCGGCGATTCGCGGTTAGCCGCGGGAGGGCTCGCCCGCGTCCTGCGTGAGCACCGCCTCGAACAGGCCGATCTGTGGCGGGCCCGCCAGGATGCCCATGAGCGAGCCACCGGCGTGGCCCTTCTTGAACGCCTCGCTGTTCGTCCAGTCCTCGAACGCCTGGCGGGTCTCCCAGGTGGAGTGGGAGATGTACTCGCCGGTGTCGCCACGGAGCAGCGCGAAGCGGAGGAACCCCGGCACCTGGTCCAGGTAGGTCTCCCGGTCGCGCCAGATGCGCTCGAAGTCCTCGCCCTTGCCGGGCTGCACCTGGAAGCGGTTCATGGCGACGAACATGGGGCTGACTCCTGTGACTGCGTGTGCCTCCTAGCGTAACGAGAACGGCGGGTAACGGTCCGTGTTGAGGATGGAGACGTACGCAATCACCCGTAGGCCCCAGCGGTTGACGCCGACCGCGAAGTTGAAGAGCCCTCGGGGGTAGCGGCCGCGGATCAGGATCACGACCCACGCGAGGAACGTCGTGAAGATCAGCGCGATCACCAGCAGCGCCAGGACGATGTAGTGCGGCAGCGCCAGCAGCCACTTCACCAGTGGCAGCCAGCGGCTCAGGCTCGCCTCGACGGGCGGGGCGATCCGCACGTGGACACGCTGCTCGTCGGTCGTGGACGGGTACTCGTCCGTGAGCAGCCCGATGTATGCCCCCGCCCGCGTCTGGTACTCGGTCATATACCGCATCCACTCGAACCACGGCGCCGGGTAGCGGCCGCGGAACAGGAGCATGAGCGCGATGGCGCCGCTCAGTGACCGGGATCCCGCGGTGACCAGGCTCATCACGATCAGGGCTGGCAGCGCGGTCAACGGACGGAACAGCGTAGTGACGCGGTCCAGCGACTCCGGGTAGTCGACCTCCAGCGTGACGGGGTCCGGGGCAGCAGCAGTCAACGTGGCCATGGCGGTGGGCGCCTTCCTGCGTACGAGTGCGTACGCAGGCGCAGGATACGTCCGCCGAGGGCGCCCGTGTGGCTCGCCCGGAAAGCGCGAAACCGGCCTCAAGGGCCGGTTTCGAGTAAGTCCGTGGTGGAGATGAGGGGATTCGAACCCCTGACCTCCGCAGTGCGATTGCGGCGCTCTACCAACTGAGCTACATCCCCGGAACGTCCGCTCAGTGTAGGAACGGCACCCGGCAGCGGCAATCGGAGACCCGCTTACGCGAGCAGCCCGGGCACTGCCTCGATCCTCATCGTGTTCGCCTCGAAGTCCACGTCCAGCACCACGTCCTTCAGGGCGGGGATCAGGATGTCCTTCGCCCCCGGCTTGCGCACGAGGTAGACGTCGTTCGAGCCGGTGACGAGCACCTCGACCACCGTCCCGAGCGATTCGCCCTCGGTCGTGACGACGTTCAGCCCCACGAGGTCGTCGACGTAGTACTCGTCCTCCGGGAGGTCGAGGAGTTCGGTCTCGTCGATCTCCAGGACGGCGCCGCGCAGCGCTTCGGCGTCGTCACGGTCGCGGACGCCCTCGAAGAGGATCGCCGGGTAGCCGCGCGGGTACTTGATGTCCGTGACGCGGCGCGCGACGTCCTGCACGTAGAACGTGGCGCCCACCTTCAGCCGCTCCGGGTTGGAGGTAAGCGGGGTCACCTTCACGTGGCCGCGGACGCCGAAGGGCGCATTGATGTGGCCGACCGCGACGCGGCCGGCAGGCTCGCCGTCGCCCCGGGGTCGTTTCGGCACGGGACGAGGCCTATTCGATGCTGAGGGTGGCGCGGACGCCCGCCCGGACGGCGGCGACGTGGAGGAGCGAGCGGATCGCGTTCGCACACCGGCCGTCACGGCCGATGATGCGTCCCTTGTCCGATTCGTTCACGTAGAGGTGCAGGACGACGCGGTCGCCGTCGTGCTCCTCTTCCACCAGGACTTCGTCCGGGAACTCCGCCAACGCGCGTGCGAGGTACTCGATGAGTGCTTTCATACCGGGGCCCCTGCCAGACTAGGAGGCGGCGCCTTCGGCGGTGGCAGCCTCGGCGGCGGCCTTCGCGGCCTCGGCCTCAGCCTTGGCGGCCTCCTCGGCAGCGGCCTTCGCCGCGGCCTCGGCAGCCTTCTTCTCCTCGATCGCGGCCTTCACGGCGGCCTCGGCGGCTTCACGCTCGGCCTTGGTCGGCTTGGTGTCGCGCTTCGGCGGCTCGCTGGTGACGATGCCGCGCTGGTGGAGGAGACGGTGGACGGTGTCAGACGGCTGCGCGCCGACGCCGATCCAGTGCTGCACGCGGTCCGCCTTCACCTCGAAGGTGACGGGCTCCGTGCGGGGGTTGTAGTGCCCCAGGATCTCGATGAACTTGCCATCACGCGGGGCGTCCTTGTCGGCGACGACCACGCGATACGACGGCTGGTGCTTCTGGCCGGTGCGGCGCAGGCGAATCTTGAGCACGAACACTACCTCCGAGCGGCCGCATGGCCACGGTGTCTTTGTCTGGATCGGGCGAGCGCCCGGCGCTACCGCCCGAGCATGCGCATGAGACCGCCGGCACCTTTGCCGGTGGTCATGGCCTTCATCAGTTTGCGGGCATCAGCGAACTGGTTCAAGAGGCGGTTCACATCTGCCGGCGTGGTGCCCGATCCACGGGCGATCCGGCGGCGGCGTGAACCGTTGATGATCTCCGGGTGCCGGCGCTCCTGGACGGTCATGGAGTAGATGATCGCCTCGCTCTGGCGGAAGTAGGCGTCCGTCTGGTCCGGGTTGCCCAGCTGGCCCTTCAACTGGGCGGCGCCTGGGAGCATCTCCAGGATGCCGGACAGCGGCCCCATCTTCTTCATCTGCTGCATCTGGGTGAGGAAGTCCTCCAGGTCGAACTGCCCCGTCCGCATGCGCTTCGCCACGTCCTTGGCGTCGCGCTCCCCCATCGCCTGCTTCGCCTTCTCCACGAGGGAGACGACATCGCCCATGCCCAGCAGGCGGCCGGCGAAGCGGTCGGGGTGGAACTCCTCCAGCGCCTCCAGGCGCTCGCCCGTCGTGATGAACTTCACCGCCAGGCCAGTGACCTCGCGCACGGACAGCACCGCGCCGCCGCGGGTGTCCGAGTCCACCTTCGTGACGACGATGCCGGTGCCTTCGAGGACCTCGTGCAGTTCTTTGGCGAGCGTGACGGCTTCCTGACCGGTCAGCGCGTCCACCACGATCAGCAGTTCGGTCGGGTCGACCTCGTCCGCCAGGGAGGCGAGCTCGTCCGCCACCTCGTCGTCGAGCGCCACGATGCCGACGGAGTCGATGACGATGGCGGTGGCGCCGATGCGGGCCGCGTGCGCGAGGGCGCGCTTCGCGACCGCCGAGGCGGGCGCGGGCTTCTCCTCCACGTAGCATGGGACATCGATCGAGGCGGCCAGCACCTGGAGTTGCTCGCTGGCGGCGACGCGCTCGAAGTCCGTGGAGACCAGCAGCGGCTTGAGGCCGTCGTTCTTGAACTTCAGCGCCAGGCGCCCGGCCAGGGTGGTCTTGCCGCCTCCCTTGGAGCCGACGACCATCACCTTCATCGGTCCGGCCTGCGGCTTGAGCAGGGCGGCGCTCTCGCGGCCCAGCGTCTCCACCAGCGTCTCGTTGACGATGGCGATGACCTGCTGGGCAGGGGTGATCGAGTTCAGGACCTTCTGGCCGAGCGCGCGTTCCCGCACCCGGGCGATGAAGTCCCGCACGACCTTGAAGTTGACGTCCGCCTCGAGCAGCGCGATGCGCACCTCGCGGAGCGCCTCGTCGAGTTCTTTCTCGCCGATGCGTCCCTTGGTGCCGAGGCGTCGGAAGGTGCCCTGGAGGCGGTCTGAGAGTGCGTCGAGCATGGCCTACGAGTGTAGGGCCACCCCCCGGGCCGGGCGAGTGGAGGGGCGGCGAGGCCGCACTCGGCTGGCCCGCCCCTCACCACTGCCGCGACGGGTCGGATTCCGCTCAGGGTGTGCCTCAGCGCGCCCCGGCGAGTTGGTCGATCTGGCGGAGGATGGCAGCGGGGAGGTCTGCGAAGGGCATCCGGTACGCGCGCCACTGGTCGTTCGCGCCAGCCTTGACCGATGCGACGAACCGCCGGGTAGCGCGATTGGTGGTGCCGGCGCGTAGGTCGAAGTCCACGCTCGGGACCCACCAAACGTCGCGGATCGTTGCAGTTGGCCGGTCTACGACGACGAAGAGCATGAAGAGTTCCGGGCGGGGACGGAAGGTCGCCGTTCGGACGAAGGCCGTGTAACTCCCGCGCTCCACAACCGAAGTGTCGGAACTGCGCGCTTTCACCTGGACCGCGACCGTGGTCGATGAGCCTCGCCGATGGAACACCAAGTCAACGCCCTCGTCGTCAACCAGGGAGGTCGAAACGTTCAGTTCTGCGTTACTGGCAAGCACGCAACTCGCCGCGACCAGGTGCTCGACAGCCGCGCCAATGCGCCCCGCATCCACGCTCTTGCCCGTGTAGTCCAAGGTCGCCATGCCGCCCCCCGATCCGCTCGGGAGGGTAGCACCGAGTCGTTCCCGCTCGAGGCGCGCAGTGGAGTCGCACGTCACCCGCTCGAGCAGCCGGGGCGCCGCCGTGATGGGGGTGCAACCCCCATCACTTTCATCCCCCTCCCCGCACAGGGAGGGGGCAGCCACCCGGCGTAGCCGGGAAATCCGGATGCGGGGAGGGGCCGCCCCGCGGGACGCCTCAGCCCCCGTCTCGCCGCGCGCGACCGTCCGCCTACACCGTGGCGACGCCGGCGAAGCGGTTGAGCTCGCGCTGGAGGTTCAGCGGCAGGATCACGCCGCGGCGCTCGAACTCGCCCCACTGGTCGCGGGGGAGCATCCACATCACCTCGAACTCGTTGCCGTCCGGGTCGTGGCCGTAGAGCGACTTCGTTGCGCCGTGGTCGGACGCGCCCGTGAGCGCGTCCAGTTCCACCAGCACCGAGGCGGCCTGCGCCAGGTCCTCGATCGTCGGCACCTGCCACGCGAGGTGGTAGAGGCCGACCGAGCCGCGCGCGGGGGAGGGGGCGGCCTCGCCGACCTGGAGGAGGCCGAGGTCGTGGTGGTTGTCGGAGCCAGCGGCGCGGAGGAAGGCCATCATGCCGCCCTCGCGGCCGATCTCCTCGAAGCCGAAGGCGCGCGAGTAGAAGTCGACCGCGCGATCCAGGTTGCGGACGTAGAGGACGGCGTGGTTGAGGCGGGCAACGGGGACGGGCATGGCGGGCTCCCTGGGGAGATCGGTATCGATGTTAGTCACTAGTATATCGTAAGTCATGAGACATGCAAGCACGGCACCGGTCAGTTACCTCGGGGGGCCTTGGGTGAGTGGTGGGCGCGCGGACGCCGGCTCGAGCCGCGCGACGTCCGCGCTGAGCGGTGATCCTGGAGGCCGGCAATGGTGTGGGGAAGCACGCCGGTCGGATCCGCTGTCACTACATAATACGCCGTCCGGCGTCGATTGGATCTGTCGCCGCTGGCCCGATGAATGAAATGCCGTGCCTTCCCTGTCAGGGAAGGCACGGCATCGTGGTTCGGCCTACCGGGGGACGGCTACTTCAGGCCGCGCTCCGCCATCATCGCGATGACGTCCGTGAGGCGGCAGGAGTAGCCCCACTCGTTGTCGTACCAGGTCACCGTCTTCGCGGTGTGGCCGCCGTTCACCGTCATGGTGCTCGGCGCGTCGTGGATGGCCGAGCCGCCGTGGCCCTTGAAGTCGGAGGACACGAGCTCCTCGTTCTCGACGAACAGGTAGCCCTTCATCTTCCCGCCGGAGGCCGCCACGAACGCCTCGTTGATCTCGCCGGTGGAGGGCGCGTCCCTCAACTGCGTGACCATGTCCACGACCGACACGGTCGGCGTGGGCACGCGGTAGGCGAAACCATCGAACTTGCCGGCGAGCTCCGGGATGATCTTCCCGACCAGCTGCGAGGCGC
Source organism: Chloroflexi bacterium HGW-Chloroflexi-9 (assembly GCA_002840675.1). Classification (GTDB taxonomy): domain Bacteria; phylum Chloroflexota; class Dehalococcoidia; order UBA2979; family UBA2979; genus W-Chloroflexi-9. The sequence goes on from PHBR01000037.1 coordinate 17,331, forward strand.
CCGAGGACGTCGGGACGATGTTCAGGGCGGCGGCGCGTGCGCGGCGCAGGTCCTTGTGGGAGTTGTCCACCAGGTTCTGGTCGCCGGTGTAGGAGTGGATCGTGGTCATGAAGCCACTCTCCACGCCGAACGCGTCGTGCATCACCTTCACCGCCAGCGCCACGCAGTTCGTGGTGCATGAGCCGGCGGAGATGACGTGGTGGTTGGCCGGGTCGTATTCGTCATGGTTGATGCCCATGATCACGGTCCAGTCTTCGCCCTTCGCCGGGGCGGAGATGAGGACCTTCCTCGCGCCCGCCTTCAGGTGCGCGCCCGCGGTCTTGGCGTCCCGGAACTCGCCGGTGGACTCGATCACCACGTCCACGCCGGCGTCCGCCCAGGGGATGTCCTCCGGGCTGTTCGCGTTGAAGACCCGGACCTCGCGGCCGTCGACGGTGAAGGAGTCCTTGCCGTCCACGATCTCGGCCGGGAAGCGTCCATAGTCGGAGTCATGCCGCAGCAGGTGCGTGCGGATCGCGACGGGCCCGCGATTGATCGCGACGATCTCGAAGTCGTCGCGGCGGTTCTCGTACCAGGCACGGAACGCCATGCGGCCCGTGCGCCCGAAGCCGTTGATGCCGACTCGAAGGGTCATGCTGGTCCTCCCCGGGGATGCGGGCCGATTCTACCGTTGGTCGCCGGACTGTTCTATGGACGAAGGTTGGGTTGAGGTCAGGATCGCCGCCCGCCCGTCAGAACAGCAGGCGTCCCGGCGCGTCGGAGGGCTGGCGGCGGAAGTCCACCAGTAGGTGGTGCCGGCGGCCCTGCTCGTCCGTCCACTCCTCCAGCCGGCAGCGGTCGGTCGCGCCGAGGAGCGCCTCCACGGCGCGGACGTGCCCCGCGGCCTCCTCGCGCAGGTCGGAGGGCGCCGGGAACTGCGGCGACAGGTGCAGGCCGGTGTGCAGCTGCGCCGCGCCGAGGCGCAGCGTCCAGCCCAGCAGCAACTGTGCCCAGCCGAGGTGGAACGCCTGGTCCGCGAAGATCAGCGGGAAGCGCTCGTGGCTCGCCTCGTTCGCTACGAAGAGCGCCGTCGGGCCGAAGTTCGGCCGCCCGAAGTCGCTCGCGGCGCGGTAGATCAGCCGCAGGTGCGGGTCTTCCGAGATCCCGGAGCCGGAGAAGTAGTTGCCGAGGCCGATCTCGATCGACCGCGTCTCCGGGTGGCGGCCGTACGCCTCGTGCGTCCAGCGCCGCCACTCGTCCAGTTCGTCCGGGAGGCCGGCCTGCGCGCCGATGAACTCGGCGGCCTGTCGGATCAGGGCGAGGGCGCTCTGGTACGAGCCGCGGCGGATCAGCCCCACCGCGTCTGACTGGCAGAGGAACGCGCGACTCCACAGGCTGGCGAACGCCGCCATGGTCATGTTGCGGGCGGTGGCCGTGTACCCGGTCGCGGCGAGGCGGGCCTGGAGGTCCAGCCCGGCGGCGAGCAGTCGGAGTTCCTCCGCCGCCAGGAAGCCGGTCTGCCGCCACGCATCCTCGGCGGCCGGGCCCAGGTCGGCCGGCTTGCCGGGGAGCGTCCAGCCGTCCAGCACGCGCATGCCGGAGACGCGCTGGGGCGGGTCTTGGACGCGGAAGCCCGTCTCGTCCGGCCCGGCGTCCCGGGGCCCGTCGCCGTTGTTCGTCACAGGGCTCCTAGCGCCGGAGCGCCGAGGCGCCCGGGTAGACAGCGGCGTCACCGAGAAGTTCCTCGATGCGCAGGAGTTCGTTGTACTTCGCCGTGCGGTCCGTGCGCGCGACGGAGCCCAGTTTCGCCTGGCCGGCGCCCGTGGCGACGGCGATGTGGGCGATGGTGGTGTCCTCCGTCTCGCCCGAGCGGTGGGAGATGATCGTGCGGTAGCCGTTCTCGTGGGCGAGCCGGATCGTGTCGAGCGTCTCCGTGAGCGTGCCGATCTGGTTCACCTTGATCAGGATCGCGTTCGCGGCGTGCTCGTCGATGCCGCGGCCCAGGCGCTCCACGTTCGTGACGAAGAGGTCGTCGCCGACCAGCTGGGTACGGTCGCCGATGCGCTGCGTGAGCGTGCTCCAGCCCTCCCAGTCGTCCTCCGCCATCCCGTCTTCGATCGAGACGATCGGGTAGTCGCGCACCCACTCCGCCCACAGATCCGTGAGTTCGGCCGAGGTGACCGATCGCCCCTCGCGCTCCAGCACGTAGACACCGTCGCGGTAGAGCTCGGAGACGGCCGGGTCGAGGGCGATCGCCATCTGGCGGCCCGGCTCCAGGCCGGCTGCCTGGATGGCGTCCATGAGCAGGTCCATGGCGGCGCGGTTGGAGGGGAGTGTGGGCGCGAAGCCGCCCTCGTCGCCAACGGTGGTGGCGAAGCCCTTGGCGTGCAGTTGCTTCTTCAGCACCTGGTAGCACTCCGCGACCCAGCGCAGCCCCTCGCGGTAGGTGGGGGCGCCCACGGGCATGAGCATGAACTCCTGGAAATCGGTGGAGTTCGTGGCATGCGCGCCGCCGTTGAGGACGTTGCACATCGGCACCGGCATCACGCGCGCGCCTGCGCCGCCCAGGTAGCGGAACAGCGGCTGGCCGGTGGACTCCGCCGCCGCCTTCGCGACCGCGAGCGACACGCCGAGGATCGCGTTCGCGCCCAGGCGCGCCTTGTTCGGGGTGCCGTCCGCCTCGATCAGCGCGCGGTCCACGCCGGCCTGGTCGAACGGGTCCATCCCGACAACGGCGGCGAAGAGCTCGCCATCGACGTGCTCGACGGCGCGGAGGACGCCCTTGCCGCCGAAGCGGTCCATGTCGCCGTCACGGAGCTCGGCGGCCTCGTGGGCGCCGGTGCTGGCGCCGCTGGGGACCGCCGCGCGACCGCGCGAGCCGTCCTCCAGCTCCACGTCCACCTCCACGGTGGGGTTGCCCCGGGAGTCCAGCAGTTCGCGCGCGCGTACGTCGATGATCTCCACGACAGCCCCTTCGTCCACGAGCCACCGACGGTGATCGGCGACCCTCGCAGGATCGCAGGGGGCGGCGCGGCAGACAACCACGGGGCTTGGAGGGTGCCGGAGCGGCGTAGAGGGGAACGGGTCGGGGGCGCTACCGCGCCCGCGGGTGGACGTTCTCGTAGACCTCGCGCAGGTGGTCGTCCGCCAGCTGGGTGTAGACCTGCGTGGTGGAGACGTTGGCGTGCCCCAGCAACTCCTGGACGTCGCGCACGGAGGCGCCGCCGCGCAGCAGGTGCGTGGCGAAGGAGTGGCGCAGGGTGTGCGGGGTGACGTGGGCCTCGATGCCCGCGGACTTCGCGTAGCCCTTCAGGATCAGCCAGAAGCCCTGGCGCGTCAGGCGCTCGCCGCGGCGGTTTACGAAGAGCGCCTGGTGGGGGCGGTTCTTCAGCAACTGCGGACGCCCGGTGCTCAGGTACCGGTCGAGCGCCTCCACGGCCTGCTCATGGACGGGGATCGTGCGTTCCTTGCTGCCCTTACCCAGGCAGCGGACCCACGCGGGGGCCACGTTGACCTGGAGGCTGTCCATGTTCAACGACACGAGTTCCGTGACCCGCATGCCGGTCGCGTACATCAGCTCGAGCATGGCCGCGTCCCGGATCGCCTCGGGCGATTCGTGCTTGGAAGGCTCGTGCAGGAGCGCGTCCACCTCGTCGGTGGTCATCGGCTTTGGCACGGGCTTGGGGGCGCGCGGGGAGTCCACCTGTGCGGCCGGGTTGCTGGTCAGGTCGCCGTGGTCCAGGAGGTAGGCGCAGAACGACTTCACCGCCGCGACCTTGCGGGCCACGGTCGCCTTCGCGTAACGGCGGGCGTTCAGGTCCGCGATGTAGTCCAGGATCGAGTCGCGTGTGATGACCTTCGCGGGGTCACCGTTGCCGCTGCCGTCGCGCTCGGCGAGGAACTTCCTGAAGCCATTCAGGTCGTTGCGGTACGCATCGATCGTGTTCTTCGAGGATCCGCGTTCGGCGGACAAGTAGTGCAGGAACGCCTCAGCGCGCTCGTCCACGTTTCCCCCGCCGCATCATTCCGCGTTGGCCCCGCGTGTTGGGGCTGTTGTCGCGTGGTCTGCGGACAACCCGGGGAGTATACCCGGAGCGCGGGGCGATCCCGCTCCAGTGGGCGCGTCCGCAATCGCGCGACACCGGCCACTCTGTATACCGGCTGCGGTTTGCCCTGTCTACATAAGGCTTCCGGCATGACGCCCGTGTTCTCAGTCGCTGAATCCGTGCGGCCCCACCAGCGGCACGAATCGACACGCGCCCAGGTTGCGCGTCACGATACCGTCACGCTTCCGCGTGACGAGCACCAGCCGTTGTTCCTCGCGCGTACCGACGGGGATCACGAGCCGCCCGCCCTCGGCGAGTTGCTCCAGCAGCGGCGCGGGCACCGAGGGCGCGGCGGCGGTCACGATGATCGCTTCGTACGGCCCGAGCGCCGGCGCGCCCAGTTCGTCCGTCGCGCGCAGCACGCGGACGTTCGTGATCCCTAGCGCGTGCAGGACGCGCTCGGCGCCCTCGCGCAGTTCGTCGATCACCTCCACGGTCACCAGTTCGCGGCACAGCCGTGCGAGGACCGCCGCCTGGTAGCCAGAGCCGGTGCCGATCTCCAGCACGCGCTCGTCGCCGGTCAGCGCCAGCGCCTCCGTCATCATGCCGACGATGGTCGGCTGCGAGATCGTCTGGCCGCGGCCGATCGGGAGCGGGCTGTCCTCGTAGGCGTAGCGGCGGAGGTGCTCCTGCACGAAGCGTTCGCGCGGGATGGCGCGGATCGCCTCCAGGACGCGGGGGTCCCGCACTTCTTCCGCGACCTCGTCGACCAGGTCGTCCACCGGGCGCCGCTCGGTCACAGGGATCGCTTCACCGTCTCGGCGAGGCGGGCCGTGAAGCCGACGGTGGACGCGATCTCCTCCACGCTGGCCTCCCGGATCCCGCCCACGGAGCCGAACTTGCGGAGCAGGGCCTGCTTCCGCTTCGGCCCAACACCAGGGATGCCGTCCAGCACCGATCGGACCGAGGACTTTCCCCGCAGCTGGCGGTGGTAGGTGATCGCGAAGCGGTGCGCCTCGTCGCGGATGCGCTGGACCAGATAGAGCGCCTCCGACTGGCGGGGCAGCATGATCGAGTCGGCGACGTCCGCGACGAAGATCTCCTCCTGCTGCTTGGCCAGGCCGCAGACAGGCACGTCGCGCAGCCCCAGGTTGCGCATCACGTCCAGGACCGCCCCCAGCTGCCCCTTGCCGCCATCGATGATCACGAGGTCGGGCACGGCGTCCCACGGTGACGGCTCGCCGGCCTCGGGTGTCTCCTGCTCGTCGGAGGAGAGGGGTTCGCGTTCGCGTCGGCGCCGGTCCGCGATGCGCTTGAAGCGCCGCGTGAGCACCTCCTGCATGGAGGCGAAGTCGTTCTGGCCTTCCACGGTCTTGATCCGGAAGCGTCGGTACTCCTGGTTCGCTGGCTGGCCGTGCTTGAACACGACCATGGAGGCGACGGTGTTGGTGCCCTGGATCGTGGAGATGTCGTAGCACTCGATCCGCTCGGGCCGGGTGGGCAGGTCGAGCTCCTCCTGCAGCAGGGAGAGCGCGGCGTCCGTCTTGTCGCGGTCGGCGACCCAGCGGACCTGGTGCATGCGCAACGACTCACGCGCGTTTTCCTCCGCCGTGGCCACCAGCGCGCGCTTCTCGCCGCGCTCCGGGACGTGGACCTCCACCCCCGAACCGCGCCGGGTGCGCAGCATCATCTCGATATCCTCGCGGTCGGTCGGCTCCACGGAGAGCAGGACGCTGCGCGGGACGTAGGTGGCGGACTCGTAGAACTGGGCGAGGAACGCCGAGAGGATCTCGCGGTCGCTGGCGTCCTGCGTGCCATCCAGCATGAACGAGTCCGTGTCCGCGACCACCGTGCCGCGGATGAAGAACGCCTGCACGCACGCCTCGTCGTCCGCGCGGGCCAGCGCGAAGACGTCGGCGTCGAGGGGTGTCGTCGTCGCCATCTGCTGGCGCTCCGTGACGCGCTCGATCGCCTGGAGCTGGTCGCGCAGCCGTGCCGCCCGCTCGAAGTCGAGCGTGTCCGAGGCGCGCTCCATCTCCTCGCGGACGTGGCGCTTCACCTCGTCCGAGCGGCCCTCCAGGAACAGGATCGTTTCGCGGATGACCTCCGCGTACTCCTCCGGCGTGCAGAAGGCGGTGCAGGGGGCGATGCAGCGTTTGATGTAGTAGTCCAGGCAGGGACGCGGGTCCGTGCCGGTGATCTCCTTGGTGCAGGAGCGCCACGGGAACAACTTCTTGACCACGTCCAGCGTCCGGCGCACAGAGCCGGCGGAGGCGTACGGCCCGAAGTAGCGGGCGCCGTCGTCCGCCACACGGCGCGTGATCGTGACCCGCGGCCACGGCGACTGCACGTCCACCTTCAGGTACGGGTAGTGCTTGTCGTCCTTCAGCCGCACGTTGTGGATCGGCTGGTAGCGCTTCACGAGCGTGGCTTCGAGGTGGAGCGCCTCCGCCTCGTTGTTCGTGACCACGTGCTCGATCGTGCGGACGGTCTCGGCGAGAGCCCGCACCTTCGGCTCCAGGCTGTGCGCGGAGCCGAAGTAGGAGCGCACCCGGTCGCGGATCCGGCGGGCCTTGCCGATGTACACGACGTCGCCCCGGACGTCTCGCATGATGTAGACGCCCGGCTTCTCGGGAAGCGACCGGACCTGGTGCGGGATGGATGGGTCGATCACACATCGATCCTACCGCGCGGCGGGAGCCGTCATCGGCCGGACCGACCCCTCTGGTAATCTCCCTCGATGACCGACCCCAGTTCCCTGCTCGCCAGCCTGGCGTTTGCGCTGCTCGCCGCCGGACTCAGCGGAGCCATCGCCGCGCGCCTCGGCCAGTCCGTGATCATCGGCTACATCGCGGCCGGCCTCCTGGTCGGGCCATACACCCCCGGCTACGTCGCCGATCGCGACAGCGTGCAGGCCCTCGCCGAGATCGGCGTGGTCCTGCTCCTCTTCGCGACCGGCATGGAGGTGTCCGCGCGGGAACTGGCCCGCGCCGGGCGGGTGGCCCTCGTCGGCTCGCTGGTGCAGGTGGTGATCCTGGTCGGCCTCGGGTTCGGCGTGGGCCAACTCCTGGGGTGGGGGCAGAATGGCTCGCTGGTGCTCGGCTTCGTCGTCTCGAACTCCTCGAGCACCGTGCTGAGCAAGGTCCTGGGCGAGCGCGGCCAGGGCGGCTCCGCCCACGCACGCCTGAGCCTGGCGTGGTCGTCGATCCAGGACCTGACTACGATCGTGCTCGTGGTCGTCCTGAACGCCGTCGCGTCCGAGGGCAGCGACCTGTTCACGGATATGGCCGTGGAGGTCGCCAAGGCAACGGTGTTCCTGGTGATCCTCGTGCCCGTGGGCGGCAAGGTGCTGCCGCCGTTGTTCGGCCAGATCCGCCTGATCCGGCAGCGCGAGGTGTTCATCCTGTCGGCGGCGGCGCTGGGCCTGATGACGGCCTACGTCGCGACGCTGTTCGGGCTGTCGCCGGCGCTGGGGGCCTTCGTCGCGGGCATCGTGCTCGGCGAGTCCGACATCCGGCACGAGGTCATCAACGGCCTGAGCCCGCTGCGGGATGTCTTCGCGGGGCTGTTCTTCGTCTCGATCGGCATGCTCGTCGACCCCGGCTTCCTCTTCTCTCACGCGGGGCTCGTGGCCGCGGTGCTGGCGCTGATCGTCCCGGTCAAGGGACTTCTGTCCGTGGCGCTGGCGATGGCGCTGGGCGTGCGGCGACGGGTCGCCGTCATGACGGGTGCCTCGCTCGCGCAGAGCGCGGAGTTCTCCTTCCTGCTCGCCTCGCTCGGCGCGAGCCTCGGCATCCTCCAGGCGACCGAGTTCTCGTCGCTGATCGCCGGCGCGACGCTCAGCGTCATCCTGGCGCCGGCGCTCCTCCATCTCGCGGGCGGGGCGCTCGATCGCGTCGAACGCCGGGCGGAGCGCGGGCTCGCGGAGCGCCCCGAGGTCGGCGCCGCGGCCGAC
>PHBR01000038.1:0-23408 GCA_002840675.1 Chloroflexi bacterium HGW-Chloroflexi-9
GCCCAGGCCAAGGCCGACGAGGTGGATCGCTGGGAAGAGACGCGGCGGCTCGATTACTACAGGACTAACCACTCGTGGATGTACTGGCGTAGCTACGCGATCGTGTCGACGCGCCCGGACTATATGTCGGGCGTGCGCCTGCCCGCGGGCATGACGGCCGGGTACGCCGACTTCATGCGATCGGCCGTCTGCTATTCCGGTTGCTTCACGCCGACCGACGTAGGCACCGTAGACGCCTGCCATTCGGCCTGCCACAACGCGTGCCATGACGCGTGCCATTCGGCCTGCCACTCCGCATGCCACTCGGCCTGCCATAGCGCCTGCCATTCGGCCTGCGTATCGGGGAGCTCCCATTGACCGCTAGCCTGGAGCGCCTCGAATGGGTATACGGCTTCTGGAAGAACCTGTCGCCGTACGCGTACGCGCGGATCGAGGGAGACCTGCTGAACCTCCGCGCGATGCTCGGCGGCGACACCGAGGGCACCGAACCGCTCTTTGGCGATGCCGCTGCGCCGGTCGCGGAGGCCGAGTCGCTCGGCCGGGGCATGGGCGAGCGGTTGAAGGAGATGTACGAGTCGCGCTATGGGGCGACCTCGTGACGGGCAGCGCGCCCGGCCACGTCTGGCTCGTGGGCGCCGGTCCCGGCGACCCCGGGCTGATCACGGTCGCCGGCCTCACTGCGCTGCGCCGCGCCGAGGTGGTGCTGTACGACCGCCTGGCCCCGCACGAACTGCTCGCCGAGGCGCCCGAGGGCGCGCTGCTGCTCGACGCCGGCAAGGCCGCGGACAACCACGCGATGACGCAGGAGCAGATCAACACCGCGCTCATCGAGCACGGGCTCGCCGGGCAGCGCGTCGTGCGTCTCAAGGGCGGCGATCCGTACGTCTTCGGCCGTGGCGGCGAGGAGGCGATGGCGCTCGCCGAAGCGGGCGTGCCGTGCTCGGTCATCCCCGGTGTCACCTCCGCGATCGGCGGGCTCGCCGCGGGCGGCGTGCCCGTCACGCATCGCGCCGTGGCGACCTCCTTCGCGGTGATCACCGGCCACGAGGATCCGACGAAGCCGGAGACGCAGGTCGACTGGGCGCGCCTCGCTACCGCCGTCGACACGCTCGTCGTGCTGATGGGCGTCGGCCGCCTGGAAGAGATCGCGCGTGCGCTGATCGCGGGCGGTCGCGACGCCTCGACGCCGGCTGCGCTCGTGGAGCAGGCGACCACGCCGAAGCAGCGCACCGTCACCGCCACCCTCGCCACGATCGCGGAAGCCGCGCAGCGGGAGGGCGTGCGCGCCCCCGCGTTGCTGGTCGTCGGCCAGGTGGCTGCGCTCCAGCCGATGCTGGACCCACGCCGCCTCGCCCCGCTCGCCGGGAAGCGCGTACTGGTGACCCGCTCGCGTGCACAGGCCTCCACACTGGTCGACGCGCTGCGGCTGGAGGGTGCGTATCCGCTCGTGCTCCCCGCCATCGAGATCGAGCACCGCATCGACGCGAAGGCGATCGACCGCGTTACCGCGGACCTGCGCGCGGGCGCCTATCGATGGGTCGTGTTCACCTCGACGAACGGCGTCGAGGTGTTCCTCGACGCACTGCAGGAGGCCGGCGCGGACGCGCGCGCATTCGCCGGGGCGCGCATCTGCGCGCTGGGCATCGCCACCGCCGGTGCGCTCGCGGACCATGGGCTGATCGCGGACCTTGTCCCCACCGAGGCGGTCGGCGAGGCGGTCGTGACGTCGCTGCTCGCGCCGGGCGACCTGAACGGGGTGCGCGTGCTGCTGCCCCGCGCCGAGGGTGCCCGGGATGTGCTCCCCGACGGCCTGCGCACCGCCGGCGCGGAGGTGGATGAGGTCACGCTATACCTCGCCGCCGCGCCCGCAGAGCCGCCGCAGGACGTCCTGGACGCGATCCGCGCGGGGGAGGTGGACGCGGTCACCTTCACTTCCTCCTCCACGGTGAAGAACCTCGCGACGCTGCTCGGAGGCGACCTCTCGCCGCTGCGGGGTGCGGTCGTCGCGTGCATCGGGCCGGTCACGGCTGAGACCGCGCGCTCGCTCGGCCTCGAGCCGGACGCAATCGCCACCGAGCACACGATCGAGGGGCTCATGTCCGCGTTGCGGGAGTCCCTACACTCAGGACGTACGGCCGCCGCGAAGGAGGTCCGCTGATGGTCGCGATCACCCGTGCCAACCAGTTCACCCGCACCCGGCGCACGCGCCGCACCGAGGCGCTGCGTGGCCTTGTGCGGGAGACCCGCCTCGACCCGGCGCAGTTCATCGCGCCGCTGTTCGTCACGCACGGCGCGAACGTCCGCACCGAGATCTCTTCGATGCCCGGCCAGTACCAGTTGTCGCTCGACCAGCTCGCGCGCGAGGCGGCGGAACTCCGCGCCGTCGGCGTGCGGGCGGTGCTGCTCTTCGGGCTGCCCGCTGCCAAGGACCCCCGTGGCTCCGAGGGGTACGACGAGCAGGGGATCGTGCAGCAGGCGATCCGCGAACTGAAGCGCGTCGACCCTGACCTCGTGGTGATCGCTGACATCTGCCTTTGCGAATACACCGACCACGGCCACTGCGGCCTGCTCACCCCGACCGGCGAGGTCGACAACGACCCGTCGCTCGACCTCCTCGCGCGTATGGCGCAGTCGATGGTGGACGCCGGCGCGGACATCGTCGCGCCCTCGGACATGATGGACGGGCGCGTCGCCGCGATCCGCGAACGCCTCGATGAGGCCGGGCACGTCGCCACCCCGATCATGGCGTACAGCGCGAAGTACGCCTCCGCGTTCTACGGTCCGTTCCGGGAGGCTGCCGGCTCCGCGCCGCAGTTCGGCGACCGGCGCGGCTACCAGATGGACCCGCCGAACGTGCGCGAAGCGATCCGCGAAGTGGAGGCCGACATCGAGGAAGGCGCCGACATCGTTATGGTGAAGCCGGCGCTCGCCTACCTCGACGTCATCCGCGCCGTGCGCGACCGTACCGACCTGCCGCTCTGCGCCTACAACGTCTCGGGCGAGTACGCCATGGTGAAGGCGGCCGCCGCCAACGGCTGGCTGGACGAGCGTCGCATCGTCCTCGAGACCCTCACGAGCATCCGGCGTGCGGGGGCGGACATGATCATCACCTACCACGCGAAGGCCGCCGCCCGCTGGCTGCGCGAAGACGTGCGCTGAGGCGGCGTGCCGAAGGTTCGCGAAGCCATTGAACTGATCGAGGCGAACGGGTGGTACCTGGTGCGCACGCGCGGCAGCCATCGCCAGTACAAGCACCGCAGCCGAGCCGGCCTCGTCACGATCGCGGGCCACCCATCCGACGATCTGCCGCGCGGTACATGGAATAGCATTCTGAGGCAGGCCGGATTGTGGGAGTCGAGCGACTCGTGAAGTACATCGTTGTCATCGAGCGAAGCGACAAGAACTACGCAGCATATGTCCCGGACCTGCCGGGCTGTGTTGCGACCGCGCCGACGCGTGACGAAGTGGAGCGCGAGATTCGCGCGGCCATCGCCTTCCATCTCGATGGGCTGAAGGCGGATGGACTTCCCGTGCCGGTTCCGGGCACGTGGACTGCCGAAGTCGAGGCCTCGTGACTGACTTGCCGTTCGACCCCTCGCGGATCCGCGCCGTCGCATTCGATGGCTACGGGACGCTGTTCGACTTCGACATGCCGGAGTTCCGCGTGGAGGTGTCCCGCCTCCTTGCCGAACAGGGGCTGGAGGTTGACCACGACGCCTTCTTCGAGACCTGGCAGAAGTCGTACCGCGTCGCGGACGTGTGGGATCAGAGTGACCGCACCGACCTCGGCCCGGCCGGGTGGCCGACCGACCGCTCGCTGAACGGGCCGCTGCCGCCCTGGCACTCGCAGTGGGAGATCTGGCGACGCCAGTTCCAGGCCGCCCTCGACACCCATGCCCTGGATGGCGACTCCACCGCCGCCGCGGACCGCTTCCGTGAGGCGCTGTCCGTCGCGGAAGCCTACCCGGAGGTGCACGGGACGGTGGACGGTTTGGCGCAGCGTGGGCTGCTGATGGCGCTGCTCTCCAACGCCGACGAGGACTTCCTGCAGAGCGCGCTGTCGCGCGCGCGGCTGCGCTTCTCGATCATCCAGTCGTCGGAATCGCTCCGCGCATACAAGCCGCACCGCGCGATCTTCCTTGCGCTCTGCCAGCGCGCAGCCTGTCACCCCTCGGAGGTGCTGTACGTGGGCGACTCGCCGTTTGCGGACATTGCCGGCGCGCGTAACGCCGGGCTGCGGACCGCCTGGATCCACCGCACCGACCATCCGCTGCCCGCGCACATCGCGCCGCCGGACGTCCACCTCCAGACCCTCGACGGGCTCCTCGACCTGCTGCCGGGACGTGAAGCGTGAGCGCGAACCGCGAGGGCTCGCGACGTGCAATGGAGCGCGCCCGCCGGGTGCTGCCGGGCGGCGTCGACTCGCCGGTACGCGCATACCGTGCCGTCGGCGGTGACCCGGTCGTGATCGCGCGCGGCGCGGGCGCGCTGGTCTGGGACGTCGATGGCAACGAGTACGTCGACTACGTCTGTTCCTACGGCCCGCTGATCCTGGGGCACGCACACCCACGCGTCGTAGAGGCGATCCGCGCCGCCGCCGGCCTGGGCACCTCCTTCGGCGCACCGACCGAGGCGGAGGCCGCGCTCGCCGAGCGCGTGGTGGCCGCCGTGCCGTCGATCGAGATGGTGCGGTTCGTCTCCTCCGGCACGGAGGCCGCAATGAGCGCGATCCGCCTCGCGCGCGCTGCGACCGGCCGCGACCTCATCCTGAAGTTCGAGGGCTGTTACCACGGCCACGCGGACGGGCTGCTCGCCGCCGCCGGCTCGGGCGCGGCCACCCTCGCGCTTCCCGACTCCCCGGGCGTGCCTGCGGCGTTCGCCGCGCAGACGCTGCTCGCGCCCTACAACGACCTCGACGCCGTGCGCGCACGGCTGGAGGCCCACCGCGACGCCGTCGCCGCGATCATCGTCGAGCCGATCGCCGGGAACATGGGGATGGTGCTGCCCGCGGCGGGTTTCCTCGCCGGGCTGCGCACGCTCTGCGATGAGTTTGGCGCGCTGCTCATCTTCGACGAAGTGATCACCGGTTTCCGCGCCTCGTACGGCGGCGTGCAGGCGCTCGATGGCGTGATGCCCGACCTCACCGTGCTCGGCAAGATCATCGGCGGCGGACTGCCGGTGGGGGCGTACGGCGGCGCGCGCCACCTGATGCAGCAGATCGCGCCGGAGGGGGCCGTCTACCAGGCGGGCACGCTCTCCGGGAACCCGCTGGCGATGGCCGCCGGTGCCGCTACGCTCGACGCCCTTCACGACGACCCGGACGCCTACCGGCGCCTGGATGAACTCGGGCGGCGGCTGGCCGACGGGTTGCGGGAGGCGGCGTCCGAGGCGGGCGTGACGCTGACGGTGGTCCAGTCCGGCTCCACCCTCACCCCGTTCTTCCTGCCAGAGGCGCCCCGGAACTACGAGGAGGCGAAGCGCGCCGATACTCGTGCCTTCGCCCGCTTCCACGGCGCCATGCTGGACCGGGGTGTCCACCTGCCGCCCTCGCAGTTCGAGGCGTGGTTCCTCTCGCTCGCCCACGACGAAGGGCACGTCGCACGCACGATCGAGGCGGCAACCGAGGCGTTCCGGGTCGCTCGAGGCTAATCCGGCGGGCTCTCGGGGGCTCTGGCAGCCGGTGCCGTGCCTCGATTGCCGCGGGATCGCCGCGACCCTATACTGACGGCGTATCCGCGCACCCGCGTGATCGGTTGATCGATGCGCCTCTCGTGTCAGCAGGAAGACCTGCATCGCGGTCTCTCCGCCGTTTCCCGTGCGATCCCCGCACGATCGACCCTGCCTATCACGCAGCACGTGCTGCTGGAGGCCGAGGGTGACTCGATCACGCTCTCCGCGACCGACGCGGAAACCATCGCCATCACCTACCGGATTACCGCCAGCATCGACGAGCCCGGCTCGATCACGATGCCGTCCCGCCTGCTGGCGGACTTCGTCGGGACGCTGCCGCACGAGTTGATCAACATGACGCTCGCCGAGCGCTCACGGCAGGTCAGCCTCTCCTGTGCGCGCAACACCGCCTCCATCGGCGGCATGGACCCGGACGACTTCCCGCCGATCCCGTCCGTGCAGGGCGCCGACGCGATCAACATCGACGCCGCGCGCCTGCGCGCCGCGATCGCCCAGACCGTCTTCGCCGCCGCCACGGACGACTCGCGCCCGGTGCTGACCGGCGTGCACTTCCAGTTCAAGGACGGCACGCTGCGGCTCGCCGCCGCGGACGGCTTCCGCCTCTCGGTCCACACGATGGAGATCGACTCGCAGGTCGACCGTGCGGCGATCGTGCCGGCGCGCGCCCTCGGCGAGCTCGGCAGGCTACTGGTCGAGGCCGGCGACGGCCAGGTGGCGATCACGTTCAACCTGGCCGGCACGCAGGTGCAGTTCGATGTCGGGCACGCCCGGCTGATCGCGAACCTGATCCAGGGCTCGTTCCCGAACTACGACCAGTTGATCCCCGCGAACTACAACACGCGCACTGAGGTCGCCGTCGCCGAGTTCATGCGCGAGACCCGCATCGCCTCGATCTTCGCGCGCGACGGCTCCGGGATCGTCCGCATCATCGGCACGCCCGGTGAGGGCAGCACCCCCGGCCGCCTGGTGATCACCGCCCGCGCCGACGAGGTCGGCGACAACGAGGGCATCATGGACGCGCTCGTCGAGGGCGCCGAGTCCAAGATCGCCTTCAACGGCCGCTACCTGACCGACGTCCTGAACGTGATCGACACGGACCGTGTCGCCATCGAAACCACGTCCCCCTCAAGCCCGGGCGTCCTCCGCCCCGTCGGCAACGACCGCTTCGTGCACGTCGTCATGCCCATGTTCGTGCAATGGTAGCGAATGATTCATCCGTCTGATCAATTATCGGGACGGTTCCGCGGACGATCGCGCGCTCCGTTGACGACGTAATCTGAGCGTCTACAGCCCTCAGCAACAATCCAAAACCGTCCTCGTCACATGCACTCACCTCACGCTGGATGCGCTCCAGCGCATGCGGCAAATGCTCTTCGATCCATGCGTGCTGATCTGCATCGACCTGCGCGCCTGATGCCAGTTCACGCCGACGCGCTTCCAGCCACCGGCGACGGTCGGCCAGATCGCGCGCTTCCGCGTCCAGGGCGCTGACCGGCAGATTCTTGCGCGTGTAGAGCTGCGCAAGCCGGCGCTGGCTCGACTCGATCTCGTCGAGTTCGGCGACCACCGCGGCGAGCTCCGCTGAGGGCTGGCTCGCCTCGACCACGATCCTGCGGGACTCCCCGAGGATCCGCTCAGGTGACACGAGTAGCTCACCGAGCGCGGTCCTCACGGCTCCTTCGAGGCGTTCAAGCCGGATGTACCGAGAGCGGCATCGTGTCTCACCGGGACCACTCGATCCGTTTGGGCAGCGGTAGTAGTGGAACCGGCCGCGGTTCACGGCATGTCCGACCATCGCCGCGTCGCACTCGATGCAGCGTAGCCGCCCTCGCAGCGTGTACGTCCGCGTCGCCTCACGCCGCCACCGGCGATCCGGGTCAGTCAGACGAGCCTGCGCGCGCTCGTAAAGGTCGCGCGAGATGATCGCCGGCGTCGCCCCTTCGATCTCGATCCACTCGGAGGGGTCGCGTTCCTCGGTGATCCTGACCCAGCGGCCACGCTTCGGATCGCGAACCTTCTTCACGATCGTGCGCCGATAGATCGTGCGCCCGGTGTACGTCTCGTTCAGCAGGATGCGCCGGATCGAGAGGGCGTGCCAGGCACCGCCGCCGAACGCCGGGACACCGGCCTCGTTCAGCCGCTTGGCGATCCCATGCACCGTGCCGTTCGCGACGAAGTCCACGAACATCCGCTGCACCACGGCGGCCTGCAGCTCATCGACCTCGCGGCGTCCTGTCTCCGGGTAGTAGCGGTAGCCGTAGATGCCGGCTCCGTTCCCCTGCGGGATCTGGCCGTTGCGGGCGCGTTCCGCCTTGCCGCGCATGGTGCGCTCCGCGATCTTCTCGCGCTCGACCTCGGCGATGAACGCGCGGGCCGCGAGGATGAAGCGGCCGATCGCCGTGTCCTCGAAGCGCTCGGTGACGAACTCGAGCTGTGCCCCGGCCTGCTCAACCTCGTCGAACAGCACGCCGATATGGTTCTGGTTCCGCGAGAGCCGGTCGACGGCGTAGGCGACGACGACATCCGCCTCGCCCTTGCGGAGCATCCCGCGTACCTGTTCGATCCCCGCACGGTCGAGGTGAAAGCCGCTCGCCGCATCCCGGACGCACTCCACGACGGACCACCCGCGCGCGGCCACAAGGTCGAGGCAGGCGCGCTCCTGCGTGTCGAGCGACGTCCCGTCGCGCTCCTGGGCATCGGTGGAGACGCGGGAGTAGATGACGGCTTTCATTGGCGACCCCTCGTCACCGAATCCTACACCTCGCCCTTCGGTGGCTCGCGCGGCCCGCCGTCCGAGTCATGCGCGGTGTCTCCACGCTCTCGGTGATAGTCCTCGAGCACGGCGGCGATCAGGCGACGCCAGAGTCTGTTCCAGGCCTCGGTACGCGGGCCTTCCTCCCAGACCGCATCGATTGGCATCGGCGAGCTGCGGCGCGGGCCTCGCGGTCCGTGGCGTGCCGGTCGTTCGTGGTGCCTCGTCATTCGGCCAGCTCGACCGGCAGCTTGAGCGCGTAGTGGAAGCCGCGGCTGCGCGGAACGCGCCAGATGCGCCCCAGGGTGCCAGGCCCGATCTTCTGGCTAACCAGGTATCGCCGCTCAGTCGTGACGAACGCCGGGACGTCGGTGGACATCCGGCTCAGCGCACGGAGGACTTGGCGCTCAACCTGGCTGCCTTCGCAGACGAAGAGCAGGGTCGGCTGCGCCGGGAACTGCTCCGTCCACTCAGACGACTCGTAGTAGTGGCGATACCCGGCGAGCTTCGCTCGGATCTCAGCCCCGTCCGCTTGCTCTTCCTCGTACTCGAGCAAGAACCACTGCTGGACTCCGTCGTCGAAGTCGAGACCGACCACGGAATCGGGAGACAGCCGGACACGCCGCCCGCTCGGAGTCACGAATCGATGCTCGGACATCGCGGCATTCAGCCAGTCGACCAGCTCTCCTTCCAACTCGCGCGTATTGAGCACAAGCTGAACGACGAAGGCGTTGATCCCGAGCTTCTGCCAATCGTCCTGGGGAGACATCCCAACGAACCGCCCGCTGTCATCGACATAGGTGTGCCCGAGCCCACGGGCACTGATTTCTTGCTCGATCGCCGCACGTTCAGCGAGATAGTCCAACCCTCGTTTCAGGGCGGACCGCGGTTCCTTCTCCTGCTTGGCCATCAGACAGCTCCTTTCATGCATCAGCACGGGGCGCCTCATTGGCGGACGTCCCGTCACTCTCAAACCACTTCAGTCGTTGCGTTTTGGAGGGCGTCCGCCAGATCGGCCCGAGCAACCCGCGCAACTCGCGACGGATGCGATCCCGCGTGGTGAACAGGGCGGGGATCTCGACGGCGAATGCGCTCTGGATGAAGCTGACCGCCTCCGCGAACCGGCGCTCGCCCTGGTCGGTCTCCGACACCACGAGCACGACCAGCCCCGCGCCGTACTGGCGCTCCGCCAGACCGCTCTTGAAGTACGCGGCGAGGCCGCGAAGCTTTCGCAGGTAGTCGCGGCGGCGCATCGTGGCCCGGTCGTATTCGAGCAGGAAGTACTGCCGCTCCGTGCCGGAGGGGTCGAGGTAGTAGCAGCCCGCGCCGTCCGGTCGGATCCAGTACTTCCGGTCCCCGTACTCGAACTGCCGCGCCGCCTGCGACTCGCTCCACCAGCGCGGAGCCGGATGCCCGGCTCGGTCGGCGTCCCGGGCGAGGCGGACGAAGACGTCATTGGTGCCGACCGTGTGTGCGAAGTTGCGGCGTAGGTTGCGAAGGCGGTTCCCGCCCCGGCCCTTCGCGCTGGTCTCGACGGCGAGCCCCGCATGCTCGGCGTAGCGCAGCGGCGGCACACCTTCTGCGGCGGCCAGCAGCTCCAGGCCGGCATAGGTGAGGAAGTACCGCTTCGGCGGCTGTGGCTGTCGCCTCACGGGCATAGTGGCGCCTCCGTGAGCGAGCCGACCAGGTCGTACCGCTCGAGGTCCGCCAGCAGGCGGTCGACGCGTCCGTCATCCTCGCGAAGCACCACGGGGAGGTCTCGCGGCGTGAGGTAGGGGTGATGGGCGAGCGTCGAAAGCGCCGTCCGGTGTGCCGTTCTCAGCGTGAGCCGCAGTGCTGCCACCCGCTCGCGAGCACTTCCGCACCCGGAGGCAAGCACGCCGGACGCCCACTGTGGAAGCGTCTGCGTCCGCGTGCCCACACCTCGGTCGACGAGGTCGAGGCGGGACGGCTGCGGCAGCGAGGGCAACGGCGTGCCGACGGGGCGCAGCACGCTGGCGAGCGGCACCGTGTCGTCCTCGCCAGGGAAGCGCCAGCAGTGGCCCGTGGGGTGCTGACCGAAGGCCTCCGCCGTCGTCGTGAACGCAACGTCTAAAGAGTCGACGCCGCGGCGGTACGCGGAGATCCGGATCGCCCGCTGCCACTCGCGCCGCTGTACCTTGCCGGGGCAGACGATGAGGATCGTCGGCCACTCGTGGTATCCCCTGGCCCGGTACCAGGCGCTGACGCGGGCGGCCCGGTGCGTCGCGGGGGCGGCGACGCGGTCCCATGCGACGAAGAAGGACTCGACGTAGAGACTGGCGATGCAGCCGTACGCCTCCATCAGGGGCGGCCACCCGCGGTCTGCGGCCCGGCGACGGGGCAGCGCTCGGAGGTCGAGCACGCGAGCGGTGCCGTCCTCGACGAGTTCGTCCGCGACACTGGCGAGAAAGCGGTTGACGGAGTCGGTGACCTCGAAGGAGGCGATGCGGTCGAGCACGTCACGGTGCTCCACCGGGAACCAGCGTCGGAATGTCGTCTCATCCAGCCCGAAGGCGCGGGCGAAGGCGGGGATCGCGCCCGTCCGAAGGACGTAGCCCTCGATGGCGTAGCCATAGTCGGCGGAGTGGAGCGTGACGCGCTCGATCCAGCCGTGACGGTCGAGTGCGTCGGTCGCGAGGCGCACCGCATCGTCGGACGCCCGCGTCAGCAGCTGGAGGTCTACCGAGGGGACGAGCGGCAGGCACACGGTCCAGCACAGGACCTGTGCTTCGAGCGCGCGCGGCGTCGGCAGTGACTCGCGGGTCATCGAAGCTCCTTCCTCACGCCGGCAGGATGCAGGAGGGCAATCACCACCGAGTCCACCGGCACGCTTACCTCGCTCCACGCGCGCTTATTCCGCGCTTATTCCGCGCCTATTTCGCTCCACGACCGATGAACCTCGGCGATCCTCGATCCCTGACCGTATCGACGCGGATCGATGGTGACGGGCGCCTCCTTCACCTGGACAGCATGCAGAAGCCCAATCCAGGGCCAATCCAGAGCGAATCCAGAACTGCCCGATCCGCACCTATTTCGACTGTTTCGGTCCAGACTGAATCCAGAGTTGGGCAAACCTTCCAGACGACAGACCTCCGACCATGCCGAGCACGACCGTCCCGGGCTAGGCAATCCACTCCGGACGGGGCCGTCGGACTCCGTGGTGGTGCCGGCTACGGGTGAGTCCGGGTGTCCTCTCGGGCTTCGGCATCCATCCGCGTGGAGCATGCATGGCAGCGTTCCGGAGACCTTCCGAAGACGTTCCGGCGATCCGCCGGCCGTTCCGGAATCGTTCCGGAATTGTTCCGAGGCACAGGGCCCGTGCCCGTCGGGGCGAGGGCAGAGGCCGGGGCATGCGGAGGCATCCCGAGGCGCTTCCGCAGCAGTCACGGGACGTTCGCTGCTATCCGGTTCGGTCCCGGATCGCTCCACAGAGGCAGTACCAGTGGGTCGAAGACGCCGAGCGCCGAATCGCGGGTTGGGTCGCTCGTCCAGGTTCAGCGTGGACTGTGTGTGGACCGGCGGGCGGCGTGGCTTATATAGATTGCTGCTGGTGCATACCGCCGCATGCGAGCGCGCCGTTCTCTTACCCCGCCCACGCACCGCTTACGTCCACGCGAGCCGGTCGAGGACCACGCACCGTCGACAGCGGTTTGCGTACGTGCCTCCCCGCACGCCATCACGAGGCCGGTTGCGGATCTGCCTCCATATGGCGGCGGATCGTCTCTCAAGCCGGTGCTTCCACATGCCGCTCGCGACCGCCGCAAGCCAGGCGAGGGGGCCGTCACTACGCCGCGTGCGTCCCGTACAGCGGCACTGGGGATGCTTCCTGTGGTGAACGCCACCCACCAACAAGTCGGGCATACATCCCTATCGTTCAGCCGTTGGTTTTTTCGGATCAATCGCAGCAGGTTATGTCAGTGCGAATACGCGGCAGGTCGTCTTGCGATCCGGTAGCATTCGGGCGCACCGGGGCTCGTTGTCGATGGGGTCGTCCAAGCAGCCGCCTCCCAGACGTAGGGGCCTGGTGCCCCTCCGTCCGGCCTGCATCGGCGCTCGGGTGCCGCAGTGGTATCTACTCGCGTCGTCCGCGGAGATCATGACGTTGCCGGAGGGCTACGGAGAGGCAATGGCGTGAATACCACCGAGCTGAGCTGGATCACCAACTACATCTGGGGCATCGCTGACGACGTCCTGCGCGATCTGTACGTCCGAGGTAAGTACCGGGACGTGATCCTGCCGATGACGGTGCTCCGTCGGCTGGATGCCGTACTTGAACCTACCAACGCTGCCGTGATCGAGATGAAGCGATCCCTGGATGCAGCTGGCATCGCCAACCAAGATCAGGCCCTGCGCCAAGCTGCCGGCCAGGCGTTCTACAACACCTCCCCGTTCACCCTCCGTGACCTCCGCTCTCGTGCCAGCCAGCAGCAGTTGCGCGCGGACTTCGAGGCGTACCTGGACGGCTACTCCTCCAATGTGCAGGACATCCTCGAAAACTTTGAGTTCCGTAACCAGATTCCCCGCCTCTCGCGGGCGGACGCGCTGGGAACGCTCATCGAGAAGCTGATGTCGCCGGACATCAACCTCAGCCCGAACCCGGTGCTGAACGGCGATGGCTCCGTGAAGCATCCCGGACTCGATAACCATGCGATGGGGACGATCTTCGAGGAGCTGGTGCGGCGCTTCAACGAGGAGAACAACGAGGAGGCCGGGCAGCACTGGACGCCGCGCGATGCAGTCGTGCTCATGACGAACCTGATCTTCCTCCCGGTCGCCGGCGCCATCGAGTCCGGCACGTACCTCCTCTACGACGGCGCCTGCGGCACCGGCGGTATGCTGACCGTCGCCGAGGAGACGCTGCAGTCGCTGGCGGAGGACCACGGCAAGGAGGTCTCCACCCACCTCTACGGGCAGGAGATCAACGCCGAGACCTACGCGATCTGCAAGGCGGACCTCCTGCTCAAGGGCGAGGGCGACGCGGCCGACAACATCGTCGGCGGACCGGAGCATTCGACGCTCTCGAACGACGCGTTCCCGTCGCGCGAGTTCGACTTCATGCTCAGCAACCCGCCCTACGGGAAGAGTTGGAAGAGCGACCAGGAGCGCATGGGCGGCAAGTCCGGGATGCGGGACCCGCGGTTCGTCATCGAGCACGCAGGCGACCCGGAGTACTCGCTCATCACCCGGTCCAGCGACGGCCAGATGCTGTTCCTCGCGAACATGCTGAGCAAGATGAAGCACAAGACCCCGCTCGGCAGCCGCATCGCCGAGGTCCACAACGGGAGCTCGTTGTTCACCGGCGACGCCGGACAGGGCGAGAGCAACATCCGCCGCTGGATCATCGAGAGCGACTGGCTGGAGGCGATCGTCGCGCTGCCTCTGAACATGTTCTACAACACCGGCATCGCCACCTACATCTGGGTGCTCAGCAACCGTAAGCCGGCGCATCGTGCCGGGCGAGTGCAGCTCATCGACGCCACCCAGTGGTACACACCGCTGCGGAAGAACCTCGGCAAGAAGAACTGCGAGCTCTCCGAGGCGGACATCAAGCGCATCTGCGACACGTTCCTGGCCTTCGAGGAGACGGAGCAGTCGAAGGTCTTCCCGAACGCTGCCTTCGGGTACGAGAAGGTGACGGTGGAACGGCCGCTTCGCCTGCGTGGCGTCGAGGGCGGGCGCGTTTACTCCGCGAAGGAGATCAAGGCGTTGAAGGAGTCGGCCGAGCGTGACGAGAACGCGGCGCCGATCATCAAGAAGATGCACAAGCGCGGCACGCCCGCCGACCCGATCCGAGGACTCTTCGAGGCGACCGTCGACGGCAAGCCGGCCGTCGTGGAGTACGAGCCCGACCCCGACCTGCGCGACACCGAGCAGGTGCCATTGCTGGAGGACGGTGGCCTCGAGGCGTTTGTGCGTCGAGAGGTGCTGCCGTACGCGTCGGACGCCTGGTATGTCCCCGACAGCGTGAAGACGGGCTACGAGGTCTCCTTCACCCGCTACTTCTACCAGCCAGCGCCGCTGCGTCCCCTGGAGGAGATCCGCGCGGACATCCTCGCTCTGGAGCAGGAGACCGAGGGCCTCCTCGAGGAGATCGTGGGAGGCGCGGCGCGATGAAGGAGATTCTCGGGAAGGCGAAGACTGTTCGCGAGCTCCTGCACGGGGTGAGGTACTCAATCGACTACTACCAGCGCGAGTATCGCTGGGAGTCAAAGCAGATCCGGGAGCTGCTCGACGATCTGAGCGGGAAGTTCCTGGAAGAGTATGAGCCAGGACACCCGCGCACCAAGGTCGCCGACTACCCGCACTACTTCCTCGGCTCGATCATCATCAGCAAGAAGGATGCCGCGAGCTTCATCGTGGATGGGCAGCAACGTCTTACCAGCCTGACGCTGCTGTTGATTCTCCTGCGGAACCTCCAGCAGGGCCGCCCGGATGCGGTGAACATCGACGAGTTGGTCGTGTCCAAGCACTACGGCGAGAAGTCCTTCAACCTCGCCATCGATGAGCGTCGACTCTGCATGGAAGCGCTCTTCGAGGGCGAGTCCTTCGACGCTGCCGACCGCACTGAGTCCGTACAGAACCTGTACGCGCGCTACCAGGATCTCGAGGAAACGTTCCCCGAGGAGCTCCGGACCGAGGCCCTGCCGTACTTCACCGACTGGCTTGTCGAGAACGTCCACCTCGTGGAGATCACTGCGTACTCGGACGAGGATGCCTACACCATCTTCGAGACCATGAACGACCGTGGGCTCTCGCTGAGCCCCACGGACATGCTCAAGGGCTTCCTGCTCGCAGGCATGAAGCCAGGCCAGCGCGTCCAGGCGAACGAGCTGTGGCGCCGGCGGATCCAGAATCTGACAGACCGTCACCCCGACCTGGAATCGGACTTCTTCAAGACCTGGCTGAGAAGCCAGTACGCGACCAAGATCCGCGAACGGAAGAAGGGCGCACGGGCCGAGGACTTCGACCGGATCGGTACTGAGTTCCATCGGTGGCTGCGTGATACCAGCGAGTCGCTGGGCCTGAAGCAGCCGGATGACTTCTCCCGATTCGTGAGCCGCGACTTCGACTTCTACAGCCGTCAGTATCTGCGGCTACTGGAGGCCGAAAGCAAACCCGTCCCGGGCCTCGAACACGTTCTCTACAACTACCACCACGGGTTCACGCTGCAGGACATGCTGCTCCTGGCGCCGCTGAAGCCAGAGGACTCGGAAGCAGTGATCGCCCTCAAGATCCGGCTCGTCGCCCGGTTCGTGGACATCCTCATCACATGGCGGATCTGGAACTTTCGGTCCATCGCCTACTCCACCATGCAGTACGCCATGTTCCTGGTGATGCGCGAGATCCGAGGGCTGGAACCGACGCCGCTGGCCGCGAAACTCCACGAGACGCTGCTCAGGGAATCGGAGACGTTCGCCAGCAATGAGCGGCTGCGGATGCATCAGCAGAACCGCTATGCCCTGCACCGCCTCCTCGCCCGGATGACCGACTACGTCGAGGCTCAGTCGGGGCAGCCCTCTCGGTACGTGGAGTACGTGGCCAGCGGGAAGAACCGGTACGAGGTCGAGCACATCTGGGCGGATCATCCGGAACGACACCGGGACGAGTTCTCGCACCCGGCCGACTTTGCCGAGCACCGGAACCGGATCGGTGGGCTGCTGCTGCTCCCGAAGTCATTCAACGCCAGCTACGGCGACCTGACTTATGCGAAGAAGTTGAAGCACTACAACACGCAGAACCTGCTCGCCCGGTCGCTCCACGCTCAGGCGTACGAGCACAACCCCGGCTTCCTCCGATTCGTGAACGAGAGCGGACTGCCCTTCCATTCACACGAGGAGTTCAAGCGCGCGGACATCGAGGAGCGCGGGGAGCTCTATCGCCTGCTGGCAGAGCAGATCTGGAACCCGGACGACCTGCTGCGAGAGGTCGAGGCGTGATTACCGCCCTCTCTCTCTACCCCGCCTACCGCGACTCCGGCGTCCCCTGGCTCGGCGAGGTACCCGAGCACTGGGAGGTGCTTCCCGCGCTCGCGGCGTACAAACCGAAGCTCGTTCGCAATACCGGGATGATCGAGAGCACGGTGCTCTCCCTCAGCTACGGCCGCCTCATCGTGAGGCCACCGGAGAAGTTGCGAGGGCTGGTTCCGGAATCGTTCGAGACCTATCAGTTGGTCGACCCTGGCGACATCATCGTCCGCACTACGGATCTGCAGAACGACCAGACCAGTTTGAGAGTGGGGTTCGCACGCCACCGCGGGATCATCACATCCGCGTACCTCTGCCTCTCGACCACGGAGCGCATGTCTCCCGAGTTCGGCTACCAATTCCTCAACACCTACGACCTACTGAAGATCATCTATGGCTACGGGTCTGGGCTGCGCCAGAACCTCAGTTTCGCCGAGATCAAGCGGATGCCAGTCCTAGTCCCACCCCCGGAGGAGCAGGCCGCCATCGTCCGGTTCTTGGACTATGCCGACCGGCGCATCCGGCGGTACGTGCAGGCGAAGCAGAGGCTCATCGCGCTCCTCGAGGAGCAGAAGCAGGCGATCATCCATCGCGCCGTGACACGCGGCCTCGACCCGGACGTGCCGCTGAAGCCGTCCGGCATGGAGTGGCTCGGGGACATTCCGGAGCACTGGGAAGTGCGTTCGTTCCTCCGATGCGTGGTCGAACGCGCCGATTACCGAGGAGCCACTCCGACCAAGCGGGATGACGGAGTGATCCTTGTTACAGCGAGGAACATTCGTCGTGGGTGGATCGATTACGAGACATCCCGGGAGTTTGTGGCTCACGAGGATTACGCCAAGATCATGCGGCGAGGCCTTCCACGCCTTGATGACCTGCTTCTCACTATGGAGGCACCTCTCGGGCATGTAGCGCTTGTCAACAGAACGGACATCGCCTTGGCGCAGCGTGTAGTCCGCTTCCGAGTGGACCCCGATGTACTCATGCCACGGTTCGCTCTGTTGGCAATGCTCTCGCCCTACTTCCAGGGGCAGTTGCTTGTTCGCGGGACCGGGTCAACAGCTACTGGCATCAAGGCCAGCAAGCTCCCACAAATCCAAGTCGTTCTGCCTCCGCTCGCGGAGCAGCGTCAGGTCCTCGATTCGATCGATCTCAGCACGGAGCCGATCGAAAAGGCACGATCCCGGGCGGAACGGGAGATCGCATTCCTCCGCGAGTACCGCATCCGCCTGATCGCCGATGTCGTCACCGGCAAGCTGGAGGTGCGCGACGTGGCGGCGCGATTGCCGGAGGAGACGGACGAGCCGGAACCGCTCGATGACTTCGACCTGCCGGCCGACGAGCTGGACGAGCTCGACGGCGAGGAGGCAGGGGCAGAGCTGGCGGAGGCGGTGACGTGACCTCGGACACCAGCGAGCGCGGGCTAGAGGCGCTCATCGTCGCCTCCATGACCGCCGCCGGGCGGCCGGGCGGCGGCCCGCGCAGTGTCGGGGAGGACTCTCCAGCGTGGGAGGGTGAGGGCGGCGGCTGGATCGCCGGCGACCCGCATGACTACGACCGCGAATACTGCGTTGACCTCGCCCAGCTCGCCGCCTTCCTCGGCGGGACACAGCCGGAGGTCGCGGAATCGCTCGCGCTCGGCGAAGACGGCCCCACCCGTCGCGCCTTCCTCGCGCGGCTGCAGGGCGAGATCACGCGCCGCGGCACCATCGACGTGCTACGGGCCGGTATCAAGCACGGCCCGCACCAGGTCGACCTCTTCTACGGGACGCCCTCGGCCGGCAACGCGCGCGCGCGGGAGCGCTACGCCGCCAACCGCTTCTCGGTTACGCGCCAGCTCCGCTACAGCCGGGACGAGACCCAGCGGTCGTTGGACCTCGGACTGTTCATCAACGGCCTGCCCGTCGTCACCTTCGAGCTGAAGAACAGCCTGACGAAGCAGACCGTGAAGGACGCCGTCGAGCAGTACCAGCGCGACCGCGATCCTCGGGAGAAGATCTTCGAGTTCGGGCGCTGCGTGGTGCACTTCGCCGTGGACGACCACGAGGTCTCGTTCTGCACGCACCTGCGGGGGAAGGCCTCGTGGTTCCTCCCCTTCAACCGGGGCTGGAACGACGGCGCCGGCAACCCGCCCAACCCCCACGGCCTCAAGACGGACTACCTCTGGCGGCGCATCCTCACGCCGCGCGGCCTCACGGACATCCTTGAGAACTACGCGCAGGTGGTAGAGACGAAGGACGAGAAGACCGGCCGCAAGCGCTCCTCGCAGATCTGGCCGCGCTACCACCAGCTGGACGTGGTGCGGAAACTGCTGGCGGATGCCGGCGCACGCGGCGCGGGGCAGCGCTACCTGATTCAGCACTCCGCCGGCAGCGGCAAGTCGAACTCGATCGCCTGGCTCGCGCACCAGCTCATCGGGCTGCAGCGAGACAACGCCGACGTCTTCGATTCGATCATCGTCGTCACGGACCGCCGCCTCCTCGACCAGCAGATCCGCGACACCATCAAGCAGTTTGCGCAGGTGCGTTCCACCGTCGGCCATGCACGGAGCGCGACGGAGCTCGGCGAGCTGATCGCGCAGGGCAAGAAGATCATCATCTCGACGGTCCAGATGTTCCCGTTCGTCCTCGACAAGGTCGGCGACGAGCATCGGGACCGCCGGTTCGCGATCATCATCGACGAGGCGCACTCCAGCCAGGGAGGTAAGGCCTCGGGCGCGCTCTCCGCTGCTGTCTCGGGGGCAGCCGTCTCGGACGCCGCCACGGCCGACGACGACATCGAGACCGCCGAGGACGAGATCACGCCAGCTACTTCGCCTTCACTGCCACGCCGAAGAACAAGACCCTGGAGATCTTCGGCACCCCCGAGCCGCAGTCAGACGGCACGGTGCGCCACCGCCCGTTCCACAGCTACACGATGAAGCAGGCGATCCAGGAGCGCTTCATCCTCGACGTCCTGGAGCACTACACCCCGGTGGAGAGCTACTACCGGCTGGTGAAGACGATCGACACCGACCCGGAGTTCGACACGAAGCGCGCGACCAAGAAGCTGCGCCGCTACGTCGAGAGCCACGACCATGCTATCCGCCTCAAGGCCGAGATCATGGTCGACCACTTCCACGAACAGGTACTCGCCCTCCGCAAGATCGACGGCCAGGCGCGAGCGATGGTGGTCACGAGCGGCATCGAGCGCGCGATCCAGTACTACCACGCGATCAGCGACTACCTCGAAGAGCGGAAGAGCCCCTACCGCGCGATCGTCGCCTTCTCCGGTGAACACGAGTACGCCGGCGCGCCGGTCACCGAGGCGAAGCTCAACGGCTTCCCCTCGAATGACATCGCCGAGCGCATCCAGCAGGACCCGTATCGCTTCCTCATCTGCGCCGACAAGTTCCAGACCGGTTACGACGAGCCGCTCCTCCACACCATGTACGTCGACAAGATGCTGTCGGGCGTGAAGGCCGTGCAGACACTGTCGCGCCTCAACCGCGCCCACCCGAAGAAGCACGACGTCTTCGTCCTCGACTTCATGAACGATGTCGATCTGATCGAGGCGTCGTTCGCCCCCTACTACCGCACGACGGTCCTCGCGGAGGAGACCGACCCGAACAAGCTGCACGATCTCCAGGCGGAACTCGACGGCTACCAGGTCTACTCACAGGAAGAGGTCGACGCGCTGGTGGAGCGTTACCTCAGCGGGGAGGACCGTGACCGCCTCGACCCGATCCTGGACGGCTGCGTCGCCGTCTATCTCGATGAGCTCGATGAGGATGGGCAGGTGGCGTTCAAGGGATCGGCGAAGGCGTTCCTGCGCACCTATGGGTTCCTCTCCTCGGTCCTGCCGTACACCAACGCCGGGTGGGAGAAGCTCTCGATCTTCCTCAACTTCCTCGTGTCCAAGCTCCCGGCGCCGGTCGAAGAGGACTTCTCGCGCGGCATCCTCGAAGCCATCGATATGGACAGCTACCGCGTCGAAAAGCAGGCCGCGCACGCCATCCAGCTCCCGGACGAAGACGCCGAGATCGCCCCGGTACCCGCCGGGCGCGCTGGCGGCCGCCCTGAGCCGGAGCTCGACCGCCTCTCCAGCATCCTCCAGAGCTTCAACGACCACTTCGGCAACATCGAGTGGTCCGATGCCGACCGGATCGAACGCCTGATCACCGTCGACATCCCCGAGCGCGTGAAGGCGGACGCCGCATACCGCAACGCCCAGGCTCAGCCGGACGAACAGAACGCCCGCATCGAGCACGACAAGGCGCTGATGCGCGTCATGACCGCCGTCATGAAAGACGATACCGAACTCTTCAAGCAGTTCGCAGACAACGACTCGTTCCGTCGCTGGATGACGGACACGATCTTCCGCCTCACCTACGACGGGCCGGCGGCATGAGGCGTGCTCACCGACCCAGTCGACTAGCGGAAATCGCGAGGTAAGCCACCGAGAGTGCCAGTGGCCCCCGTGGGCGGCCATCGGGCGGCATGAGTGAGGCGTTGAGCCGACAGTCCCCCTTCATGCCGACCGTTCCGTCTCCATCCGCGCCGCGTCTCGGCACGGCTCGGCTGCGGCCCCTGCGGACGATTCGCGGCGGCCGTAAACTCCGACCATGACAGACCCCGTCTACGACGCCATTGCGGACGCGATCGAGAGGCCAATCGACGGGCACCTCTTTGAGCAGTGTGCCGTCGAACTTCTGACCGACTGCTGGTTCGAGATCATCGAGATGAACCACAGGTCGGCGCCGTCGCGTCCGTTGAGAGGCGTCGGGTCTCCGCAACTACTCGCGCCCGAGCAGTCGGGACACCGTCACCCTTCGGTTCACCACCTGCCTGCACGAACGGCTCCCCTTCGCCCGCCTCGCACACGCCAAACCTAGCAGAGCCAAGCATTGCCGTCGGATCCAGGGCTTGCGATTTAATATCAAACGCGCGTGGGGGCCAGGCGGATCCCGCCTTGGCCCCCACGTATCCCCAGCGGTCCGGGCTGTGTGGACCTCCTCAGCTCAACTCCTTCGCAGCGCCATGGGGCCGCCCGGCCCCAACGACCGCGATCGCACCGTCCGGGGACGGCCCCAGCGCGTCCCAATCGCTCGGCAGATCGCTCGGGGGCGTCGTCGTATGCCCGAGCGTCTGCGAGCGCGGACCGGATGCCGGGCGGCCGCTGACGCCGCCGGAGTCAGCAGCAGTGCCCACTCATCACCGAGGTCGTGCGTGACCGGACGCATCGGGCGAAAGAGCATCGGGCGATATCACGTACGGTCAATGTGATTGGGCGTGCGGGCGCTCGGTAGTTCGTTGGTGCTGACGTCGCATTCGCGCGCACGCCGTCGAATGGGACGCGCGGGAGCTGACGGTCGAGCCACGGCGGCAGCCGCCACGGACGCACTCCGCGTTCTGGTCTGGCGGGAGCTGAGTCCCCCGTAAACCACATCCATTGGGGGGCGACCACCGCGGTCTGAAGGCGGGGAGGGCGGCGGCTGTCCGCGATCACGACCCCCCTAGACATGGCGTCCGAATTGCGCCATTCTCACGCCGCCGCAGCCATCCCGTCGCGACGGGTGACCCGCTTGGCCCTACAGAGGAACGACCTTGACCCACGCACGGACCGGACTCCGCACGCTTGCTCACGCGCTGCATCTTCATTTCCCCGCCCGCGGGTCGGCGCTGTTGCTGGGGTTGCTGCTGTTCGGAATCGCGGGCGGCATGCCCTCCATCGCCGGGGCAGTGGATGCGCCGCCCCCGCCCGTGATCACGAGTCCGGCCGAGGGCACGCTGATCGAGGACTCGTCCTTCCTCGTGGAGGGCACGGGCATACCCGGCGCGACGATCATGGTCACCGTGACCGGCGCTTCGATGCGGATGGTCACCGTCCCGGAATCGGGTCTGTGGTCCGTGAGCGTCGGGGTGCCGCTTTCGAATCCTCCCGAAGGCTTCGATGTGAGCGCGACCCAGCAGGTGGCGGATGGCCCCGCGAGCCTGCCGAGCAACGTCGTCCACCTGTCGAACTACGTGCCGCCTCCGGAGATCACGGCTCCGCGCGACGGTGCGGTCATCCTCACGCCGACGTTCACGGTCAGAGGGACGGGCGTGCCCGGCTACTCCATCCTTCTGCAGACCGGCAGGATCTACGTCACGACCGTCGACGCGTCAGGCAACTGGACGGTCGCCGACGTGATCACGGAGTTCCTCCCTCCAGCCGGCTTCGACGTCAGTGCGGCACAGAACCTCGGAGGAGCGCTGTCGAGCGCCATGAGCAACGTCGTGCACATCACGACGGTGCTGACGCCGCCGGTGATCGGGAGTCCGGCAGACGGGGCTGCGACCCCCGCGAGCGTCATCGTCACCGGCATCGGCGCCCTCGGCGCCACGGTCACCGTATTTGATGGCGCGACGGCCCTCATCAGCGGCCCGGTCAACGCCGTCGGCGAGTTCACGTTCCTGGTCACGCTCAGCGCCGGGGCGCACGTCCTCAGCGCTACGCAGACGCTCAGCGGCTTCACGAGCGATCCCTCGAACATCGTGACGGTCACCGTCACCTCGCCGCCGCCGCCCACGCCCACGGTGACGACCGAGGTCCACGACGCCGCGCACAACGCCGTTTCCTCCGTCACCGCCGGCACGGCCGTGCATGCCCGCGTGGGTGTCACCGGCACCGGCGCGCCCCTGACGGGCAGGGTCAAGGTGTTCTGGTACGACGCCGGCGGCTGCCTCGCCGGCACGCACCTAGCGGTCAGCCCACTGCTCAGCCTCGTCGACGGCGCGGTCGACGCCACCAGCTTCGCCCAGACCCCGAGTACGCTGGGCACCTATTCCTTCCAGGCGGTCTACTCGGGAGATCCTGCTTATCAGGACACGACCGGCCCGTGTGTGCCGTTCACCGTGGATCCGCTGCCTCCAGCCACCGTGACGACGCAGGTCCATGACGCGTCGCACACCGTGGTGACCTCCGCTGTGGCGGGCATCACCGTGCATCCCTTCGTGCAG
>PHBR01000038.1:23612-24408 GCA_002840675.1 Chloroflexi bacterium HGW-Chloroflexi-9
CCATGACGCGTCGCACACCGTGGTGACCTCCGCTGTGGCGGGCATCACCGTGCATCCCTTCGTGCAGGTGAGCGGCAGCGGGCCTACCCCGACCGGCCTGGCCTTCGTCACGTGGTACGCGAACAGCAGCTGCGCCCTTCCTGCCGCCGCCGCGACCGCCGACCACGCGCTCTCCGCGGCCGGCACGGTTGACTTCGACGGCAACACGTTCACGCCGCCGGCGCCGGGTGCGTACTCGCTGAATACGTACTACAGCGGCGACGCCCACTACGCGCAGACCTTCGGGCCGTGCGAGCCTTTTACTGTGGACCCGCTCTCTCCAGCCAGCGTGCTCACACAGGTCCATGACGCGTCGCACACCGTGGTGACCTCCGCTGTGGCGGGCACTACCGTGCACCCCTTCGTGCAGCTGAGCGGCAGCGGGCCGACCCCGACCGGCCTGGCCTTCGTCACGTGGTACGCGAACAGCAACTGCGCCCTTCCCGGCATCGCCGCGACCGCTGACCACGCGCCCTCGGCGACCGGCACGGTTGACTTCGACGGCAACACGTTCACGCCGCCGGCGCCGGGTGCGTACTCGCTGAATACCTACTACACGGGCGACGCCCACTACGCGCAGACCTTCGGGCCGTGCGAGCCTTTTACTGTGGACCCGCTCTCTCCAGCCAGCGTGCTCACACAGGTCCATGACGCCGCCCACACCGTGGTGACCTCCGCTGTGGCGGGCATCACCGTGCATCCCTTCGTGCAGGTGAGCGGCAGCGGGCCTACCCCGACCGGCCTCGCCTACGTCACG
>PHBR01000039.1 GCA_002840675.1 Chloroflexi bacterium HGW-Chloroflexi-9
AGCCACGATCTCCGCCGCGGGCAGCCCCGCCGACTCCGGCCCGCACACGATCACCCCTCGACGCCCGGCGACCGCCTCGGCAAGCCGGGCGACGGTGGCGGCGTCCGGCGCGGGGGCCACGACGGGCAGCCGAGCGACCGGTGTCTCTTCGAGGATCGGCGGCGGCGTGCCCGCCTCCAGGAGCGGCTCCCGGAACGGCACGTTCAGGTGCACCGGCCCGGCGGGCACCTCCATCGCCACGCTCGCGGCACGCGCCCCGGCAGTGCGTGCGTAGCGCACGAGTTCGTCGATCGCGCTCGCGTCCGCCACCGGCATGTCCTGCGCCCACTTCACGTGGGAGCCGAACAGACCGACCTGGTCGACGGTCTGCGACGCACCGACGTCACGCGCCTCCGGCGGGCGGTCGGCCGTCAGGATCACCAGGGGGATGCGGGAGATGCGCGCCTCGACGGCTGCGGGCAGGTAGTTGGCGGCGGCTGTCCCAGAGGTGCACAGCACCATCACCGGCTCGCCGACCTGGCGTGCGAGGCCGAGCGCGAAATACCCCGCCGAGCGCTCGTCCAGGTGCAGCCAGAGGCGGAACGGCGACCCGGGGGCGGTCAACGCGTTGGTGAGCGGCGTATTCCGGGAGCCCGGCGACACCACGGCGTGGCGGACGCCGCCATGCCACAGTGACTGCAGGAGCGCGCGGACGTACTGGTCTGCGGGGAGAGCCATGGCGCGTATCCTACGGCCCGCCAGCCTCGGCGTCCGCGCTAGGAGGCCAGCGCTTCGGAGAGCGGGCGGAACTTCAACTGGACCTCGGCAAGCTCCGCGGCGGGCTCTGAGTCGCCCATGATGCCGTTTCCGGCGAAGAGCCAGGCGTGGTCGCCCTGGACCACGGCGGACCGCAGCGCGACGGCGAACTCGCCGTCCCCCGCCCCGTCCACCCAGCCCACCGGCCCCGCGTACCAGCCTCGGTCGAAGTCCTCGTGGCGCGTGATGACCGCCCGCGCGACGTCCGCCGGCCAGCCACAGACCGCAGGCGTCGGGTGGAGGCGCTGGACGAGGTCCAGGATATCCACCCCGGCCCGCACGCGGCCGGTGATGTCCGTGGACAGGTGCTGGATGTTCGGCAGTTTGCGGAGTCGCGGCGCGTTTGGCGCGTGCAGGTCGTCCGTCGCCGGGGCCAGGCGCTCGCGGATCGCGCGCACCACCGTCTCGTGCTCGATGCGGTCCTTCGCGCTGCCCAGGAGTTCCGCCCCCAGCCGCTCGTCCTCCTCCGGCGTCTCGCCGCGGCGGAGCGACCCGGCGAGGCCGAGCGCGCGCACCTGCCCGCCCGAGAGACCCACGAGCAGTTCCGGGCTGGCGCCCATGAAGGTCGTGTCGCCGCTGGTCATCGTGAAGAGGTGGCAGTCCGGATACCCGGCGCGCAGCCGCGCCAGGGCGCGGCCCACCGAGATCGGCGCGGTCGCGTGCAGCACCTGCGTGCAGGCCAGCACGGCCTTCTCGTAAGCGCCTTCGCGCACTTCCTCGGCGATGCGGGCGACCGAGTCCAGCCAGCGGCTGCGGTTGATCGGGCGCTCCACCTCCAGCGAGGGGCGGGGGCCGTCCGCGGCAATCGGGACGGTGGTGCGGCGCACGAGCGCTGCTGCCTCGGCCGGGTCCACGCCCGGCGCAATCACCACGCCGTTCGACTCGCCGTCCAGGACCAGCAGGACGCGCGGAAGGGTGAGCCAGCCGGCGCCGAACGGCGCCCAGGGCGACCCGGTGTTCCCTTCCGGGTTGAAGCGGAAGCCACCGAGGAGGCGCGGGCGCAGCCCCGGGGCGTCCCCGGAGAGCCCGCGGTCCAGCACGCGGCGCATCGCCTCGCGGACGGAGGCGGGCCCCCCGCCGGGAGGCGCCTCGATGCGCTCGGCCGTGCCGATGCCGACCAGCGCGAGGCCGCGCTCCGGGCGCTCGTAGGACGCGACGACGCCCGCGGCGACCGGGTCGGTCAGCAGGCGACGAGGGTCGCAATCAGGGGTCAGGGCAACGCTCTGGAATTCGTGGGAACGCGGCAGCGACGCGATGCGCGCGAGCAGTTCCGCCGTCTGGTGCTCTTCCGCCAAACCAGTCCGTCCGATGCGTCCGCGTGACCGAGGGAGCGGCGGAGTGCCTGAATCTCAGTATATGGGGGCGCGAGGTACGCGATATGCCGCCCCCTGACGTCCCGCTGTGGGCCGAAGGTCACCCCGTCCAGCCAGCCGTTGGTCGGTGGCGTGCCCCTCGCCGCGGGCGGACACTGGGGACATCGAACCCCACCCGCGACCGGGGGCGCACTATGGCCGACTCTTCCCACCGCTCCCTGCCACTGAGCCTGTGGCGCGCCGGCATCCTCGGGCGCTGCCCGGCCTGCGGGCGCACCTCCATGTTCTCCGGCTTCGCCGCCATGCATGAGCGCTGTGCCGAGTGCGATCTCCGCTACCAGACGTCGTCGGGGGCGTGGGTCGGGGCACTCGCGATCGGCTATGCGATCGGCGCGCTCGCGGGGATGGGGCTGGCGCTCGTGGAACTGACGTGGCGGCCGATCCGGGACGCCGGCTGGGATCCCATGTGGGTAATCGCCGCGACCAGCCTGCTGGCCACGCTGGTCGGCTATCGGTGGGCGAAGGGGATCTGGTTCGCCCTGCTCTATCGCTGGGACTTCATGGCGTTTGGCGATGCGCCGCCGGGCCCGGCCGGGGTCGGGCCGACGCTCCCTCGCGAACCCTAGTCGTAGACCACGACCAGCATCGGCGTGCCCGCAGGGATCGCCCCCTCCGCGTACGTCGCGAGGAAGCTGGCGTTCACGAAACTCGGCGCGCCGATCGTGTAGCCGATGAACCGGCCGCCGCGGGTCACGAAGAGCCCGCCCGCACCCTGATCGGCTGCCGCATTCAGCGCCGCGCCAAGATCGCCGCCGCCCCAGACGACCAGCCCGATGCCCAGCGTTGGGAACGCGCCGATAAACGTCCCCTCCGTCGAAGGTGGCGGAGCGGTGGCGGCGATCGTCAGCGAGAGCGTCGCGGAGGCGGGTCGGAGGAACCGGTCAGACACCCGCACCTCGAAGGTCAGCACCTCGTCCGGGACGGCCGGCGCCATGAATGAGATGACCGGTGACGTAGGGATGAACGTCACCGGCGTGCCGCTCGTCTGCGTCCACAGGTAGGACAGCACGTCCCCCTCCGGATCGGTCGCCTCCACGGAGAGCGAGGCCTGCGCGCCCGCCACCACCGTGACCGGGGCGGGCTCAGCGATCGAAGGGCGTCGGTTCACGCCGTACATCTCGGTGATGCGGGCGATCTCGGCGGCGCTCGCGGTGCCCGGGCAGGTCGACACGTCGTCCGGATTGAAGGATGGGTACATGAGGTCCGCGCGCGCGTCGCTGTGGCCCAGGCCCAGGCCATGCCCGAGTTCGTGCGCGATCACGCTGCGGAAGCAGGCCTCCGGGACGTTGATCAGCTGATCGATGACGATGTCGATCTCACGGAACTCACGGCTGCCCGGCATGACCACCCAGGTCCCCTGCGTGCTCGCCGCGGCCGCCCCCTGGACCTGGTTCCGGCCGTCATCCCATCCGATCTCGTTGACCAGGTTGCCATCCGCCCAGTTGGTGCCGGTGCAGTCCCCCTGGTAGTCGTAGGCAACCGCCGCTTCCGCGTTGTTCCACATCTCCGCGCCGAGGCGCACCGCCTCCCGGAACTGCTCGGCAGTGATCGAGGCCGGCCGGCCAACGTGGTACGTGCAGACCGCGACGACGGCGCGCGAGGTGCCCCACCGCACGGGCGGAGTGCCGGCGGCGAAGTAGTCGATCGCGAGTTCCAGAGGGAGCGCACCGTCACCCAGGTCAGCCGGTCCGAACTGGAGGCCCGCGTCGAACAGGTGCCAGTTCCCGGGAGATTCTTCCGCCTCGGCGCGCGCGCCATCCACGCCAATGGCTCCGGAGACGGCAACCGCCCAGAGCGCGCCGGCAGCGAGCATCAAGAGGAAGCGCCGGACGGCCCGGTGCAGGTGGGGGCGAACGCTCAGGAAGGGCTCCTCGCGTGGTGAGGTGGGAGATCCACCATACCCCAAACTCCCCGTCCGCCATCTCACCCGCCGGTTGACGATCGGTTGACGATCCTCCGCGCGGGCGTCACGCTCCGCGGGCATGCCAGACGGCGCGGGGAGGTCACGGGTGGACGCACTGCACGGATTCGATCCCGGCGTCATCGAGCGCCGGATCCGCGCCTATGAGGCCTTCGGCGTCCATCGCACCGGCTGGCCCGGCGACGACCAGACCAGCGCCTGGCTGCGCGACCAACTGCGCGAGGCAGACGTCGCCGCCGACCTGGAGCGCTTCTCCTACCCCCGCGTGGAATACCGAAACGCGCGAATCTCCTGGCCCGGCGGCCAGGCCGATGGCGTGCCGATGTACGACGGCGGCTTCACCGACTTCGGCGGCATCACCTCTGACCTCTGCGACGACTCCGACCCGGACCTCTTCGGGAAGATCGTCGTCGCCACCTCTGCGCTCCAGGGCGACAAGCGCTGGACGGCGCCGGAGGCCCGCAAGCACTACGAGACCCTGAAGGACCAGGGCGTCCTGGGCGTGGTGGTGCCCTCCGGCGACCCGGGGGGCCGAGTGATCCTCCGTAACGCGGAGCACATCGGCGCGCCGTTCAACCTCCCCGTCCTCCAGATCGGCGAGCGTGACGCCCGTGGCCTGCTGTCGGCGGTCGTCCTTGGCGTTGAAGGCACCATCGAGGTGGACGGCGAGCGTCTGAAGTCGAACGCGACGAACGTCGTCGCGACGATCCCCGGCACGGACGCCGGCGCCCGCCCGCTGGTGGTGATGACGCCGAAGTCCGGCTGGTTCACCTGTGCCGCGGAACGTGGCGGCGGCATCGCCATCTGGCTCGGCATTGCGGAGGCCCTCGCCGTCCGCCCGTCGAGGCGCACCGTCCACTTCGTCGCCTCCGCCGGGCACGAACTCCACCACCTGGGCCTGGCGGATTACCTCGCGCATCGCGGCTCGCTGCCACAGGACGCCCTCGGCTGGCTGCACCTCGGCGCCTCGATCGGCGCAAAGTTCCCGCAGGCGCGCATGGGCGCGAGCGACGAGACGCTGCACGTGCTCGCCACCCGCTCGCTGGAGGCGTCCGCCGCCGGGCCGTTCGAGGCGATGCCCGCCGGCGAGTCCGGCAACGGCGAGGCGCGCAACCTCAAGGCGGTCGGCGCGCGTTATGTCACATTCCTCGGCGGCCATCGCTACTTCCACTCCCCGCAGGACACCTTCGATGTCGCGTGCGACGCGGAGAGCGTGGCCCGCTGGGGCCTCGGTGCGTGGGGCGTGATCGAGGGCATGCAGGCGCTGGAGGACTGAGCAGGGACCGAGAAGGAGCCGAGCGATGGTGAACACGATCCGCGGCGAGATCGACAGCGGCGGCCTGGGCCGGACGCTCTCGCACGAGCACCTCACGACCGGCGCCGCCGGCATGGAGCGCATCCCCGGCTTCATGGACACCGCCGAGCGCCGCCAGGAGATGGTCGACCGCTGCGTCGAAGCCCTCGCCCGCGTCCGCCAGTCCGGCATCGACACGATCATCGACCTCACCCCGTTCGACCTCGGCCGCCAGGTGTGGCTCTTCGAGGCGGTCGCGGAGCGCCACCGCGAGCACGACGTGAACGTGGTCTGCGCGACCGGCGTGTACCGCTGGGTGCCGCCGATCTACTTCAACTGGGACCCGGACGAGGTCGCCGAGCATTTCGTCCGCGAGATCGAGGACGGCATCGAGGGCTCGGACATCCGCGCCGGCATCATCAAACTCGCGTGGGACCTGGAGGCGCGCCTGACCGAGGGCCGCAACCCACCGCGCGCCCAGATGGAGAAGATGGCGCGTGGCGCCGCCCGCGCCGCAAAGGCGGCGGGCGTCCCGATCTCCTGCCACACCCTCGCTACCGACAAACTCGGCGTCCCGCTGCTCGACATCTTCGAGGACGAAGGCCTGGACCTCCGCGCCGTGACGATCGGGCACTCCAACGACACGGACGACATGGCCTACCTCACCGGCCTCGCCGCGCGCGGCGCGACCGTGGGCCTCGACCGCTTCTTCACGACGGAGGAGACCTACGTCGCCCAGCGCTCCGCCATCGCACTGAACCTGGTGCGGGCCGGGTACGCGGAGCAGGTCTGCCTGGGCCACGATGCCCAGCCGGCCGGCTTCTGGGGCAAGTGGAACCCGGAGCGGCGCTCCGACCTCTGGACGCTGGTCCCCGAGCACGAAGTCCCGTGGATGCAGGCGAACGGCGCCTCTGACGACGAGATCGACGCCGTCCTCCGCCGCTCCATCCGCGCCACCTTCGACGCCGCGGCGCGGATGAAGGGCTAGCAGGATGGGTCTTGACGAGTCCCGCGCGTTACTGCGCCGCATCGCTGAGGTTGGACGGCAGAGCGGCGATCATCCGGACTACCGACGTATCGAGCCTCTCGCCGCCTACGGGCACCCCGATCTCGACGTAGACCGCCTGGATGAAATCGATGGCGGCATTACGCGTCGAGAGGTCTTGCTTCGCTTCCTGCTGTTGTCCGCGGTGGTCGACCAAGGTCCAGACATAGCGGGCATTCGCGACTTGGTGGTTGGAGTCACTAACGACCTGTATGCGGGGGAGACCCGCATCTTCCACGACCCACTAGCGTTCTTCCGAGACTTCGATCG
Source organism: Chloroflexi bacterium HGW-Chloroflexi-9 (assembly GCA_002840675.1). Lineage (GTDB taxonomy): Bacteria > Chloroflexota > Dehalococcoidia > UBA2979 > UBA2979 > W-Chloroflexi-9. Next base: position 6,699 of record PHBR01000039.1, read on the forward strand.
AGCCCTCGCGTCCATCGAGGACATCCACGCGAAGGTGAAGGCGGCCCGCGCCGCCGGATGGGCTGCAGCCCAGGGCTCAACTCCCTCCAAGTACCTCCTCTACATGGAGAACGCCGGTCAGACGCTTGGCTACGCGATCTACCGCTGGGGAGCCCCCCTGGCAGTGGCACTCTCACTGCAGAAGGCTGACCCGGACTCCAGCAGTCCGTTGGAGCAGTTCTTGAGGTCGGCGAAGTCGGCAGAGTCGATGTCTCAGGCGATCAAGGACAGCGGAAGGTACGGCCTCGGCAAGGCGATCGGTGACAAAGCCGCCCATCTCTTCGCCAAATGGGCGATCCATGCCTATCCCCTGCTCCGAGACGACCAGAACCGGGCCTGGGACGCTTGGTCTTACGAGGTGCCCTTCGACAGCAACGCGGGCCGCGTGATGTACCGGACCGGATTCACGCGGCAATGGCTAACGGATGCCCAGTTAGTAGCTGCTGAGGCGATCCAACCGGGTCGGGGAAAGAACCAGAACACGAGTTACCTGAGGGTTACGAACACTCGAGGCGTCGCAGTTCTCCCCCTAGGCGTTGTGAGTGAGCTGCGTGACGCCTACCGGACGCTCTGTGTCTCGCACTTGCGGAGTCACGCAAAGGCTCCCGTGAAGGTTGAGTTCCAGCGCATCCCGTCGGCGATCTCATTGCTGGACGGCGGGATGACACCCGGCGAGATCGACGATGGTCTGATCAAAGTGGGGACCACGTGGTGCATGAACACCGCAACACCTAACTGCGCGAAGTGTCCGCTGGCAGATGTCTGCGAAGGAAGACAGGCAAGCCCGAGTCTGATCCTCGATGTCCGAACCTAATCCGCGGAGAGGTCGAGCAGCGGCTGGATCGACGCTGGGGAGCGGTGAGATGTACTCAGGTCGGCACCGAGGTCGATCTTCTCAAACCGCGCGATGAGCTGCTTCGGCCGAATCTTCAGCGCCTCTTTGACGCGACGCTCCGACAGGTCGAGGTACTCCTGTAGCGTGTCGAAGCCACGCGCCTTCCGTCCCAACGCAACCGCGACCTTCGACGTTTGCCCAGAGCCAAGGAACGGATCAAGTACCTCGTCACCCACATACGAGTACATGCGAATCAGGCGGTACGGGATCTCTTCCGGGAACGGACACGGGTGGTCGATCGTCCTTGGCGGAACCGGGGCGATGTGCCAGATGTTGTTCGCCGTGTCCATGGTGAAGAGACGGTCGATCTCGAATCGACTTTCTTCCTTGTGGCCGTTGGCATCCTTGTAGATGGCCGGGCCGGGTTTCCTGAAGATCAGGATGTACTCGGTCATGATGTTCGGGTAGTAGTAACCCGGGTACGGCTTCTGGATCGTCACACCGGCGCGCTTCACGCCGGCCGTCGTCTTGTGCCAAATGATGTCTTGGTGGAAGTCCCACCCTGCCTCCTGCATGCGGCCGGTAAAGTCGAACGGGACAGGGTAGTGCTTGCCCTTCATCAGGACGGTACCGATTACGACCGCACAGAAACCACCCGGCTTCGTTACTCGTAGTACCTCGGTGAAGATCCGCTGCATGAGGTCGAGGTACTCGTCGTAACCAACGAAGCCCTCCCCGTACTCGCGGGAGCGGTACCACGATTCGCCGTTGTCATTCGCATGGCGGTCGTAGTCGATCGCGTTCCAGTACGGCGGCGATGTCACAGTCAGAGCGATGGAGTCGCTCTTGATCTCCGGCATGGACTCGCTGCTGTGGTTGTAGAACCGGTGCGTCGCCTTCGGCTTGGCAGTCATCGGGCGCTCCGGACGGTGTCTGGGGGAGACAGGTCAAATCATAGCTGAACATTTGTGCCACGCAACCGAAGCGTGGCACTCGGACCAGCACCTCGGCCAGCCCCACCTCACCCCCTCCACAGGCCGCGCACGCCTCGGGCGATATACTCCCGGCGGTCTGGAAGGGGTGCGGGATGATCGAGGGCTACCCGGAGATCGGCAAGGACATCGGGGCGCTGAAGCGCCCACCGAACCTCGCGGACTGGGCCAGCCTCCGCGCCTCGTGGTCATGGGACGACCAGTGGGCCGAACTTGGCCGGCCGAACGGCCTCGTGAACAAGGCCTACGAGTGCGTCGACCGCCACGCGGACGGCGCTCGGGCCTCGCACCGCGCGATCGTGTGGAACGGCGCGGACGGCGCGGTCGAGACGTATACCTACGCCGACCTGAAGGCGCGCTCCAACCAGGTCGCGAACGCCCTCAAAGGGCTCGGGATCGCGAAGGGCGACCGCGTCTTCCTGCTCTCCGACCGCATCCCGGAGCTCTACTTCTCCGTCTTCGGCATCCTCAAGATCGGCGCCATCGCCGCGCCGCTGTTCTCGGCGTTCGGCCCCGAGCCGATCAAGGACCGGGTCGCCCGCGCCGAGGGCTCCGTGATCATCACGACGCCCAAGCTGCTCCCGAAGGTGAACGCGATCCGCGACCAGTTGCCGTCCGTGCGCCACGTGATCGTGATCGCGCACCGCGAGGGCAAGCCCGTCGCGCCGGGTGACATCGACTACGCCTCGATCGTCTACGGGGCGTCCGAGGCGTTCACGATCGAACCGACCGGCCCGGAGGACTGGTCGATCATGCACTTCACCTCCGGCACCACGGGGCTGCCGAAGGGGGCCGCGCACGTCCACAACGCAATCGTGAGCCACTACGCCACCGGCAAGTACGCGCTCGACCTCCAGCCGGACGACATCTACTGGTGCACCGCGGACCCGGGCTGGGTGACGGGCACCTCCTACGGAATCTTCGCGCCGTTCTCCAACGGCGTGACGAGCATCATCGACGAGGGCGGCTTCGGCGCCCGCCGCTGGTACGACATCATCCAGAAGTTCAAGGTGACCGTCTGGTACACCGCCCCCACCGCACTCCGCCTGCTGATGAAGGCGGGCGAGGAGATCCCGGCGCAGTTCGACCTCTCGACCCTGCGCTTCATCGCCTCGGTCGGTGAGCCGCTGAACCCGGAGGCGGTGGTGTGGGGGAACCGCGTGTTCTCGCAGGCGATCCACGACAACTGGTGGCAGACGGAGACGGGCGCGATCATGTGCGCGAACTTCGCCTCCATGCCCGTGCGCCCCGGCTCGATGGGCCGGCCGTTCCCCGGCGTCGAGGTCACCGTCGTCGACGAGGATGCGCGGGAGATCACGGAGCCGATGGTGGAGGGGCACCTGGTCGTGAAGCCAGGCTGGCCGTCCATGTTCCGCACCTACTGGAACGACGAGGAGCGCTACAACAGCCGCTTCAAGAACGGCTGGTACTACTCCGGCGACAAGGCGAAGAAGGACGCGGACGGCTACATCTGGTTCGTTGGCCGCGACGACGACGTCATCAACACCGCCGGCCACCTGGTCTCCCCGTTCGAGGTGGAGAGCGTGATGATCGAGCACCCCGCCGTGGCGGAGGCCGGTGTCATCGGCAAGCCGGACGAGGTGGCGATGGAGGTGGTGAAGGCGTTCGTGACCCTGAACGAGGGCTACGCCGTCACCGACGAACTGATGCGGGACCTGAACCGCCACGCCCGTGCCCGCCTGGGCCCCGCCGTCGCCCCCCGGGAGATCGAGGTCATCGACCTCCTCCCGAAGACGCGCTCCGGCAAGATCATGCGCCGCCTGCTGAAGGCCCGCGAACTCGGACTACCCGAGGGCGACACGTCTACCCTCGAAGAGGACTAACGGCGGGACCGCCCGCGCATCACCCGGCGGCATCAGCCCCGGCAGGAAGGTCATCCATGCTCACTACCACCACTCGGGCGCTCCGGCGCACCGCCGTCTTCGCCACCCTTGGCGCGGCCGGACTCCTTGTTGCCTGCGGCGGCGGCGACAAGGCCATCACCGCGGAGCAGGCCCCGGCCGTCGCGGCGGCCGCGCTGCTCACCTCTGCCGACCTGCCGGCCGGCGACTGGGCCGTCACCGAAGGCACGCCCGGCGACGACTCGGACAGCGCCAGCGACGACATCTTCTCCGGGGCCCCGTCCTGCGCCCAGTTCGAGGCGGCCTTCGAAGGCCTCGCCGCCAGCACCGATGTCGAGCCGCTCGCGGAGGCGAGCCGGGACCTGGATGGCGGCGACGAGCAGTCGCTCATCCTGCGCCAGGTGACGACCTCGGTCGCCGTCATGCCCGAGGACTACGACACCGCCGGCCGCGTGAAGGAGATGAGGGACCTCTTCACGGCGGAGGCCCTCAAGCCCTGCTTCGAGGAGGGCTTCGCAGCCTCCTTCGGGACGGAAGGCGTGACCATCAACAGCCTGGAGGTCACCAACCCGACCGTGAAGGCGAACGCTGACGCCGGCGCGATCGCCGTCGACATGGACGCCCTCGCGATCATCCTGCCGATCAAGCTGCACATGGAGATCCACTTCTGGAGCGAGGGCCAGGTGGGCGGCACGCTGCTGTTCATGGAACTGAACTCCGATCTGCTCCAGACCAACCAGAAGGCGATCGTGGACGCCGCCGCGAAGCGCGTCACCGACGCCATCGAGGCGGCCGCGAAGTAACGACCGAGCGCCGGGTGCGGGGGCATGCGCCTCCGCACCCGGCGTTCACGTTCCCCCTGGGTAGTGGTCAGTTTGGATTCCGCGTCAACTCGCGGCGCGTTCAAGTCCCTGCGCGCACACCTGCGCATCGTGGCGGATCGTGTCTCCACGTTCGACGCCGCACCCGCCGCTGCGCCCCACCACGGTGTCCGTCTCGGCATCCAGAACACCGCACTCGGCTACGACCCCATCGTGAAGGAGTTGAACCCCGTGATGCTCCAAGATCGGGATTAGGGGGCTCCCGCCGTCGTAGGCGAACTCGATAGTTCCCAGCGTGCAGGGGGTAAGGGGGTTGGGCATCAATTATCCTCGGGGTGTGCCTGAGCGCTCAAAGACTGGAGCCGCGCGAGGTGAACCGCTTGGCCGCCGCCATCGTAGACGAGGCGACAAACGACGAGCCGGAGGATGCCGCGAAGCCAGCGCCGGAGAAGCGGACTGTCGCCCTATAGTCGCTCTGAGTGAGGGCACCATGAATAGACAGACACTCCTGAAGTGGACTCTTGCCGGCCTAGCCTTCGGCATTCTCGTTCCTATGCAGTCGTACGGCCCGACGTTGACAGACGGCGTGAGCCCGCGTGACATCGCTGGGGCCGCGATCGAGATCGGCTTCCCTGTGCTGGTCTTCGCTGTCATCGGCTTTTGGCGAGCGCGCCGGTCAAACTGACCCACGTTCCCGTCCTGCCTCCCCCGCCCTGCCTGATATCGTGCACATCGAGCCGGCACGCGCGGCCGGGGCACGACGGACGGGACTGCTGAGTGGCTGACGACGCCGCCGAGATCCAGGTACATCGAGGGCTGAACGGGGTCTACTTCGACCGCTCCGCCGTCTGCTCGATCGACGGGCGCGCCGGCGAACTCCGTTACCGCGGCTACTCCATCCACGACCTGGCCGAGCGCTCCACGTTCGAAGAGACGGCGTACCTCCTCTTCCACGGCGCGCTCCCGACGCGCGGCCAACTCGACCTCTGGGACGCCGAACTGAAGGCCGCCCGCGACCTGCCCGGCCCGGTCTTCGACGTGATCGGCGCGATGCTCCACGGCCACCCGATGGACGTGCTGCGCACCGCCGTCTCCAGCCTCGCCGCGTTCGACCCGGACGTCGCCGACAACTCGCCGGAGGCGACGCTGCGGAAGTCGGTCCGCCTCACCAGCCAGGTGCCGATGATCATCGCCGCGCACCACCGGCTGCGGTCCGGCCTCGACCCAGTCGTGCCGCGGCCTGACCTGGGCCACGCCGCGAACTTCCTCTACCTGATGAAGGGCGAACTGCCGTCCGAGAACGCCACGCGGCTGATGGACCTGGACCTGATCCTGCACGCGGAGCACGGCAGCAACGCCTCCGCCTTCACCGCGCGCGTGGTCGCGGGCACGGACGCGAACCTGCACGCCTGCGTCACCGCCGCGATCGGCGCGCTCTCCGGCCCGGCGCACGGCGGCGCCGCCGAGAACGTGATGCGGATGGCGCAGGAGATCGGCGACCCGGCGAACGCCGCCGCCTACGTGAAGGGGCTACGCGACCGTCGCGAGCCGGTCATGGGCTTCGGCCACCGCGTCTACCGCACGGAGGACCCGCGCGCGCGCCACATGCGCGAGGGCGTCCGCCGCCTCTCCCAGGAGATGGAAGAGCCGAAGTGGTACGCGATCCTCGAAGCGGTCGTGGAGGCGATGCGGCCGTACGCGCGCCTGGGCGTGAACGTGAACGTCGATTTCTACGCGGGCGTCGTCTACTACCTGCACGGCATCCCGGAGGACCTCTTCGTCCCCATCTTCGCCGTCGGCCGCACGCCCGGCTGGTGCGTGCAGGTGCTGGAGCAGTACGAGCACAACATCCTCATCCGCCCCCTCACCCTCTACTCCGGCCCCCCGCCCCGCGACTACGTCGCGATCGAGGAGCGGTGACTCATGTCTGCCTGGACGATCTTCGGAGAGTTGATACAGCCTGGGATCGGGCTGCAGCCTCCGGTCAATATCCAGGGCGCCATCGAGTCGGACGCTCTCGGTCGGATGCCGTACCACCTACTGATGGCGGACGCAGATGTTGTGGTCACATTCGATGCGTCGACCGACGCGAATGCATACACCCTCCGCAACATCGCCGAGGATGTGGCACAACGGTGGTGCGACGTCTTTGCGTTGACGAATGGGATGGGGCTCCGCGTCCAAATGCGTTCGGCGAGCACGCCAGCAGGGACCCTCGTCTTCTCCCGGAAGCTCGCTCGAGTCACCGGATCCGATGCGACGACGAAAGCCGCCGAGCATGCCTTTCAGATCATGTACGGAGCGAAACACCCAGCCGCGCAAGAAGCTTTGCGCGTCTCGCTCGCTGACTATCGCCAAGCGCTCACGGAACCGGGTGAGACAGTCGCCCTGTGTTGGAGGGCAGTTGAGAGCCTCGCCTACTATTTCGGACGAAACAACGACAAAGGAATGGACGCGCTCGCTTCATCACTGCTTGTTTCGCGGCGCTGGCTTCGTCGAACGCTGGATGTTCCAGCTCAGGAAAGACGTCACGGGAAGGCTGGATGGGTAACCGAGGACCAACGAGTGGATGCCCTGCTTGCTGCTCGACTCGTTATTGAGCGCTTCTTGTTATTCCTGGAGCACGACCTGCAACTGCCTCCGGGTACCGAGAAGATTCCTGCGACCGAAGCCGCGGAGGCCCAAGGCGCATGACCACCACCCTCACCCCCACGACCCTCCCCACCCTCGCCGCGACGCCCGCGCTGCTGCGCGCGTTGCTCGGCGGACTGCCCGAGGCGGTGGCGAACGACGCGCGTGACCCCGGCGGGTGGAGCGTGCGCGACTGCCTCGCGCATCTGCTCGACCGGGCGCCGATGCAGCGGCGACGCGTCGAGGCGATGCTCACGGAGCAGCACCCCACGCTCATGAACGAGGACGAGACCGCCAGCCTGGAGGCCTCCGGCTTCCGGCTGCTACCGGTCGCCGTGCTCCTCGACCGGTTCGAGGCGCTCCGCGTCGCGGACGTCGAGCGGTACCGCGGCCTGACGGCGGCCGAACTCGCGCGCACCGGGGAGCACTCGGTCGCCGGCCTCACGACCGTGGCGGAGATGCTGAACCACGTCGCCTACCACGACCTCGATCACCTCCGGCAGGCAGCGGCCACCCTCGCCGCCGTCGCGCACGAGGGCCGCGGGGCGATGCAGATCTTCTAGCCGCCCGGCCTCGGCCCTCGGCCCTCGCCCCCGCTCCCGCTAGACTGACGCGCATGGCCCTCATCCCCCTGTTTCGAGACGAAGCGCGCCGCCGAGGCCTCCTGGGCGAGGACGAGCGCGTGATGGCGCAGGTCGCGTTCCGCCTCGTGCGGGACATGCCGTACCGGCGCGCCTCCGACCGCCAGCCGGAGACCGTGATCCGCGAGTGGACGGGGACCTGCTCGGGCAAGCACTACCTACTCGCCGCCCTGTTCGAAGAACTCGGCTTCGCGACGATGGTGATCCTCGTGACCCATGAGTTCACCCCGGAGAACTCGCCGTGGCTTCCGCCGCACCTGCTCGCGCAGGTCGCGGAGCGGCCGGTGCCGGACGTCCACACCTTCCTGCGCATCCAGCACGAGCGCGTCCGCGACGAGTGGATGACCGTCGACGCTACCTGGCCGGCCGCCGCGACCCGCCTCGGGATGCCCTCGAATGCGGCGTTCGAGGTGGGCGAGGACCAGCAGATCGCGTGCGACCCGATCGAGATCTTCCATGTGCCGGAGGACGAGGCCCCGCAGGCGCTGAAGGAGCGCGTGATCGCCTACCACGCCGGCGACCAGGCCGACCGGCGGGACGCCTTCATCGAGGCGTTATCGGAGTGGCTGGCGGCGGAACTGGGCGGCTAACGGGGCACCCTCTAGAATCGCGGCATGAACCAGTCCTGGAAGTCCTCCGCCGCGATCTCCATCGGTGTCGCGATCTTCTTCTACGTCACGCAGATCCGTGGCGAAAACCCGACCCTGTTCGAGGCCGTCTCGCTCACCCTGTTTATGTTCGCGATCGCGTTCCTGACCATGCGCATCACCGCGCGGCTGGTCGAGGGCTCCATGAAGCGGTGGGGCCCGAAGCCGAAGGCGCCGCCCCCGCCGCCTGGCCCCGCCGTCATCGCGCCCACCTCGGAGCGCATCGAACACAACCGCCGCCGGCGAGATCGTCGCCGCGAGCGGCGCTGACGCCGCCGGAGCGTCGCTCGCGCACGTCCCCTCCCTTCCGTTCGCGGTGAGCCTGTCGAACCGCCACCTCCGTCCGACCACGCCTTGATGAGCCATCGCCCGTCCCGCGCGACGCGGAGCGAGGGTGCCCGAGACTCCTCGGCAACGTGCTGCCGCCGAGCCCGTTCAGAACTCGAGGCCGCAGCGGGCACGCCTCCCACCCCTCACCAATCCCGCAGCCGCGCAGCGGCCTGCGCTCCGGGGGATGATCGAAGGGGGCGCAGCCCCCTTCGATTTCCGAGGGAGGGTGGGTGGGCCAGAGAAGAGCCGCCGCGCAGCGGCGTCCAACCCTCCGCCGCGAGCAGCGCGTCAGCCGCAGGCGTCCTGCACCGCGCGCACCATCTCCTCCGTGCGGACGGCGACGACGTACGGGTCGTGGAGGCCGTTCGTCAGGTACGCAACGGCAAGGCCACGCGCGGGGTCGGCGTAGGCGATCGCGCATTGCTGGCCGGAGTGGCCGAAGACGCCGGGCTCGTCGAACGGCGCGGCGCCCGCCTCATAGCCAACCATCACCCCGAGGCCGAACGCGGACGGCATCAGGAACGTGCGGTCGTGGTCCGTCCGCACCTGCACCCGCGTCGCCTCGGCGACCATCTCGGGCGAGAGGATGCGCACACCACCGAGCGTGCCGCCGCGCTCCAGCATCGCGTAGAACCGCGCGAGGGCGGCCGCGGTGCCGAGGCCGTTCGCGGCAGGCAACTGGCCGCGCAGCACCTCCGGCATCCGGAAGCGCGCGACGATGCCGCTGGTGCGGCGCTCCAGGCCCTCCGGGTCGAGCATCGTCATCTCGGACATCGCCACCGGCAGCACCACGCGGGCCAGGTCGGCCTCGGTGGCCGCACCGAGCGAGGCGTCCATGCCGAGCGGCCCGATCACCTCGTCCCGGAGGAACTCGCGGGGCGCGCGCCCGTCCACGCGGCGGATCACCTCGCCCAGCGCGAAACCGTAGGTGACCGGGTGGTAGCCCACCTCGGTGCCCGGCTCCCAGAGCGCGGGCAACGCCGCGGTCGCGCCGGCGACGGCGTCCCAGTCGTCCATGCTATGCCAGTCGAAGTCCGGCGGGAGCGCCGGGAACCCGCCTCGGTGCGTCAGGACGTGGCGGAGCGTCACGTCCGCCTTGCCGCCCTGCGCGAACTCCGGCCACACCGCCGCGATCGGCGCATCGAGGCCCACGAGCCCGCGCTCCACGAGGATCAGCGTCGCGATCGCGGTCAGCGGCTTGGTCGCCGAGAACCAGAGCATCCAGCGAGGGTCGGCACCGGGCGCGTCCGCCGCCTCGCCGAGGCGCAGGTCCAGGGCCGGCACGCCATCGCGATAGACCGCGACCTGCGCTCCGGTGTGCCAGCCGCGCGCCAGGTGCTCGCGCGCGAGTGCCTCGACGCGGGCGATGCCCTCGGGCGTGAGCGAGCGCGGCACGGGCAGCGCCGCTACGCCTTCAGATGCTGCGCCACGAAGGCGCGGGCGGCCCGCCGCCCTTCCTCCGGCATTTCCGCGTGCGCGCCGAGGTGCAGGTGCAGCCGCTTGTCCGTGGAGCCGATCAGACCGAAGAGGTCCAGCGAACTCTGGCGCTCGAACCGCTCGTCGTCCCACTGGACCATGTAGATGACGGGGACCCGGATGTTCGGCGCGGCTGCCGCGAGCACCTCGCCCGCCGACCCGCGCGAGGGCGTGTCGCCCTTCAGCCCGCACAGGCCGAGCGCCGCGACCTTGAACCGCGGCTCCGCGGCGACGTGCGGAATGCCGATCAGCGAACCCATCGACATCCCCGACCAGCCGACCCGCTCCGGGTCGAACGACCCCGTCGCGAGCAGCGCGTCCAGGACAAGTTTCCAGTCCGCCGTGGCGTTGCGGGTCATCAGGCCCGCGTCCTTCCACAGCGCGTAGTACTCCGGCGACCGCCCCGGCGCGCCGCCGCGCTCGCCGTGGCCCGGCGCGTCGATGGCGACGGCGGTGATGCCGTGCTCCGTCACGAAGCCCCGGCCCGTCGGCACGATCGAGGGCGCGCGCTTGTGCCCGCCGCCGCCGTGACCGATTAGCACCAGCGGCGACCCCGCGGGGATCGAGGGCGGCGACCACATGAGGCCGGTGATCACGTCGCGCTCACCCTGGATGGTGAACTCGCGCTCCAGCACGCCATCCTCGATGGTCCCGGCGTCGCGCCAGGTCGGCGTCGGTGCCATCAGTCGCCTCCCTCGGTCACTCAGCGATGCTGAGGACGATCTTCCCGAAGTTCGCATTGGCCTCCATCAACTCGTGCGCCGCGGCAACCTCCTCGAGGGGAAACACGCGGTCGATCACGGGCTGGATGGTCTCGTTGGCGAAGAGCGGCACCACGCGGCGGTTGAACGCCTGGATGAGGGTTGCCTTCTCCTCCAGCGGACGGCCGCGGAGCAGCGTCCCGCGCACGCTCGCGCGCTTCTGCGACAGCGCGCCGATCTCCATGTTCTCCACGCGCCCGCCGCCCATGCTGCCGACGATGACCATGCGGCCCTTTAGCGCGATGGCGGCGAGGTTCTGGTGCCAGTACGGCGCGCCGATGACGTCCAGGATCACGTCCACGCCCCGGCCGTCCGTGCGCTCCTTCACCACCTCGGCGAAGTCCTGCTCGTGGTAGTTGATGCCCACGTGCAGGCCGAGCGCTGCGGCGCGCTCCAGCTTCTCCTGCGACCCGGCAGTGCCGAAGACCCGGCAGCCCTGCGCGGCGGCCAGCTGGATGGCGGCCGTCCCCACCCCGGAGCCGGCGGCGTGGATGAGCACGCTTTCGCCCATCACCAGTTCACACTGCAGGTGGAGCGCGTCGAACGCGGTCAGGAACACCTCCGGGATGCTCGCCGCCTGCTCGAAGGTCAGGTTCGGCGGCACCGGCATCAGCATCCGCTCGTGCACCGCGACCTTCGAGGCGTACCCCTCGCCGCCGAGCAGCGCCATCACGCGGTCGCCCGGCTTCCAGCCGGTGACGCGCGCCCCCACGGACTCCACCACCCCCGCCATCTCCAGCCCCGGGATGTCGTTGCGCGTGCCTGGCGGGCCGTTGTAGCGGCCCCGGCGCTGGAGCAGGTCGGCGCGGTTGAGGGCGGTGCCACGCACCGCGACGAGCACCTCGTCCGGCCCGGCGACCGGGTCCGGGACCTCCTGGATCGCGAAGACCTCCGGGCCACCGGGCTGAGTGATGACGGCTGCGCGCATGGACGGTCCCTTCAGGGGCAATGCTTCGGCCGGTGGATGCTAACACTCGACCCGGCTGCCCTCGCGCCCCCGCGGCGGTACGCTGCGCCCGAAACGGGGAGGGCATCCGATGGCAGAACACGGAGCGGAATCGGTGCTGGTGACCGGCGGCACGGGACGCCTCGGGCGGGCGTTGCTGCCGGCGCTGCTCGCCGCCGGCTTCGAGGTCAGAGCGCTCGTCCGCCGCCCGGACGCGACGCTCCCCGCGGGCGTGACCCCGGCCGCCGGCGACCTCAGCGACGGCGCCGGGCTCGCCGAGGCGGTCCGGGGCGTCGACGCCATCGTCCACCTCGCATCCGGCTCCGCCGGCGGC
>PHBR01000040.1 GCA_002840675.1 Chloroflexi bacterium HGW-Chloroflexi-9
CCACCGCCGGGTGGTCCGCGGGCTGGGACAGCGAGCCGGCGGCGGTAGAGAACTCCAGTGCCCCGCCCCGGTCGGGTGAACCCACCACCATCAGGTCGAACGCCTTCGGCACATCGGAGTGCGCCTGCACTACGCGGACGCCGTACGTCCCGGAGCGCGTCGCCAGCACCTGCAGGCTCTCCACGGGCTCACCGGAGCAGTTCTGGATGCCTCGTGCGGCCCGCACCAGTGCGCCGTCCGGGCCGAACAACTCCAGGTCGTAGTCGGAGCAGGAGGCGCCCCAGGCGTCGTCCCAGCGGAGCGAGATGGTGATCAGGTCGCCGGCGGTGAAGGTGTGCTGGTTCGTCTGCGCCGTCGGGCCGAACTCGTGCACGGAGTCCCGGTCGACGTCGCGGAACGTGGCCGAGTAATGCTGCTGCGCCCAGTTGCCCGCGGCCACGGCCCACGCGATCCCCGCCGCGGTCGCCCTCGACACGATCTCGTTCACCGTGCCGGTGCCGTCGCCCGGGCCGTTGTGGATGTAGCCGAGCGAGAAGGAGATGACGTCCACGCGCTGCTGGATGAGGAAGTCCACCGCCGCGGACAACTCCGTCAGCGTGGAGAAGTTCACCAGCGTCAGGTCCGCGCCCGGCGCGATCTGGTGGATCACCTCCGCCGACCGCCGCCCGTGGTCCGTCCCGCCGTTCAGGTTCCCGTCCGACCGGAACGACCGCGACATCACGCTCGGAGGAAGCGTGGTGCCCAGGGCCGCCTGCAACCCCTGAAACCCGGAGTCCAGCACCGCCACCCGCGTGCCCTCGCCCGTGAAGCCCGCCGTCTGCCAGCGCGGCACGCCGATCAACTCCAGCGCCGGCACCACCTGCAACGGCACGGCCACCGCCGGGCCGTCCACCCGCACCACGTCCGAGGCCGCCCGCAGCACCGCCTCCACCTCCGGCGTCACCTGTGCCTGGATGCGTCCGCCCGACTCCACCTCGATCTGCCCGCCGAGCGTGAGCACCAGCGCGCGCCCCGCCGCCACAGAGTCGAGCGCGACCACCTCCACGCGGACGTGGCCGGCGGGCGCGCTCGCCTCCGCGCTCGCAACGGCACGATCGAGGGCGACTAGAAGGGGACGGGGGGAGGAGTCGGGCGTGACGGCCAGCAGTACGCCCGCGCAGAGTGCGAGCAGCGCGACGGCGCGTGCGGAGACCGGCGACAGCATGCGTGGCGTCCGAGGATCCTGTGAAGGTGGTGGAAGCACCGTCACGACGAGTGTACCTGAACCACGCGCGGCCGCTGTGTGACGTGAGCCCCACGACAGGGGTGCGATAGTGGATCCATGGCCCTCGACCCCGTCCTGCACATCGACACGCTCCTGAAAGAGCACGGCTTCGAGCGCGTCGCCTCCCTGCAGGCCGCACGCGCCGTGCTGATCGAGGCCGGCCTCACCAACGCCCGCAAGCAGAACATCGCCGCCGACAAACGCGAGCGCGTCACCGAGGTGATCGAGGCGCGCATCGCCCGCTACTGCGGGCAGGCCACCTGCCTCGCGCTCCTCGAGCAGGATGGCCGGCGCCCCGTGGAGGTCGCCTCAAAGTTCTGCGAGGTGTGCGGCGGCAGCGACATCGCACGGTCGGTGAACCAGATGGCGGTCGACCTGGTCGCGGCGAAGCGCCCCCGGCTGCTGGTGGTGGGCGGGTCGCCCAACGCGCACACGCAACTCCGCACCTCGCTCGCGGGCACCGGCGTGGAACTCGAGACGGTCGTCGGCGACCGGCCCACCGGCGCGAAGCGCGCGAAGGAGATGGCGGAGCGTGCGGACGTGGTCGTGATCTGGGCGAACACGATCCTGGACCACAAGGTCTCCAGCGTCTTCACCGGCGTCGCGCCCGGCCGCACCTTCACCTGCGCCCGGCGCAGCGTCTCCGCCCTCGCACAGGAGGTCTCCCGCCACGTCCGGGGCGGCGCGTAGCCGCCTGCCGGTGCCTTCCCCGCGCCCGCGCGGGACGGTACGCTGCGCCGCAGCACCAAGGGGTGCCCACCCTGACTCGATGACCTCGGCCGCCCCGGCCACGGAGGATCGCCCGTGCTGACGAAGATCTTCGGCCGCGCCAAGATGTCCTACCGCCCCGTCGCCAAGCAGCCCCCGCGCAGCGCCTGCTGCGTGGGACGCGACCTGATGCCGCGCTGGCGTGGCCCGCAGGTGATGGAGGACGACACGAAGGCGATGGGCTTCGTCTGCCACAAGTGCGGGCGCGAATACCTCCCCGAGGACGTCAAGGGCCGCCGCCTCGTCCGCGACGAGTAGCCAGAGCCCAACCCTCCGTCTGAATGCGAAACGGCCGGCGATGAGCCGGCCGTCTTGCTGCGCCCGCGCGACCTCGATTACGCCTCGGACGGTGGCTCGTCCGGCCGCGTCCCGGTCACCGGCACCGGGTTCGGGTCCCTCTTCCAGACCAGGTAGGAGTAGACCACGGTCCACGCGAGCCCCAGGCCCATCACGACGAGCGAGGCGATCACGAACCACTCCCGGCGGACCACGGCCATCGCAATCAGCAGCACACCTGACCCGGCGAACACCCGTCCCGCGAGGCGATGCGTGGCATCCCAGGACTTCGTACTCGCCAGCGTCCACGGCGTCCGCACGCCGGCGAAGTAGTTCGGGCGCAACTTCCCCAGGACGTTCCCCATGACGAGGAACATCACGCCGACCGCCGCCGGGATCATCCAGCCCGGCCCGTCCGACCAGCCGAAGGCGGCCGCGATCAGCGCCGCCTGTATCACAGCCATCAGCAGCAGCCCGGAGAGACGGATCGCCCCGTACGCGCCGGCCATCGAGGCGTAGTTGGCGCGCCCCGGGTCGATGCGAGGGATGAACGCCAGCAGCAGGTAGATGAAGACGGTGACCGCGGGCATGATGCCCAGCGCCTCCCAGCGGCTGCCCCAGCCGTCCACCTCGCCACGCGCGTTCCAGTGCATCGGCACCGGCTCGTCCACGAACGGCCACGCGATCAGGGAGGCGGCGACGATGGCGACCACCAGCGCGATGTGCGGCGCCTCTCGCCGCCACGACCACGTCAACGGGTTTCCTGCGCTCATCTCTGACCTCCCGTCCCGCGTCGCGGCCGAGGCACCCGGCCTCCCGCGCGCACCATCTCCATCACCGCGGACATCGCCTCCTCCAGCACGGACAGCGTCGCGCTGTAAACCAGCCGCGTGCCCTGCCGCTCGGAGACGATCAGCCCGGCCTGCCGTAGCACCGTGAAGTGGCCGGACATGGTGGACTTCGCGAGGTCGAACTCGGCCGCGATCTCGCCCGCGGTCATCGGGCCGCGTTCGGACAGTAGCCGCAGCACCTCGCGCCGCGTCGGGTCGCCCAGCGCCCGGAAGACATCGTCGGTGCCCATCAGCGGCCGTACCCCTCGTACCGGGGGCGCGCCCGCCAGGCGAGCGGGAGCAGGATCACCGCCACGATGAACGACACCACGATCTCGATGATCACCGTCCCCTGCGCGACAAACTCCCCACCGATATCGAACAGCGCGAGGGCGACGAGCAGCGTGGGAGCCCAGGCCCGCCACCGCCAGAGCCCGACCGCCGCGACCGCGAACAGCACGGCCACCACGCCCCCACTCACCATCAGCACCTCCCACGGCGGCAGCACCTGCGTGCGCAGGTCGAAGCGGTTGGCCGCGAACGCCCACGTGATGAACGTGTGCTGCACGGTCTTCTCGACCGCGATCGCAAGCAGCAGCCAGTCCGCAACGGAGCGCCGGGGTGGCACCATGCAGCATGTTCCTTCGTTTATTCGCCAACGACCGAATAGTACCGCAGGGCAATCTATACTGGGAGCGTGACCGACGACCCCCTGCTCCAGCCGCCCCCCGACAACCTTGAGGACCGCCCGGTCTCCGAGGCATCCCGGCTGCTGATGGGCGGCCCGACCGTGCTGGTGACGACCACCTGGCGCGGCAAGGCCAACGTCATGCCGCTCGCATGGCACACGCCGCTCTCCTCGAAGCCTCCGGTGATTGGGATCTCCGTCGAGCAGTCGCGGCATAGCGCCGAGATGATCTCGCACGCGCAGGAGTTCGCGCTGAACTTCCCGAAGCGGCCCTACCTCCACCATGTGCAGTACCTGGGCGCACTGTCCGGCGAACACATCGACAAGATCGATGCGGTGCAACTCGCGACCTTCGCACCGACCACCATCACCGCGCCGCTGATCGCGGACTGCGCGGCGTGGATTGAATGCCAGGTGGTGGAGGCGGTCCCGATCGGCGACCACATCCTCTTCGCCGGCCTGGTCACCGCCGTCCACGTCGACCCCCGCTCATACGCGGACGGACGCTGGAGCCTGGGCGAGGAGGAGCACCGCCCGCTGCACTTCGTCGGCGGCAACATCTACTCCTCCCTCAGCCAGGCGCTGGAGGCGCGCGTCCCGCGCGACTTCGAGGCGCCGGAACGCATCCTCCGCCAGCGCATCGAAGAAGAACTGGAACTGACCCGCGAGGCGCGCGAGCGGCACGAGGAGCAGATGGGCCTGCTGGAGCGCGAGATCGAGCGGGGCAACGTGGTGGACGTCACCGCCCTGGAGATGCCCGTGCCCCCGTCCGCCAACGACGGCGAGCCGCCGCTGGACCTCTCGAAGGGGTTCATCCTCGGCGGGTAGCGGCGCCGCGCGGACGCGCGACGCGCGAGGCGGCCTGCTACGGCAGCGTCGTCGCCATCACCTGCATCGACTCGGCGCTCACCCAGCCGGACGCGACCGCGCGTACCACGAAGTAGTAGGTGGTCCCGGGTGCGAGCGTCGCATCCGTCAGCACGAGCGTGCCCGCCCCGACCGAGCCCACCAGCACGCGCGCGCCGGCGGGCGTGTCTGACCGGTACACCTCGTACCCCGTGACAAAGGCCGTGCCGCTCGCCGTCCACTGGAGGTCGACCGACGTCTGCTGCTGGTCGACGACCACCAGGCTCGCGGGCGGCTGCACCGTGGCGGTGCTCATGACACCGGTGTTGGTGGCGGCATGGCCGAAGAGGCCCAGCGAGTCCGTGACGGTGACCACCTGCGCCGCCACCGCACACGCCGCCAGCGCGAGCCACATCAACGCGAGTTGCGAGCGGGCGGGAGACCATCTCGGCTCGGGATGCGCGTCAAACATGAGAGGTTCCGATTCGCCACGGAGGCGGCGACTAGATGGACGTGCTTACGGGTTGTTCGTGGTCTGCTCCGCGCTCAGCGTGAACGTGGTGGTGGTGGTCGCGCTCTGGAAGGTATCGCCGGAGGCGAGCGGGAATTCCACGCGGAAACAGAGGGTTTCGTTGGCACCCGCAGCCAGGTCGCGATCCCCGGCCTGCGCGCCCTGAACAACTGATCCGAACGCTGCCGCCGACAGCCCCCCCGAGTAGAGCACGGCGCCATCCTGCGCCACACAACTGGTCCCCAGCGTGCGGATGTTCAACTGCAGCTGGGCCGCGAGGCCCTTCGCGTCGTCGTTAGTGGAACTGGAGGTGAGCGCGTAGCGCAGCGGCAGCGAGCCGTTGTTGGTGACCACGAGCGACGTCACGGAGGTGTCGCCGGGCGCCATGTTGGCGACCACCAGGAACGCGGTGTCGGGCGCGTCCGATATGGACACCGAACCCGTGGACATGACGTTCGCCGCGTTGCTCTCTGAGTCCGCGAACACCGCGAGGCTTTCGACGGTCATCGAAGCCCCGAAGATGCTCGTAAATGCGAGAGCCAGCAAGAGACGGGCAACCATGGCCTGACCTTTTCCTCTTGTGGAGTATCGGCAGGCGCTGGCGGGACGTGAGGACGCTGAGTCAGGGGGAACCCTGATCTTATGTGGAACGCCTTACGCGGCCGAAGAGCGGCTCCGGGCGGCGGTGGGCGCGGTGTCCCCGTCCCCCTCCATGACCGAGAGCGCTCCGGCAACAAACGCGCTGCGCTCTCCCGGGTGCTCGTCCGCGCCCACGGACAGCGTGGCCCGGATCTCCAGCTCCCGCGTCTCGCCCATCTCGGCGAGCACCCGCAGTTCGCCCGACCGCTGCTGCATCAGCGAGACGGCCTCCGCGAACTGGTCGGAGCGCAGCCGGGCCAGCACCTGCACCATGTGCCGGCGCATCTGCCCGAGGAGTGCGTCGATCGAGTCGATGTCGCCATCGAGCGGGGTGAGCATGGCGTCCAGCGCCTCAGCCTCGCGGCGGAGTGCGCGTCGTACTGGCGTCTTCGACTCCTCGATCGCGGCGCGGACCTTCCGGACACGCGCGCGCTCGTCGGCGATCTGCTGCTGAAACGGCCCCTCAAGCACCGACGGCCCGGCGCCGAGTCGCTGGATCAGGGTCTCCAGGTTCGCCTCGATCTGGTCGGCGTAGTCCGTGAGCGGCTGCAGCGACCGGGCAAGGGAGACCTCGAACTCACGCTCGCGCTCGCTGAGGTCGCGTGCCAGGCCTTCAACCGGCTCCAGTTCCTGCTTCACCGAGGTCGCGAAGGAATCGGAGAGCTGTCCGATCGCCAGCACGGCCTCGTCCATGCGTCGCGCGCGACGGGGGAGGGTCGAGAGATCGCTGCCCGCCTGGATGCGCTCTGCTTGGCCGGCGCCCTGCACGCCCTGCGCTCCGATGTTCTGTGAGAAGCGGGTGCTCTGCGAGAGGCGGTCACGGAGCCCACCCGCGGACGGCAGCCGCGGACGCTCCATCCGGACGGTGCGAGGGAACGCCGGCACGCGCACGGACAGCAGGCGTCGCAACGAGCGGCCCGGCGTGCCGCCTTCGACAGCCCCGGGTGCGGCGTCGACAGGTGCGCCGGTGCCCGCCATGCGGAGCAGCGAGGAGCCCGCAAGTCCCACGATCGGGAAGACGATGAGGAGGATCTGCCCCTGCAACGTGCGGAGGAACGACAGGACGTGCCCCGCGAGCGGCACCGTCAGGCGCGCCGTCGAGACCAGGTGATCGCCGCGCAACGGCTCGGCGTCCGCCGTGGCGTTTGCATCGCCCTGCGTCCAGACCTGCAGCGCCGCCCCTTCACCCTCCACGCGAATGACGCGGTGGGTGACCGGGGTGCTGGGTGAGTCGGTGCGACGGAAGGTGATCACGTCGCCGGGGTTCAGCGCGGAGGGGGGCACGCGCTCCGCGATCACCAGCGCGCCGGCCGGGACCGCGGGTGCCATCGAGCCACCCGTGACCACGAAGAGGTCGTACCCCAGCGCCGTGGCGGAGAACGCCAGCAGCGTCACGAACGTCACCACCGAACTCACAACGAAGAGTAGGTACCGCGCAAGGCGGCCACCCAGGGCGAACCAGTGGGGTGCGCCCGCGGGATTGAAGCGAGAGGCCATGCTGCGCGCAGGCGATTGCATCGTGTCCAACATCGCGCTCTCCGTCGATCTGCTCGAGGCTCACCGACTCAGAGCGTGATGCCGTGGGGTGCCCGTCTGAATCAGGAGTTACCCGTAGTCCCGACCGAAGGCACCCCGACTTCCCGGTAGTGCACGCGGAGCCTCACGGACTGGACCACGCGCATCACACTCGGCGGGGTGTGGCGCCCAGGGCACGTTCCATGAACACCATCCCGTACGGGTTACGGGCGGGCGGTGCGACTTCCACGTAGCCCAGACGCCGGTACCACTGGATCACCGCCTCGCGTGACGGCATCACGTCCAGCACCACCTTCGCGAGCCCTGCGTCGGAGGCCCGCGCGTGCGCGGCATGCATCAGTTGCGTCGCCGCACCACCGCCCCGGTGGCCCGGGCGTACGAACAGGCGGCGCACTTCCGCGGTCGCCTCATCCAGCACCCGCAGGCCCACGCACCCCACCGCCTCGTCGCCCTCGATCGCCAGCAGCAAGTCGCCGGGCGCACGGTAGACCGCTCCCGGCTCGACCTGCTCGCCGCGCAGGCTCGCCGGCAGTTGCTTCGGCGCAGCGACCGAGGCACGCCCCGCCTCGACCTCCGTCGCGGCCATGTACTCAAAGAGCATCCGCTGGGCATCAGGCAGCCATCCGTGGCTGAGGCCGCTTGCGATGATGATCGCCACGTCGCGCCCTAGAACCCTTCCGCTTTGTCGATGGAGCCCTCCAGCGGTTCGCCGTCGCGGAAGCGGGCGACGTTGCGGCAGAACCGATCGAGGTTGCGCTGCAGGCGCAGTTGGCTCGCGCCCGCGGTGTGCGGCGTCATGACGATGTTCGGCGTACTCCACAGCGCATGGTCCGCGGGCAACGGCTCCTCGTGCGCCACGTCCAGCCCGGCGCCGCCCAGGTGGCCGCTGCGCACCGCCGCCACGAGCGCGTCCGAGTCCACGATCTCGCCGCGCGTCACGTTCACGAACACCGCGTCGGGCCGCATCGTCGCGAACGCCCGCGCATCGAAGATGCGGTACGTCGACGGCGTGAGCGGCAGGCCGGAAGCGACCACGTGCGAGCGGCCCAGCAGTTCGTCGAAACGGTCGGCGCCCCAGACCTCGGTCACCTCGGGTGACGCCTCCACGTCGTGGTCATCGACGGCGATGCATTCCATCCCGAAAGCGGCGGCGCGACGTGCGATCGCGCGGCCGGTGCCGCCGAAGCCGACGATCCCCATCGTCAGCCCCTCCAGCTCGAACTCCTCCATGCGATACGCAACGCGGCGCTCCCACGACACGGGTCCGTCCAGGATCGCAACCGCGATGCGCCGCGTGATCGCGAGCAGCAGGCCGAACGCCGTCTCCGCCAGGTGGCTGCCCACGAGTCCCTTGTCGCCGGAGATCATCACGTCGGAGGAGAGCATCTCCGGGAACAGGTAGGCGTCCGCGCCGGCCGTGGTCGCGTGCACCCATCGGAGCCGCTTCGCCGCCGCCAGCAGCGTCGGGTCGATCCGCCCCAGCAGCACGTCCGTCTCGGCAATCGCCTCCAGCGCCTCGCCGTAACTCTCCGCCACGGTGACGGACGAATCGGACCCCGCCGCCTCGCGGATCTGCGCCAGCATCTCTGCTGACACCACTGGCATCTGCAGTCCCGGGATCACAAGGATGTTCATGCGCGGGAGGATAGCGGCTGCTCTCCAGGCGATGGCGTCACGCACGCAAACGGGGCGCCTTGCGGCGCCCCGTTGCTTCGTCCTGCCGGTCGCGGCGAGCGCCTAGGCGCTGACCTCTTCCGTATCCGCGTCGCGGTTCCCATCGAGCGCGTCGACGGGGGACTCCTCGCGGATCGCGCGAGGGCGGCCGGGGGCCACGCTGATCAGGGCGCGGTCCGCCTCGTCGGCCTGCTCCAGCACGGCGCGGGCGTAGTCCGACTTCCCGGCGATCTGCTCCAGCGAGCGGCGCAGTTGCTGCACGCTTCGGCCGATCTCGCCCGGGTCGGTGGAGCCGGCGTCCGCCATCTGCGCCAGCGCGCCCTGGCGGCCCGCCAGGTACTCCTTCACCGCACCGAACGTCTCGGAGCGCATCGCGTCCAGCATCCGCATCATCACGCGGCGCTGCTCCGCCAGGTTCTGCTCCAGCGCCTCGATGTCTGAGTCGAAACGGGAGAGTGCGGACTCCACGGTCTCCCGCTGCTGCTCACCGTACTGCAGGAACGGCGTGCGCTGCTGGTCGATCTGGTCGCGGGTCTCGGAGATGCGGCGGCGCTGCTCCTCCACATACGGCGCGAAGTTCCGCGCCACGTGGTCCGCCCCGCCGTCCTGGATACGGTGCTCGAGCGCGACCAGGTTGGCTTCCTCGCCGTCGGCGTACTCGTTCAGCGGGCGGAGGCGTTCCTCCAGGTTGGCGAGCAGGCGGTGCATCGCATGGGCCTGGCTGGTCAGCAGGTCCTGGAGCGGCTCCATCTCGTCCTCGAACTGGGCGCGCATGCTGCCCAGCAGGTCGGTCTGTGCCTGGAAGTGCTCGGCGAGGCGCTGGAGGCGGCGGGAGGGCAGCACGGGCTGCTCGCGGACCTCGGCGACGGAGCGGGAGGCGGGCAACACCTGGTTCGGCCGACCCTCATCTTCACGACGGTTTCCGAATCGCATGACAACGCCCCTCTCGGCGCGGTCTGCCCGAACACGAGCGTCAGCGCCAGAGGCGCCGGACGCGGGCTGGGGAGCAACCGCGTTCACACTACCGTTCGCACCATAACTGAAGAGCCGCCCGAGCGGGGTGCCTCGACGCGCAAACCAGGCCGGCAGTCCGATCGCCACGGCCGCCAGCGCCAGGAGCATAGTCAGCAACGCCGGGTTCGAGAGTGCGGGAATCCCCGCGAATTCCAGTCCGAACACCCCGCCGTCCGAGTCCTCCGCACCGGCACGCTGGAGTGCGGCGGTGCCGTTCTCCGCCTGGATCTCCGCCACGACAGAGGCTGGTAGATTCGCCGGGCGGCCGGACGTAGCCAGGGCGCCAAGTTCCGCGCCCAGCAGCGGCGGACTGGCGACCGCGAACGGCTCGAAGGCGGCAGCGGTGACCTCGTGGATCACCTCCTGCGCCCCGGCGAAGTCCGTGTTCTCCGTCATCACCACCAGGACGAAGTCGCCACCCGGTGCCCGGACAATGCCGGCATCGTGGAGATACGTGTCCAGCGCGCCAGTCTTGTGCGCGACCCGCACACCGGACGGCAGCGCGGCCGGGATCAGGTCACTGATCTCCTGCTCCGCAAGCACCTGGAACATCGCCCGACTCGCGTTCGCACTCACCACTTCACCGGCGTAGATGCGGCGGTACAGCTCCGCCTGATCCCTGGGGGTGGAGACGAACCGCGTCCCCAGCACCGTGCTCGTCATCCCGAGCCATGCGGGTGCCGTGTCGACGAGGTTGATCCCCAGTTGCTCGCGGAGCGCCAGCGCGGACGCGTTGTCGGAGTACAGGATCATCCGCTGGGCGGCGTTCCCCACGGTCGTGCGGTACGCCTCGGTCAGCGCGAACTCGGGCGGATCGTCCACGGAATGGCGCGGCTCCAGCGTGAGCGGATCCGTGAGAGCGACCAGCCCTCCATCGATCTGGCGGTAGAGCTCCGCCAGGACGACCGTCTTATAGAGAGATGCCGTGCGGAACTCGCGGGTCGCGCCAACCTCGCACCGTTCGCCGGAAGCCAGGTCCAGGAGCACCACGCCTGCGGTCACATCCGCGTTGGTGGTGGCGGCGGCGGCCAGACGTGCGCAGACACCCTCCAGCGAGGCGGCATGCGCGGGTGCGGCCGGCGCCAGCAGGGCGACGACCAGCGCGCCCAGGGCGAGCAGACGGGCGGCGCCAGGGAGACGGGAACGGGTCACGCGATGCTCCGGCCGTAGGTACGGCGGGGCCAGGCCCCCTCGGTCGCGCCCGGTGCGGACCGTCCGTCCCAATCCGACCCGGGGATCATGCGCGCCCGCGGCTCCCCCGGTCAACCGGAGGGCGGTCGAATATCACGTGGGGAGTTGACCCGCGCGCCCAATCCAGCGATAGTGCGCGCGGTCGGTCGGCCCGCGGCGGGCGCGATCGCCCCTCTTGGCGTGCGCAGACCTCCCCCCGGGGAAGTCGCCGCCACAGACCCTTCGGAGCCGGTGCATTACCCGCACGACTGCAGCTCGCTGGGGCGCGGTACCGCGGGAGAGAGAGCAGGAGAACCATGGACTGGAGCGACTCGCCAGAGCAGGCGGCCTTCCGCCAGCAGGTGAAAGACTTTATTCAGAAGGAACTCCCGGAGCGCTACCGCTCCGGCGAGGAGAGCGAGGAGCTCTCTGGTGGCTGGCAGGCCGACCGCAAGTCGGACAACGCCGATCACCGGAACACGGCCATCGCCTGGGCTGACTCCCTGGCCAAGAAGGGCTGGATCGCTCCCGCCTGGCCCAAGGAGTACGGCGGGGCCGGCCTCTCCACGATCGAGCAGTTCATCTACAACCAGGAGATGGCTGAGGTCGCCGCGCCGATGCCGGGTGGCATGGGCGTCTCGATGCTCGGCCCCACCCTGATCGTGCACGGCACGGACGAGCAGAAGGCGGAGCACCTCCCGAAGATCCTCTCCGGTGAGGTCGCCTGGGCCCAGGGTTACTCCGAGCCGGGCGCCGGTTCCGACCTGGCCTCCCTCCAGACCCGTGCCGTCCGCGACGGTGACGAGTACGTCATCAACGGCCAGAAGATCTGGACGTCCGGTGGCCACCTGGCGGACTGGCTCTTCGCCCTCGTCCGCACCGACCCGGAAGCCCCGAAGCACCGCGGCATCTCCTTCGTCATGATGGACATCAAGTCCCAGGGCCTGTCGCTGCGCCCGCTCATCAACATGGGCTGGAAGCACCACTTCAACGAGACGTTCTTCGAGGATGTCCGCATCCCGGTCAAGAACCGCATCGGCGAAGAGAACCGCGGCTGGTACGTGGGCATGACGCTGCTCGACTTCGAGCGCTCCGGCATCGCCGGCGCCATCTCCTACAAGCGCGGCCAGGACCAGATCAAGAAGTTCCTGGACACCGCTGAGGGCAAGGCCTTCAAGCGCGTGGACGCGAACATGGTCCGCCTGGAGCTTGCCGACCGCGCCATCGAGACCGAAGTCCTGTTCAACTTCGCCTTCCGGATCGTCTCGATCCAGAACCGCGGCATGGTCCCGAACTACGAGGCCTCCGTGAACAAGATGTTCGGCTCCGAGGTGCACCAGCGCCTCGCCCGCAGCGAGACCAAGCTCTGGGGCCTGTACGGCAACGTCTGGGACCCGAAGAGCAAGTACGCCCCCATGGGCGCGCAGCACGTGCAGGACTACGTCGGCTCCGTGCCGCACACGATCTTCTCGGGTTCGAGCGAGATCCAGCGCAACGTCATCGCCACGCGAGGCCTCGGCCTGCCGCGCGGGTAGCCGGCCTGGCCGGCCTGAGATTCTAGAAAGATGTAGGCGACCCCCACGGTGGGGAAGCCCACGGGAGGAAAAGCAACAGTGGACCTTGGTCTGAGCGAACAGCAAGAACTGCTCAAGAACGCCGCGCGCGAGTTCCTGGAGAACGAGTGCCCGGAGCAGCACGTCCGTGACATGGAAGAGGACGACAAGGGGTACTCCCCCGTCCTCTGGCAGCAGATGGCGGAGCAGGGCTGGCAGGGCCTCCTGATCCCGGAGGAGCACGGCGGCGCCGGCTTCGACTTCCTGGACCTCTCCGTGCTCCTCGAGGAGTTCGGTCGGGCCCTGGTCCCCGGCCCGTTCATGTCGACCGTCCTCGGCGGCGCCGTCCCGATCATGGAGATCGGTTCGGACGCCCAGAAGGCGGAGTTCCTCCCGAAGATCGCCTCCGGCGACCTCATCTTCACCCTCGCCCTGACCGAGCCCTCCGCCCGGTTTGACGAGGTCGGCGTCCAGGCCAAGGCCACGGTCTCCGGCAACGAGGTCTCCTTCACGGGCACCAAGCTCTTCGTCCCGGACGCGAACGTCGCCGACTACATGATCGTCGCCGGCCGCTCGGGCAAGGGCGTCACCCTCGGCATCGTCGCCACGGCGCAGCCGGGCGTGAAGGTCACCCAGCTCCAGACCATCGCACGCGACAAGCAGTGCGAGGTCGTGCTGGACGGCGCCAAGGGCCAGCTCCTCGGCGCCGATGGTGCCGGCTGGGCTGCCCTGCAGCCGGTCCTGCAGAAGTACACCGTCGCCGAGTGCGCCTACCTCGTGGGCCTCTCCCAGATGGACTTCGAAATCGCCGTTGACTACGCCAAGGAGCGCGTGCAGTTCGGTCGCCCGATCGGCTCGTTCCAGGCCATCCAGCACAAGTGCGCTGACATGGTCACGGACGTCGATGGCTCCCGCTTCATCATGTACAAGGCCGCATGGGCCATCTCCTCTGGCCAGCCGGCCAAGGACACGTCCATCGCCGTCAACATGGCGAAGGCGTGGTGCTCCGAGGCGACGCGGCGCGTGGTTGCCCACGGCCAGCAGATCCACGGTGGTATCGGCTTCACGAAGGACTACAAGATCCAGCTCTTCTTCCGCCGCCAGAAGCGGGCGGAGCTGGCCTTCGGCGACGCGGACTTCCACCGCGAGCTGGTCGCGCAGCAGCTCGGCCTGTAGACCCCAGGGTCTACCTGATCGGTCTTCACGAGAGGCCGCCCTTCACGGGGCGGCCTCTCTGCTTGTCCCTGGTGGGGCCACGCTCCGATGGCGGAGAGCAGGCCCGCACTTAGCAATCCGATCACACCCGCGCCCTGAGCCGCTCGTACACTGGGGATACACACCCACTACCGCGGAGTGATGCAGTCAGATGAACAACCTCAAGACGGTCGTATTGCTTGCTGCGATCAGCGGCCTGCTGATCGCCGTCGGTGGAGCCATGGGCGGCGCGGGCGGCGCGCTGCTCTTCATGGGGATCGCTGCCGCCATGAACTTCGGCTCGTACTGGTTCTCCGCGGACATCGTCCTGCGGAGCGCCCACGCCGAGGAGATCACGCGCGAGCAGGACCCCGCTCTCTTTGACATAGTCGCGGACATCGCCCAGCGCGCCGGCATGCCCATGCCCCGCGTCTACGCGATGTCCTCCATGCAGCCGAACGCCTTCGCCACCGGCCGTAACCCACAGCACGCCGCCGTCGCCGTGACCGCCGGCATCCGCCAGATGCTCTCCGAGCGCGAACTGCGCGCCGTGCTGGGCCACGAACTCGCGCACGTGAAGAACCGCGACATCCTCACCTCCTCCGTGGTGGCGACGATCGCGTCCGCCATCTCCACACTGGCGTGGATGGGGATGTTCTTCGGCGGCAACCGCGGGAACGGCAACGGCGGCGGCATCCTTGCCGTCATCATCGCGCCGATCGCGGCGACCCTGATCCAGCTCGGCATCAGCCGCTCGCGCGAGTTCCAGGCCGACGCGGACGGCGCCCGCATCGTGAACGACCCGGAGGCGCTGGGCGCCGCCCTCCTCAAGATCGAAATGGGCGCACGACGCGTGCCAATGCACGTCTCCAACTCCACCGCGCACCTGTTCATCATCAACCCGTTCGCCGGGATGAAGGGCGCGAACCTGCTCTCCACCCACCCCCCGACCGAGGAACGCGTCGCGCGCTTGGCCCGGATGAGCCGCACCCGCTAACTCGCTCGGCGCGAGCGACATCAGAACGGGCGCCCTCGCGGGCGCCCGTTTCGGGTCTTCGTGCGTTGCATATGGGCGGCCCCGCAGACTCCGGCGGCAGCCCCCGGCCCTCGCGCCGAGCGAGCCACTGGCCATCGTGCCGAGCGAGCGCGCTAGGCCGCGGGCAGCGTTACGCGCACGATCGCGCCGCGCACACACTCCGGAATGCTGACCTCGCCAGCCATCCCCATCACCAGCCTGCGCACCGTGTCCAGGCCAAGACCATCGCCCGAGGCCATCGCGGATGCGTCGCCCCGGACGCCCGGCTCAAAGACGCGCTCGCGGTCCCGAGTGGAGAAGCCGGTGCCGTTGTCCTGCACCTCGATCACCACGCGGTCGGCGGCGGCGTGTGCGCGCACCACCACCCGAGGCGGCTCGGCGGGCGTCGCGTACTTGAGGCCGTTCTGGACCAGGTTCTCCATCACGCGGAACAGCGCCGTCGCCTCGCCGCGCACCGCCGGCAACGAGCCTTCCACGACCACCTCGCCACTGCGCTCGCGGATCGTCGCGTCGAGCGCCGCGACCGCTTCGCTGACGACACGGGCGAGGTCGACCGTGGCCGGGGTCGGCGCCGATGCGGCTCCTTCGACCTCCGCGCGCAGCGTGGAGTCGACGACGGACTGGGCGCGCGTCGCGACTTCCGCGACACGACGCAGGGCGGCGCACGCCTCATCGGACACGGGGCCGAAGGCGCCCTGCGCGACGAGGTCGACGTACGACGTCACGGTGCAGAGGGGGGCGCGCAGGTCGTGCGCGACAGAGCGGAGTTCACGGGTGCGGGCGCGGTATCCGCGACGGGCGGCGACACTGGCGGAATAGGCGGCCATGCAGGCGGCCAGGCCGGCCGCACCGGCCAGGCTGACGGCTTCTGCGACACCATCGAGCGGGCCAGCCGAAGCGACGAGTGAGAGGGAGGCGGCAGCGAGCCAGCGGGGGACCATCGTGCGGCAAAACCGCCGCCCGGGCACCCTCACGGGCGCGGCAAGACGCCAGGTCATTGCATGCATCACGTACCCCCGCCCGTGGCACGCGACCACGCTTCGAGCAAGCGCAGTCCAGTCGCCGGCGCATACGATCGCTCCGCGGGCCTCGCCTGCCTATTGGGGAACTCCCGCACCCGGATCGAGGGGACCTGCCGATGAGTACGCCCGCCCCGCTGACCGACGCAACGCTCCGCGAGGCGATGGCGGCCGAACTGGCGCCGCGCCTGCTCGCCCACATCGACCGGGTCGTGGCCCTCACCGACGAACTCGCGAGGCACCACGGGCTGGATGTCGCACTCGCCCGGCTCATGGCCCAGGGGCACGACCTGGTCCGGGCGGTGCCGCCCGCCGAGCTCCTCGCACGGGCGGAGGCGCGGCGGCTCCCCATCGATATCGTCGAGCGGGAGGCCCCCGTGCTGCTGCACGGGCCGATCGGCGCGCTGGAACTGCGGGAGCGGTTCGCCGTGTCCGACCCACGCGTGTTTGAGGCGATCTGGCACCATACCTGGGGGCACCCGGACTACACCCCGGAGGCCTGGGCCATGTTCATCGCCGACAAGGTGGAGCCCAGCAAGACCCGAAAGTGGAAACCGCTCCAGCGGGTGCACCGGATCGCCTTCGAGCAGTCGCTCGAAGCGGCGGCGCTGGCCTACCTGGACGCCCGCCTGAAGGAGGCCGTGCGCGACGGCATCGCCGTGCACCCGCTCGCCACGCTCACCCGCAACCACCTGCTCAGGACGCGCGCGGGGACATAGCGGAGCGCCCTGGAAGCGCCTCGCTTACGGCGCGGCCGGATACGCGCGCCAGAGCACCTCGCCATCGGCCTCGAGCCGCGGCAGCGCGCCGCCCCGGAACGCCGCCTCCGAGTACGCCCCGCAGTCTCCGATGATCCCGCGAAGCGCGTCGCCATCGAACGCGAGCGTGGTCAGCAGGCGCGCGTCACTGGTGGGGTCCGGTGTACCGAAGCCGCCGCGGGCGACCACGACGGTGTGCGTAATCTCCGAGTTTCGGAGCAGCGTCATCATCAGCGGCGGGTCCCACCGCGCCACCACCAGCGGGTAGGTGCTGTCGTCGGCCAGACGGTCGCGCGCACCCTCGGCACTTCCCCAGCCATCGCACTCGAAGTACGGGAGATATTCGATCACCGTGCCCTCGGCCACACCTGTCGGGCATGAGGGCGGGCCGCCCGCGCCGGCCGTCGTCGTGCACGCGGCCGAGGCTGGCTGCACGAGCGCGATCAGCGCCGTCGTGTCGCCTTTGCGGAGCAGCGCCAGCGCCTCGTCCACCACCTCGACCCCGAGCGCGGGAGGCCAGATGGCTTGCGATGCGCCGTCGCCGTTCCCATCGCTGCAGGCCGCCAGTACCAGTGCGAGCAGCGCGAACGCCACGACCGCGCTCGTTGCGAGCACACGTTGGTCAGGCCGCCTCGCCCAGTCCATGGTCGCTCCCGGTAATCCCACGTTGGCGGCGAGCGTAGGCGCCAACTGCAACAGACGCGTCACTGAGGGCACCGGCGCGGGCACTTCGAGGAGGCTCGGAATCGTCAGAAATAGCCTGCCGCATTCCCCTTGCAGGGTATAGAACGGATGTTCTACAGTCCCTCTCCACCCGAATCACGGGTGGAGGGAGGCGGCGGGGTGACGTCCTTCTGGAACATCACGATCTGGCAGGCGCTGGGCGTCGCGGAACAGGCCGCGATCGCCTCAGGTGGTGCGTGGAACGCATTCTACTTCGTCCGTCACGCCCGTGACGGGCGCGGCGGGCGGCGTCTCGCCGCCTCCGTGCTGGCGCTGCTCTTCGCCGCGCTGGCGGTGGAGGCGGTCGCCGGCCTCGGCGTCCTATCTACCGCCGCGGAGGTCGCCCGGCACGCGCCGCTGACCTGCGGCGTGCTCTGCACCACCGCGCTGATCGCGAACGGGGGCCGCCGATGACGGCCGCCGCCCGTCCGCTGCGCGCCGCCGTGGAGGCGGACCGCTACGACCTCGCCGCGCTGCGCCTGCTGTACGGCTTCCTCGTCGCCCTCGCGGAGACGGCGCCGGAGGCGCGCGAGGAACTCGTCACGCTGCTCGCCCGGCCGGACGTGCCGCGTCGTGAGCGGGGACACGCATGACCCCGCACGCCCGGCGCCGCAGCGCCTCCTTCTACGAACGCGCGCTCGAGGCCGGCGACCGCGCCACCTTCGAGGAAGCGCGCGACCTCGACGGCCTCGATGACGAGGTGGCGCTGCTGCGCCTCCAGGTCCGCCGGCTGCTGGAGGACGACGCGCACGACCCGCGCGTGCTGCAGGCCGGGCTGCGTCTCCTGATCCAGGCGCTCGTCGCGCGGCACCGGCTCTCCGGCCACCAGGTCGACTCGCTGGGCGAGGCGGCCGCGAACCTGCTGGAGGAGTTCGGGGCGCTGTTCGCCACGGGTGGGGAGGCCGGCCGTGGCTAACCGTCGTCGCCCCGACCCGCTGGGCGACGCCGTGCGTCGCTTCGTCCTCGGACGCTCGCACCGCGCCGAACCGCGCCCGCACGCCGACAGCGACATCGCCACGCGCCTCGCCGCGCTGGAGCGCGAGGTGTCCGAGGTGCGGACGCGCGTGAACGCGCTGTTCTTCACCGTCATCGCGGCCGCCCTCGGCGACCTGCTCGCGCGGACGGTGCTCGCATGACCGCGCACACGCCCACGCACACCATCGCGACGACCGAGCGCGCGCTGCCGCGCCTCCGCCCGTACCAGGCCGAGATCGCCCGCGCGATCCTCGGGCGGATCGCCGCGCACGAGGGTGGCTCGATCTCCGTCGAGATCGCGCGGCAGGGCGGCAAGAACGAACTCTCCGCGCAGGTGGAACTCGCCACGCTCGTCGGACACGCGGGCACGGGCGGCGCGTTGGTGAAGTGTGCACCGACGCTGACGCCGCAGGCGCGCATCTCCCTCGAACGGCTCACCGCGCGCGCCGAGGCGGCCGGCCTCGGCGGCCTC
>PHBR01000041.1 GCA_002840675.1 Chloroflexi bacterium HGW-Chloroflexi-9
TGGCCCCGCCTGACAACCTCTATTTTTTCTATTTTGGGAGTGTTCAGGGGGAAGGTTCTCTCCACACCCACGCCGTAGGAAACCCTGCGCACGGTGAAGGTTTCTCCCAGCCCGCCGCCCCTGCGGCGACGACTTCGGCCAGGCTCGCCTGCGGCGCGGAGACGGCCCGCGTAATCGCCGGCGGACGCTGCAGCATCAGCGCGCGCCTGGTCGCCCAGCCGCGCGAACGAGGCCGCCAGCGAGTCATTCCGCGCCGCGGCCTTCTCCGCCGCGCGCTCGATCTCCTCGAGCGCCTGCTTCTGCTCGCGCAGCGCGTCGGACGTGCCCCGCGCCGCCGTCGTCGTGCGCTCGTTCGCGGTGGTGTACCGGTCCGTCCACCCCGCCGAGGCGATCAGCGCGTCCTCGATGCCGCTCAGGGCCTCTTCCTGCAGCAGCAGCCCGCGGACGTGCTCCACCGCCGCCGTGTACGCGTCCGCGCTCGCCGCCTCGGCGCCGGCCAGTTCGGCGCTGTAGATGCTCGCCGCGTACCCCGCCGCCAGCGACGTGCTCGTGACCTTCCCCAGCGCCCCGGCCAGCTCACGCGCCTCCTGCGTCAGGCCCCACGCGTCCTCCGCCGTGGCCTCCAGCTCGGCCTGGAGCGCGGCCTGCTCAGCGGCCGCGGTGGCCGTGACGTCCGCAGACTCCTCGGACGCGACGTTCATCTTCAGGAAGGCGATCGTGGCGGCGCCGGCGGCGAGGCCGGCCGCTGCCATCCACGGGTTGGCGATCGCGAACGCGACGGCCTGGGCGCCCAGCGCGGTCACCTGCGCCCAGGTGGCCGCCGTCATGGCGATCAGCTTCGGCATGTACCCGATCAGGATCGCGGTGCCGCCTGCCACGAAGACGCCCGCGAGCAGGTCGCCGTTCTCGATCAGCAGTTCCATCGCCGGGATGACGACGCCGGTCAGGACGTCCGTGCCCAGCTCCATCAGCGGGAGGATCAGGTAGCCGACGCTCTCCTGCAGTTCGTCCATCGCGATCTTGGTCGCGGCCGCCTGCCCCGCCGTGCTCTTCGCGAAGGCGTCCGCCTGGCCGCCAAACCGCTCCTGGATCTGGCCGAACAGCTCCGTCTCCGTCGCGCCCTCGCGGATGGTGATGCCGTACCGGCTGAGGACGTTGACGTTCTCCTCGGTGACCCGTCCCAGCAGCCGGGACGCCGTCTCCAGGTCGATGCCGGCGCCGCGCGCGAGGTCCTGCGCCAGCGCGAACCGCTCCATCGCGGCCTCGGTGCTACCGGTCTGTGCGACCAGCAACGCCAGCGAGGCGCGGGACTGGTCGTCCGTGAACGCGCGCTCCTGCCCCTTCGCGATCAGTTCGTCCAGCTGGCCGCTGTAGGCGTCATACGTGACGCCGCTGTTCTCGACGGCGGTGACCAGGCGCGTGTGCGCCGCGGCGTCTTCCGCCGCGGCGTTCGCCATGTCCATGAGGACACGCGGAGCGTTCGTGAGCGCCTGCGCGACGATGAATCCGCCGGCGATCGAGGCGACGTGGCTGAGCGAGACGCTGGCCCGCTTGCCGCTCTCATCGACCTGGTCGGTGGACTCACCGACTCCGGCGATGTCCTTCTGCACCTGCTTCAGCGTGGCAGAGGCCTCGTTGACGGCGCGGATGGCGAAGGCGAGCTGCTGCTGGTTAGAGGCCACGGCCGCTAGCCTTCCGCTGCATCTCCGCCAGCCGCTGCGCGTCCGCCTCCCCGGCCATCACGGTGAGCACGTCGTCATACGCCCGCGCGTTCTCCTGGAGCGCGACGTATCCCGCGTAGCCGCCCACGCGGTCCATCACCGCTACCCAGCCAAGCTCGGGAGGGACGCGGCCGCCGACTCGGACGGCGTCACTCCAGGCGCGGGCGAGTTTTTTCGGTCATCATCCGTCCGTGCCGGCGGGTAGAGGTCCGCGAGGCGCGCGAAGATCACGTTTTTCGAGTCGTCGTCCAGACGGCGCACCGACTCGATGGTGATCGGCTCCGGGTAACTCCACGCCCGGATCACGACCGACAGCACCATCAGCGCGCCTTCGTTCCGCAGGACGGCGCTGGACCCGTCGACGGGCAGGCCCAGCACCTCCGCACGGGCGCGCGTGCGAATCCCGATCTCACGCTCGTCAGCGCGGCTGAGCGCACCCTTCACGTTTACCCACTCGCCCTCGGCGGGCAGGTCGATCCGCACGTGATCGCGGTTCGCTGGCTCCAGTGGCATCCGTCACCCCTCTCCTGTCCTCCGTGCCCGCCCGCGCCCCGCCTGGCGCGCCTCCGGCGGGCTGCACCCGTGACCTACAGCGAGGCCGCAGCCACCGCGTTGATCGTGGTGAACTCCAGCGTCTTCGTGCCCGTGTCGTCGTAGACCGACTCCAGCTCGCAGGCGATCAGCATCTGCTCGCCGTCCACCTGCTCCGCCGGCGGCGCCGTGAACCGGTACGCACCGTCCACCTGGACGGTCTTCGCCAGCCCGCCGCTGCCCGCGATGGTGCTGCCGACGCTCTTCAGGCGGACGTACTGCAGCGAGTTCGCCCGGTACGCCGTCCACCGAGCCGCGCCCACCGCGTCCAGTTCGAGCACCATCGAGAGCTTCGAGGTCAGCGCCCCCACCTTGTGCTTCGCGAAGTCCAGGTCGGAGCGGCCCTCCAGGTTGTAGTTCGGCGCGAACCCGGTCAGGTGCGACGCCTTGATGCTGCGGACGATGCCCGTCAGCTGCGTGCCGCCCAGCCCCGCCCACGTGGTGTCCAGGTACACCGACAGCAGCGGCGTCACCAGCACCTCGCGCGAGGGGTAGACCACCAGCGAACTGGTCGGCGTGTCGGTCTGGCGCGCCCGGGCGAACATGTCGAACTTGAACTTCGCGGCGTCGTTCCCGGCCCACTCGAAGTCGAACCCGGAGGTCATGCCGTAGCCGGCCTCCGCGTAGTAGTGGTTCGTGGACCCGTCCGACCGGATCGCCTCCAGTGTCGCCGTGTCGATCGTGGGGATCCCCGTCGTCAGTTCCGGCGTGAACACCCACGTGTAGCCGAGGCCGGCGACGCTCCACGCGCTGCCCGTCGTCGGCGTGCCGCCCGTCCAGGACGCGACCGTGAACTCCGTCGCGGTGTTGGACACGACCACGGCGGTCTTGCTGTCGCACGTGATGGTGGCGCCGACCCACCCGTTCACCACCAGCGTGGCGCGCGAGTCGGCCAGCGTGGTGCTGCTGGTGGTGACGGCGGCGTCCGCCGTGCCCGTGACGGTCGCCTGCGTCGGCGTGACCTGGCCACGGACGCCGGTCAGCAGCGACCACAGGACCTCCTCGGCGGTCAGTTCCGTCTCCCACGCGAGGCCGAAGCCCTTGCGCGTGATGGAGCCGGCGCCGCCCACGTTCGCCCGCACCCCGGCCGGGTACGGCGATCGGTAGAAGTCCTGCTCCTCCCGCAGCGTGCCCGTGCCGTGCAGCAGTCGCGTCGCGGCGACCAGGGTGCCCTTCGAGCCGTTGGCCTCGCGGCCGATCTGGACCTTGTTCAGCGGCTGGATCGCGGTGCCCATCGGTTACTCCTCGTCCCGCACCCGGCGCGCGCGCCGCGCGGGCTGTTCGTCATGCTTCGCGGCCGGCGGCCGGGTGAACCGGTACTTGCCGCTCGCGACCTTCTCGGCCGCCAGCTGCTCGTCCGCCTCGTCGTGGTCCAGCGCCGGCCACCCCTCCGGCAGCGGGACGATGCCCACCGCCGCGGGGTCAGGGCCGGTGTAGGTCAGGTGTGGCACGTCAGGCCCCCTTCGCAGGCGTGGCGTCCGCCTGCTCGCTCACACGCAGGGTGATCTCCCAGCCGAGGTAGTCGATGCCGGCGTATTCGAGCGTGACCAGTCCCGAGCACCGCTCGAAGACGCAGGAGTTCGCCCACGACCCGCCGACGTTGACGGCGAACTTCTCGATGATCGCGTCCACCAGGGGGACGGCCTGCGCCGCCGTCTGGCCCACGTCGCCGCCGGCGTTGCAGAACACCAGCGCCTTCACGTCGTAGCTGTGCCGGTGCTGGCCCGACCGCAGGATGTATTCGACCGTCTCGCCCGGGATCACCGCGATGCTCGGGAACTCGTTCATGGCGGACGGCAGGGCGTGCTCGTCGCTCGAGGCGGCGCAGAACACGCGCTCCACCCCCGTGACGGCGGCGATCAGCGTGCGGATGCTGGTGAGCACGGTGGACTGCGAGAGCGCCATCAGGCATCCCCCTCAGCCGCGATGCGGTCCCACTCCTGCGTGACCGCGCGCTCAAGACGCTGACGCACCCCGGGCCCCACCGCGCCGATCGCGGCGTTGCCCTTGACGATGCCGATGAACGGCTGCGCCTTCTGGCCGCGACGGCCGGCCTTGAACGGCACGCCCGTGGCCTTCATCCGGCGGTCTTCGTACGATCGGTAGAACGTCTGGCGACCGAACTCGCGCGCCTTCGCGGCGGGGTGCTTTACCACCACCGTGGCGCGCAGGCGGTTCGCCCTCCCCTTCACCCCCGCGAACGCGACCGTGGAGGCGATGCTGCCCGGCGCGCGCGACGCGGCCGCCGAGGCGAGTTCGCGGCCGCTCTCCTCGAGCGCCTGGCGCAGGAACGGGGCGTCCGGCTCCGCCAGCACCTGCAGCGCACGGTTCAGACGTCGCGCGTCCACGCTGACCTGGATGTTCACGCTCGCCGCGCCGGCCATCAGGAGATCCTCGGCATGACGTACGGCGCCAGCAGGTCGCGGATCGCGGGGTACATGCTGCGGAACTGGTAGCCGCCCAGGTCGCCGCTGCCCACCGCGCCGCCGTACCCCGTCTGTGCCTCGCGCACGATCCGCGCGGCCTGCATGGTGACGGCCTGCTCGACGTCGCGCGGGTAGCGCCGGCGCGTGATCGCCGCGCCGCTGTCGTGCGTCGCCGCCGTGGTGCCGTTGACGCCGCGCGTGACCGTGGCGGTGTTCGTCGCCACCGCCGTGACGTCCATCTGCTCCGAGTCGATGAAGATGGTGTCGCCGGCGGCCACGTCGTGACCGGCGGTCATGTCCACGCCCGTCTCGCTGGAGTCCAGCGCCTCCGCGATCGTGCCGGCGGCCTGCGTCTCCTCCGAGTAGCCGGTCTTCCCGACCAGCTGCACCCGCCGAGGCGCGGACGGCCACGCCGACCGCGACCCTTCCGGGTTCAGGTCGATGCGCTGCACCGGCTCGTTCGCCAGGCGGTTGTACGGCCAGAGCCAGTAGTCGGTGTCGACCGTCAACGTCTCCTCGAAGACGCCGTCGCCGTCGTCGTCCACCTTCAGGGTGGTGATGCTGATGACGTCACGCGGCAGCCAGAGCTCGGTGTCCGGGACGTGGCGCGGCCGCGCGTGGTCCGGCAGCAGCACCGTCTGCGCCCACAGGCTGTAGAAGTGGCGGTCGCAGTGCTCGTCCACCCACCGGCTCGCCGACTCCGAGGCGCGGAGCAGCACGGCATCATTGCTCGTGCCGCTGCCCGCCCCCTGGATGGCGGCCTTCAGGTCGGAGAGGCGGACGTAGCAGTTCGGCACGCATCCACCCCGCTAGTTCCCGGGCGTGCCGCGGCCGCGCTTCCGCGGGAAGCGCACGCCAGTGGCGGGCTGGTCGTCGGTGGTGGCCGGCGGTTCCACGGATTCCGTGGCGGCCTCGGACTCCTCGTCCGTGGCCTCGGACGCCGGCTCTTCCGCCGGGGCGGGCTCAGCGGGCTCCTGTGCGGGCTGGGCGTCGGTGGTGGCCGCAGCCGGACGAGACGCCTTGCCGGCGCTCCGCTCCGACTCGGACGGGACGGCGACGTACCCGCGGCGCTCGAAGTCCGCGCGGTCCTGCTCCCGCACCCACACGGTGCGGCGCGGATCGGCCGGGTCCACCATCACGAAGCCGGTTGCCGCCTGGTCCATTACTGCCCCTCCTGCATCCCGGACACCGCCCGGCGTGCCACGCCGGCAATGTCGGGGGGCTCCACGCCGGCACGCGCGTACGCGTGCTTCACCTCGGCGTCCGCCTCCAGCGCCTCCGCGAGGTTGATGCGTCGGCCGGGGATCACCGCCCGGCTGATGCGGAACACGTTCAGGCGCGTCCCCTGCTCCCCGCACGAGCACGCGGCGGTCGTGGTGCGTGGCGGCGCGATGCGCTCCTCCACGTGGCCAGCGGCACACCGGAACTCGTACAGCGGCACGGGCGCCCCTTCCCTGCTAGACGAACTTCGACCGGTCGATCTGCACGAACTGCAGGAACCCGTACGACTTCACGTCCGCCGTGGTCGCGCCGTGGTGCAGCAGCAGCGAGCCAACGCCCACCACCGCCACCAGGGCGTCCTTGCGGGCGGAGTATTCGAGCGCGACATTCGCCGCAGCCGCGTCCGGGGTCGCCTGCGCGTCCTCCACCAGCGGACCGCGGTGGAACTCCACCGAGTCCGGCACCGCCGACTTCGCCAGCGCGGTCACGTCCGTGCCCACGTAGGCGGCCCCGTCGAAGGTGTTCGGCGTGTCGCCCCGCAGACAGCGCGGCGTGAACGCCGTGCCGCCACTGGAGTACCGCTTCTTCGCCAGGTCGGCCTCGAGCATGGATCCCACCAGCGTCGCGGTGGTCCAGTTCGCGATCCGCACGCTGGCGGCGAACGGCACCATCGCGTTGCCGGCGTTCTGGTCGACCAGCGCCCAGACCAGCTCGTCGTCGATCGCCGCGGTGGAGTCCACCGGTGCGTCCTCGGTGCCCACCTGGACGTGGTAGATGCGCCCGTCCAGGAGCATCTGCGTCCAGAAGTCCGCCACCACGAGTTCACCGCGCCGGTTCGCGCGCGGCTGTACCGCGCGGCCGTCCGCGTACGCCGTGTGTGCCTGGTCGACCACGGTCTGGAGGTCCATTGGAAATCCCTTCAGGCGGCTTCCGACCGCCGCACTGCTCTTACGGTCGGACGAAGACGTCCACGATCACGGCGTCCGTGAGCGCGTCGCCCTGGGCCACGGCGACGGTGACGCCGCCGTGTTCTGCGTACGGTTCCGGCGTGACGTTGCCCGACAGCGCCCCATCCGCCACCGAGACGCCATAGATGCGCGGCGCCACGAACACGCTCGTCGCGCTGTTCGACCGCGCCCAGATGGTGTGGCCGCCGCTCGCGGACGAGACGGTGATGTCCGCCGTCCCCGCCGGCAGCGACGCGTGGCACGTGACGAAGAGGCCGAGGATCTCGCCCTCCACCGCCACCGTCGCCGACCCGGAGGCCGAACCCGCGGCACCGGTCGTGGTGACCGGGATGCGGATCGCCTGCAGCGGCGCGTAGAAGATGGTGACCGTGACCGCGGCCGTCAGCGCGTCGCCCTGGGCCAGCGCCACGTTCACCTTGTCTGCGATGCAGTAGTGCTGAGGCGTGACGTCGCTGGAGAGCCCGGCGTTCGCCGCGCTCACCCCGAAGATCACCGGCACCGCGAACGCATCCGTCGTGGTGTCGTCCTTCGCGTACAGGTTCACGGACGCGGTCTTCGTCTTGATGACGATGTCCGCCGTCGCCGGCGTGCTCGCGTGGTAGTTGATCGCCAGGCCCAGGATCTCGCCCACGATGTGCGCGGAGTCCGCGTTGCCCTCGGCCGACCCGGCCTCGCCGGTCGTGGTGACTGCCACCTGCTCCGCCATCAGCGGCCGGTAGACCACCGTGACGATCGCGCAGTTCGTCAGCGCGTCGGACTGCGCCACCGTGACCTTCACGCCCTCGTTGATGCACACCCGCTGCGGCGTGACGTCGCTGGTCAGCGCGGTCGCCGCGGCGTCCAGGCCGTAGGCGCTCGGCACCTTGTAGACGTCCGTGACCGCGTTCGCCTTCGCGTACAGGTCCAGCCCCGTCGTGGCGCCCTCGACGGTGATGTCGGAGGTGCCCGCCGGCGCGGAGGCGTGCCAGTTCACGTACACGCCCAGGATCTGCCCCGTGATGATCGGGGACGTCGCGTTGCCGGTAGCCGACCCCGCGCTCCCCGTCGTCGTCACGGCGATCTGCACCGCGCGCACCTTCGGCACGCGCGAGACGCTCATCCGGGTCGCCGTCATCACCATCGCACTGCCCCTTCCTCGTCGCCTCGCTGGCGAGGAGTTCCTAGAACGACGTGACCGTGCAGAACGCCGTCGGGCGGTGAGCCACGAACGCGGCCCGCATCGCAGCCAGGAGGCTGATGCGGCGCTTCGTGAAGTCGTTCCCGTCCAGGCCGGCGTTCACGGACAGGCCCTCACGCAGCCACAGCGTGGCGCCGCGGTTGAAGTTGCCCGCCACGATCGTGCCCTCGGTGAACACCGAGGACGCGATCACCGGCACGCCCCACACCTGCTT
Source organism: Chloroflexi bacterium HGW-Chloroflexi-9 (assembly GCA_002840675.1). GTDB lineage: Bacteria > Chloroflexota > Dehalococcoidia > UBA2979 > UBA2979 > W-Chloroflexi-9. The sequence goes on from PHBR01000041.1 coordinate 8,319, forward strand.
GTCGCCAGCCATGCCGGCCGGGCCCATCAGGTAGTTGCCGTTGGAATCCTTCTCCAGCCGCACCTTCTGCCAGTCGTTCGGGTGCATGCCGATGTAGTCGGACTCCAGCCGGACGCCGGCCGCCGTGCGGACCGTCGTGATCGCGCGGTGGATCGCGTCCAGGCGCGTGTACGCGCCCAGCGCGAACGTGCCGATGCCGGACGTGGCCGTGATGCCCGTGAAGTTCTGGCCGGAGCCGTTGCCGGCAGCGACCTCCGAGTCCAGGCGGTCCAGGACGTCGATCACCAGCTCGTTCTCGATGACGCCGCGCAGCTGCCCGGCGTTCGCCATCGCCCGGAGGGTGATCGGCACGAAGTGCGTGATCTCCTTCACGTTCGTGGTGTTCGTCGCGTAGGCGTACGTCGCCTCGGAGGCCTGCGTGTCCTCGGCCGTCTCGGCGGCGGCGTTGGTCACCGCGCTCTGCGTGACGTACTCGACCACGTCGCTGTCGGTCGTGCCCTGCCCCACCACCTGCGCCACGCGAGGCGTCTCACGCAGGTAGGCGATGAAGCCCGGCATCAGGTCGTTCTGGATGAACGGCCCGGCGCTGGTGGCGCCGCCGCCGGTGATGGTGGTCGCCCCGAAGCGGCCCGCCTCCAGCAGCGCGCCGATCTCGTCCCGGCTCATGACCTCGATCGGGCGGTCGAAGCCGCGGCCGATGATCTGGACGCCCATCGCCTCGCCGCCGCTGAAGACGCCGTCGCGGTGGAGACGCTGGTACTGCTCGGACGAGGTGAACCGGTGGCCCAGGCGCTGACGCGCGCGGTCACCGCCCGGCGTGGCGCCCTGCGGCAGGCCGCCGCCGGCGCCGGGGGCGCGGTACATCTGCTCGATCGCGGCCAGTTCGCCGAGCTTCGAGCCCAGCTGCGCGGCCTCTTCCTTCGCCTGGTCGTAGACCTTGAAGGCTTCGGAGATCTTGTTGAAGTTCTCCTCCTCCTGCAGGTCGACGCCTTCCTTGATCATGCCGGCGCGGATGCCGTCGGCGTTCGCCCAGGCCGCGGCGGCGCGCTTCTCGGCTTCCGCCAGCGCCGTACGGACGTTCTCGATGTTGAGCGTGGCCATGCTCGGTTCCTCCCTTACCGGGTCCGGACAAGCGCGTAGAGCGCTTCCGTGCTCGGTGCCTGTACGTGCTGGTGAGCCGAGGGTTCCTCGGTGGTGATCAGTGGTTCGTCCTCGACGCGCGCGCCGCGCACCTGCGAGGTGCCGGCAGTGCCGCGCCCCAGGACGTCGTCCAGCGTGGCGATGCGGTCCGCCATGCCTAGGCGCACCGCTTCGGCGGCCATGACCATGCGGCCGCCGCCGAAGTCGGCGCGGACCTTCTGCGCGCTGACCTTGCGGCCCCGCGCGACGGCGTCCACGAACATCCCGTAGTAGGTGTCCACCTGCGCCTGCAGGTGCTCCTGCGCGTCCGCGCTCAGCGGCTCGAACGGGTTCGTCTCCGCCTTGCGCGCCGGCGTCCGGATGATGGTGGTGGTGATGCCCGCGAGGTCGTAGGCGCGCGACCAGTCCGCGTGCACGATGATCACGCCGATGCTGCCGACCATGCCCGTGGGCGTGACCACCAGCTCGTCCGCCTGCGACCCCAGGTAATACGCGGCGCTCGCCATCCAGGCGTTCGCCACGGCGATGATCGGCTTCGTGCCACGCGCGCCGTGGATCAGCGACGCGAGTTCGTCCACGCCGTCCACGTCGCCGCCGGGGCTGTCCACGTCGATCACGATCGACTTGACCGCGTCGTCCGCCAGGGCCGTCCGCAGCGTCCGCGCGAACGTCTCCGTGGACGTCGCGAAGCCGATCGCGGACCAGAAGTCCTCGCGGTGCTGGATCGGTCCCACGAGCGGGAGGACGGCCGCGCCACCCTGCGGGCGGACCTGCTCCGGACGCTGGATCGCGGCCTCGAACACCGTCTCGCCGGCGTGCAGCCGCGCCATCCGAGGCGTGATCCACTCGGGCGCGATCGCCATCGGCCGCGCGACCAGGTCGCGCAGATAGGGCGTGACGTCAATGGTGGAGGGGTGAGGGTCGTGGCCCACGCGGCGCTCTCCGACCCACGGGAGCACCGGTCAAAGCCGGGTCGCGCAGGCGGGGCACTACGGCCACTGGGAAGAAGTGTGAACCTGTCTCAGCGCGTTGTCAACTAGGTCGGCGGCGGATTATTGGACGGCCGGCTCGAAGGGGTGCGCGCCACAGCGGCTACATTTTCCGCGCTGCTCCCTGATCGGAGGCTGGTGGTACGGCGCCGCACAATCCCCCGCGTAGCCTGATCCGTGCGGTTCTCCACCGCATTCACGACACCGGCGGGACTCGAAATCATGAACCAGATCCGACCCGCCAGGGATATCGAACGCCTCCTCGGTGTGCCAGGGATGCGATGGTGCGTAACCACATACCCGACCGAATTGACCGATCGGGGTGTCAAAGACGTGGGCGCATCCCTGAGACATCGCCATCACCCCCCTCTGGGCGCACTGGCCGGCCTGACCACCACCACCGCGGCCCGGACGAACACCGCATCTGGCGGCGCTTGCTCGTCAATGACGACCGGGATCCCGAAGAGCGACGTGACCTGTGGCGCGGTCACCGCCGGTAGTCGGATCGATTCCCTCGACAACGGTACGATCATCGTCACGTCCTGTTCGCCGCCCCGCAGTGCCGGCAGTCCACGTGCGACCCCGGCCCCAGCGACACCGCCAGCTTCTTCCCGCACCGCCAGCACTTCACCCCGTTGGATGTCTGTACCGGCGTGGCCATTACTCCGCGCCCCGCGCGGCCCCCGCCGGCGCCTGGCCGGCCGTGTTCGGGGGCGAGTAGAGGGTGTCACCACCCGGCACCGGGGGCATGTTCTGCGTCGCCCGGAACTCGTTCACCGTCATGTACGGCCCGCCGACCGCCTTCACACCCGCCTCGATCTCCTTCAGCGGGTCACCCTGCAGCATCGCCTTGAAGTTGAACTCCACGTACTGCCCGGCCATCAGCGGCTCCGGCTTGATCAGTTGTTCCCGCAGCGACTCCTGGATCAGCACGGTGTACGGCTGGAAGGTGTCCATGTATTCCATCAGGTGCTGCTCGGTGATGTTGGAGAACGACGCCTCCTCGAGCTGGCCGATCACCGGCGGCGGCACGTTCAGCACCGCCGCCACTTCGTTCCGCGTCAGCTTCCGCAGGTTCACGATGTCCGAGTCCACGAAGTTGTGGCTCATCTCCTGCCACTTCGCCCCGCCCTCGAGCAGCATGATCTTGAACGCCTGGTCCACGCCGCCGTAGACCTCGTTCAGCTGCGCCCGCGCGCGCTCGGCCGCCTCCTTGTTCTTGTAGGTGCCGTCGATCGCGTACGCGCCGATCGGGCGGACGCCGTTCTCGAACGCCGCGATGATCGCCCGCTGCGTCGCGTCCTCGATCATCAGCGTCGTCCGCAGCGCCTCCATCCGGGTGTCGCCCGTGAGGCCCCCACCCGTGCCCCAGAACTGCGTGTGCACCACCTCCGATGGGAGGAACGGGATGCGCGCCACCTTCCCGCCGATCTCGCCGTTGAAGACGTACCAGTCGATCCGCCGGCCGTTTGTGCCGGGCACCACGGTCCAGTACGCGAACGAGGACGGCAGCAGCTCGTCAGGCGGACGGCCCGGGCCCGGGCGCACCTTCACCAGCACCACGTTCTCGTGGATCATCAGGTTCTTGACCATCGCCTGCTTCAGCAGTGAGGCGTAGCCGCCGACGAACGGGCTCTCCAGGAGTTCAGCCAGCGGGCCGGTGCGGACGCGCTCGCGCTCGCCCTCACGCTCGGCGTCGATGTACGCCGCCCACGGCAGCCGCCCGATGCCGTTCGAGACGCGGTCGACCGCGGCCCGCACCCACGGCTGCGTCCGGTAGATCGCCTCGTAGGTCGCGGCGCGGTTGCCGACCAGGGCGATGCTGCCACCGCGGTTGCCCGCGCGGTTGGTCAGGAACTTCCCGTCCCCCCACTCGGAGCCGTTCACGGTGACGGCCGCACGGAAGCCGCGCGCCATCGTCTTCAGGATCGTTTCAGGAGGCATCGTCACTCGCTCTCGTGCGGTGCCCCTGCGCCCAGAGGATCGCCACCGCGCCGGTGACGACGAGGGCGACAGGCGGGTACACCATCCAGAGGCCGCCGGCGATGCTCACCATCCCCGCAACCTCCGCCAGGACGGCGACGTGCGGGCTGAACAGCCGGACAAGTGACGCCCTGATTCTACTCCACGCGCGCGCCGTTGCGGGCTTACCCATAGAACTCCGGGTCCCCTTCTTCGTCGCCGGCGACCGTGGCCCGCGATAGCGCCGTCACCAGCGAGACGACACCGTCGATCCGCTCGGTGCTCTTGCGTTTGCTCGGCTTGATGTTCCCCGCCGCGTCCTCTTCCTTCGCGACGTTCGCGACGTTCCACTTCATCACCGGGTTGCCGTCGTGCATCACGTTCCCCGATAGCAGCAGGCGCTCCAGTTCCTTCGACGGCGCCGCGAGGCTCGCGTACCCCTGCCCCACCGGCACCACGGTCAGCCCCTCGTCCTGCAGTTCCGTCGCCAGCTTCGCCGCGTTCCACCGGTCGTACGGCACCTCGATGATCTCGATCCCGTAGTCGTCCACGATCTCCCGCAGCCGGTACTTGATCGCGTTCTGGTCGACCACATTCCCGTCCGTCTCGAACAGCCACCCCTCGTCGCGCCACTGCGCGTAGGGGACGCGGTCACGCTGGCCGCGCTCCGTGATGGACTCCGCCGGCACCCAGAACTGGGGGATGAACACGTACTCGGGCGCGTCCTCGTCCCCGCTGTCGCGCGGGAACAGCAGCCCCAGCGCGGTCAGGTCCGTGGTCGAAGAGAGGTCCAGCGCCGCGTAGCACCGCCGGCCGCGCATGTCGTCCAGCGTCAGACCCGGCACGGCGGCCGCATCCCACGTCGCCACGTCCAGCCAGCGGTCTACCTGCTCCGTCTGCAGGTTCAGGCGGAGGCGCTTGAACGCGTTCTGACGGCCAGGCACGGCGACCGCGCGGTCACGCTCCTGCTCCAGCTCGTTGATCAGGACGGTGACGCCCAGGCTGGGGTTCGCCTTGATGTAGTTCGCCGAGTCCGTCCAATCGTCGTCCGGGTCGATCGCGGCGATGTACGCGAACAGCTCGTCGTCCTGGACGGCGCCCTCGACCACCCGTGCCGCGTAATCGTGCGTCTCCTGGTAGATGGAGATCCCGGCGACACCAGCGGTCGTGATGTAGAAGAACAGCGGCTGCAGGCGGGCGCCGATCGCCGTCTCCAGGACGTCCACTAGGCGGCGGTCACGGTGCGCGTGCAGCTCGTCAATCAGCGCGGCGTGGGGGTTTAGGCCGTCCGTGGAGTCGGAGTCCGCACCCAGCGCCTCGAACTTCGAGGCCGTGGCCAACACGTGGAGGTTCGCGCGCGAGGGGACGGACCCCATGCGGCGCTTCAGCGCCGGCGTCCGAGCGACCATCCGCGCCGCTTCGTCCCAGCAGATGCGCGCCTGGTCGCGCTTCGTGGCGGCCGAGTAGACCTCGGCGCCCGGCTCGCCGTCGAAGTCCAGGAGGTACAGGCCGACGCCGGCGGCCAGCGTGGTCTTCCCGTTCTTGCGGGCGATCTCCACGAGCGCTCGGCGGAACCGGCGCGTCCACCGGTTGAACTGCTGGTCCCACCGCTGCCAGCCGAAGACCGACCCGATCACGAACTGCTGCCACGGCTGCAGGGTGAGCGGCTCGCCGGCCCACCGGCCCTTGCTCTGGCGGAGGAAGCCGAAGAAGTCGATCGCGCGGTCCGCGAGTTCCTGGTCCCAGCGCATCCCGCGGCTCTTCGCCGTCTCGAGGTCGGCCAGGTGGCGCCGGCATGCCTTCACCACCAGTTGCCCGGCGAGGATCTCGCCGCTCACGACCGCCTCCGCATACGCGCGGACGCGGTCGCCCGGCGGCGACGCCTCGGCGACGGCCGTAGCCTTAGCCCGCCGCGTTGCTGCCACGGGCCCTCAGCGCGTCCAGGCCGTCAGCCTCGCGCTCTGCTTCGACCTTCAGCTTCGTCCGGTACGCCGGGTTCAGGCCGAACCGGTCCATCAGCCGCATCGCGTTCGTGAGCGCGGCGTTCCCGATGCCGACCTCCGGCCGCTGCACCGGCATTTCCACGCCGGCCTTCGTCGTGAAGTCGTACGTCAGGCCGTCCGCGATCAGCACCCGCCGACACTCGATGTAGGTGGCGAGGTTGTCGCACAGCAGCGCGAGCGCGGTGCCGTCCGCCTCGGTCATCACGCCCATCTTCACGAGCTGCTCTTGCAGCCGACCCCAGAACCGGAGCCGGTCGCCCTCGGACGAGTCCACGATCGCCTGCACCAGGTCCCCGCGCTTCATCCTCGAGGCCCGCGCGATGTCCAGCCGCCGCGCGAGGTCGCGCAGTTCGGCCGTCTTCAGCGAGGCGATCTCCGGCACCGGCACGTCGAGTTCCACGAGCCAGCCAGGAGGCGAGACGGCGCCCTTCGCAGGCCGCGGCTCACGGTCGTTCAGCGGCCGCTTCGAGGGGTTCCCCTTCAGCAACTGAAGGTAGGACGGCGTCGGGGCAGGACCACGGCTCACCGATAACCCCCCCCCTGAAAACCTGCGGCCACGCGAGGAAGCCTCAGCGCGCTTCTGGCCGCTCCGCAGCTCCAGAGATTCATGCCACCCCCCGCCCCGCCAGCTGCTCGCCCTCGCTCAGCGCCGCCACGCGCACCACGTCCTTCGCCTCGATCGTCACGAGGCCCATCGGCTGACGCCCGTCCAGCGTCCCCGCCACGAACACCAGCCCGTCCGCCTCCGAAACCACGTACCCCAACGACCGCGCGAGGCGTTCACGCTTCCGGTACTCCACCAGCACAGGCACCCGACGTGGCAGCTCGCTACCCATCACCGCGCTCCTGACCCGCGTCGCACTCGCGCGCGCTCCGAGGCTTCCCGTGCCGTCTTCGCCTTCGAGCAGGCCGGACACAGCGTCTGCTTGTTCTCGTCCGTGTCCGCCCCCCCGGCCCACAGCGGCACCACGTGGTCCACCACGAAGCCCTCCCCGCCGTGCGGCCCTGGCCCCACGCACCCACCGTCCCGGGCGATCACCCGCTTACGGCTCGCCGACACCACCCACCCTGACCCACCACGCGACGCGTTCCGGCGCTCCTGGTAGGCCCGCGTATGAGGCGCACACCGAGGCGTCCCGGACGCCACCAGCACCCCGCAGCCACCCTCAGCGCACGGCTTCCGTGGTGCCAGCGGCGCCATCACCCCTCACCCCCAGCCGACCGATGCACGTACCGGCGCGCCTTCGTCGCCCGCAGCCCCAGCCGCCCCGCACGCGCGCGCACCACCAGTCCGCGACGCTCCAGCCGGTCCAGCGTCGACAGCACCTCCCGAGGCGTACGCACCGCTGCATCCACCTCGTGCACCACCGTCGTCCCGTCCACCCCCAGCGCCCGGTACAGCGCCGTCGCCGTGAACTCCCTCGCGTTCGGGTCATCGCGACGAAGCCCGGCGATCGCCGCCAGCACCGCAGCCTCCTGCGCACGGGATCTCGAGGTCGCCTCAGCCGGCATGGGCGGTGACCTTCCACTCAGCGGGCACGGCATCAGCGCGGACGTAGAGCGGGTGCCGTGGGTGACCGTCCTTCGTCAGGCCGAGGATGTGCAGGCGACACCCGTAGGCGGTCGTCCAGAACGAGGGGTAGTTCGCCATGTCGTCGCGCGTCCGGCGACTGACACTGACCCACGACCCCCACGCCGCGACGGCCAGTGGAGCTGATCGGACGACTTCCGCCACCGTGTCGAGGTGTTCCCGCCATGCGGGTAGCCCGGTCGATCGCAGGATCGGCCCGATCTGGTCGAACCACGGCAGCAGGTCGTCGGGATGGGTCGCCCGAAGCGGCCACCTGTTGACCACGGTGCAGCCGTCGTACCCCCAATCCCGCGAGAAACGCATCACGCGCCGGATGGTCGGGTCGTCCACGTCCGCGTCCGCGGTGGAGGGGTTGAGCATGATCCACGCGACGCGCGGCCCATCACCCCACCAGCGGTCCAGCCGATAGCGGTACAGCCCGTCGTCCGAGATCACGGCGCTCCGGTTCATGGCGTCAGCGGGCGTCATTCCGACGCCCCCGCGCCCAGTCGGCAGGCCGTGCAGAGCCCATCGCGGACGCCCGCCGAGGGCACCACCTCGCCGCACTGGCGACACTGCGTCTCGTCAGCCTCCACCGACCCCAGGGGTGCAGCCGCCCCCAGCCTCGGGCACTGACGGCACCCCTCCGACAGCACGATGATGCTCAGGCAGTTGTTACAGCGGCCGTACCGAGGCTCCTGCAGCCCCTCACCGCGCGTGAACGCCCCCATCAGCGACAGCTGCCCGAACCGCGCGTGGTCGCGACGCCGGATGCCGTAGCGCTCGAACTCGCGGAAGAACACCTCCGCGTCGTGGTCACGGCTGACCGGCTCCCCCTTCTCCGCGTCCCAGCCGATGTGACTCAGCTCGTGGTAGACCGTCGCCTCCACCTGCTCGCGCGTGTAGAACTCCGCCCGCACGTTCTCCGCGCCCACCCAGATCACGAAGTCCACCCCGGCCAGGAAGCGCCAGAAGCCCGAGGCCCGGCTGCATCGCGCCGGCGCCGTCGCCGTCCCCTTCGCCTTCCACAGGTACCGCACCCGCACGTGCTCCATGAACGAGAACTCCGGCCACCGGCTGATCAGGTCCGCACCGATCGCCTCCAGGTCAGGAGCCTCGATGTAGTCCGCGTGGTCGAAGCGCACCGACGACGGCGCCGGGTACAGCGCCTCGCCCGGCATCGCCAGCACCTCCGCCGACGAGGGCGACGACAGCCGCCACCCCAGCGTGCCGCCCCGCGCCAGCCGTGCGATGTCGTCCGTCGTCGTCTCCACCGTCCGGCCCGCGGCCGTCATGGTCGCCCGAAGGTTCTCGTGCTCGTTCACAGCGCCAGACTCCCCTGCAGCCGCATCGCGGCCTCCTCTCGACGGTTCGACACCCGACGTCGCACGCCCGCCGCCATGCGGTCAGCGCTCGGCCAGTCCTCCGGGAACTCCGCCGGCGTCAGGTCGGCGTGCACCTCCAGCCGGCAGGCCTGGCACACCACGTGCCCGCCGAGCAGCACCACGTCCCCCGCCGCCACCGCCACGTCGCACAACGCGCACCTCATCCCAGCAACCTCCCCTGCTGCTCCGGCGCCGACGCCACCACCGAGGCCGCCCGACGCAGCCCTCGCGCCGCCGCCGCGTGGTGCCGGATCCGGCTCAGGTACGTCCGGTCAATGCACTCCTGGATCTCCGCCTGGTCGTCCGACAGCCAGTAGCCGGACGCCGCGCTGCTGCTCACCACCGGGTGCGCCGCTGCCCGCAACTCCTCCAGCGCCGCCCGCACCGTCCGGTCGGACACCCGGCGCCCCACCGCCGCGCTCACCCGCGCCATCAGCTGCCCCCGCGTCAACGAGGCACCAGCCCCCGACCCCGCCTGCAGACGACGTCGACGCAGCGCCACCAGCACCTCCCGGGCCACCTCGCCCAGCGCCTCGTCCGACCGCACCGGCGCCACCGGCTGACGCAGCGCGCCCATCACGAACCCACCTTCTCGGTGGTGCCCGACCAGGTGAATTGCCCTTGCGGACCGACCGGGAAGTGACCGCGGCAGGCGACGCAGAAGGTGGCGCCGTAGAACGACGGGTCGCGGGCATACGTCTCCGCGATGGCGATCCCCATCGTCGTGACGGTGCCGCACACCTCGTGGACGTACGAGCGGCGCACGGGGCGGACGAAGCCCTGAGCGCGCTCCTCATCGGACAGCACGACGTAGGTTTCCTGCTGACCGTCCGGGCGGATCGGGGAGCGGCGGGCCTCCTCTGGATCGGTGGTAAGCCCCCCCATCAGGCCACCCCTTTCGCTGCCCCGACGACCGCATCGAGGATTGCCGCGCTCGTCTGCGCGAACGCGAGCCCGCCATCGGGCAGACGGATGACGAAGGCGACAGCCGGAGCGCCGGACATCATGCCGCCCTGGATCACGACGGCCTTCTCAATCTCGGCTTCCTCGATGCCGGCGAGGCCTCCACCCATGACGGGCGGGTCACCGACACGGTGGATGATCACGTCGAGTTCAGGCATTGCCGGCTCCGTTCGTCCCCATCAGTCCGCCCCCTGCTCGTCCCGGTCGCGCCAGTGACCATCCGCGCCCCACGTGCCCCCGGCCGCGGATGCGGCACGCCC
>PHBR01000042.1 GCA_002840675.1 Chloroflexi bacterium HGW-Chloroflexi-9
CCCCCCGCCGAGGCCGCCACCTATCTCCTGCCGGAGGAGCCGGTCTTCGGGCTGGTCGTGAACGGCGAGGCGCGGGCGTACCCGTTCCGGATCATGGACGCGCACGAGATGGCGAACGACACACTGGGCGGCGTCCCGATCGCGCTCGCGTACTGCACACTCTGCGGGAGCGGCATCGCCTACGACCGCCGAGGCGCGGACGGCACGGTCTACTCGTTCAGCACCTCCGGCCTGCTCTACGAGAACAACAAGCTGATGTACGACCGCCAGACGAACACGCTCTGGCAACAGTTCACGGGACGGCCGGTGATCGGGTCGCTCGTGGAGGTCTCGGCGGGGACGGATGGGCCGTGGCTCAACGTGCTGCCGGTGGTGGTGGCGACGTGGGAGTCGTGGCGGACGGCGCACCCGGAAACGACCGTGCTGGACCTGGAGACGGGGATCGGAAGCGGCTACACGCCGGGGCACCCGTATCTCCAGTACTTCACCTCCGGCGACCTCTTCTACCCACTGTCACGACGCAGCGCCGACCTGATCGCGAAGGCGTGGGTGTTCGGCCTGCGCGTGGGCGAGGCGACGAAGGTGTACGGCCTGCGCGGCGCCATCCGCCGAGGCGTCACGAACGACCGTGTTGGCGACGTGGACGTGGTGGTGGTGGGCTTCGGGGACGCGATCGAGGTGGCCGCGGACGGCGGGCCGGCGGGCGAACTCACCTACATCGCCGGCGGCGAGGTGCGCGCGTACGAGCGGCCCGGCAGCCTGAACTTCGCGCCGGGCCCCGACCCGTTCACGGTCATCGACCAACGCGGACGCACCTGGGCCGTAACCGAGGAGGCGCTGGTCGGCCCGGACGGCGAGCGCGCGCCGCGCCTCGTCGGGCACATCTCCTTCTGGTTCCCGTGGTACTCCGCGTACCCGGACACGGAGATCTACCAGGCACCGTAACCGGCGTGACGGTCAGCCCTCACCGGCGAGTGCCTCGAGCGCGAGCGCTACGCCGTCCGCCTCGTTCGAGGCGGCGCGGTACGGGGCGGCGGACAGCACCGCCGGCAGCGCATTCGCCATCGCCACGCCATGCTCGGCGAGGCGGAGCATCTCCAGGTCCGCGAGGTCGTCGCCGAACGCGAGCACGCCCTGCCACGGGTCGGGGTGCCCACGCCACAGGTGATGGAGTGCCGCTTCCTTTGACACGCCGGGCGGCACGAGGTTCAAGAACGTCCCGCTGCGGTCCGCGTAGACCTCCAGCGTCCCGGCCAGTTCCTCGCGCAGGCGTGACTCCATCTCCATGAGCGGCACGCCGAGGCCGTTGACCGCCAGTTTCGCCACCCCACGCTCCAACGCCGCATCCAACGACAGCAGCATGTCTGGCGTCGCCGCGTTCGTCGCCCAGAGTTCATCCCGGTGCATCGCGTGGTTCACGCCGAACTCTTGCCCCTCGATCTCCGCGACGATGCGCGCGTGCGGAGCGAGTGCCCGGGCGAGGGCGACGACGCGGGCGGCCGCTTCCGGCGCGAGGGACGCCAGGCGAGTGACCGCGCCTGCGTGGACGAGCCCCACGCCGCTCATCTGCACCACGCTCACGCGCTCGAACAGCGGACCGACCTTCACGCGCACAGACCGCGCCGGGCGCGCCGTGGCGATGACCACCGGCACTCCCCGCGCGAGCACGGCCTTTAGCGCTGCGGCACTCCGCGCACTGAGCGTCCCCGACGGATCGAGGAGCGTCCCGTCGAGGTCGACGACCACGGCGCGAGGCGCCTCGGACAGTCGCGGGAGCCGGAGGGCGTCATCGTCCAGAGCCGGTGCCTTCCGAGGTCGCGGATCCTATCGGGCGGGAGCGTACGACGGGCGTGGCGGAGGTGACGAGGGGCCCCACGGGGCCCCTCGTCCGGGGACCTGGCGGTACCGCGCTCCGCTAGCCCTGCGTGCAGACGGGTGCCGCCGACAACTTCCAGGAGCCGTCCCCCTGCTGGACGAGCTCCCACGTCCCGCTCGCGCGGCGGATCGCGAACCCGGCGTTCGACCGGAACTTCACCGCCACAGTCGCGCTCGTGCCGTTCACCGTCGCCTGCTGCGACTCGATGGTCGGGGAGGTGCCGCCGCCCGTGCAGGCGTACGCCGTCTCTGCGTCCGTGTCCGAGAGCGGTGCCGTGGAGAGTGCGTCGATCCCGGCCTTGTCCTTGGCGACGATCGCGATGAAGGCATTGATGACCGCCGCAGCCAGCGGATCAGTCCCCTCCGGTGCCGGTGTGGCAGCCGCGTTAAACGTAGCCCGCTGGGCCGCGCCAGCACTCTGACTCTGCCCGGCCGAACCGGGCGAACTGGCGGATGCGGTGTCCGCACTCCCGCCGCCGCATCCAACCAGCGCCACACCCAGGACCAGGACGCCACAGAGCGAGATGAAACGGTCTCGGTTCCTCACGGCACACCCCCTTGCTCGACTCAACCGGGTCAAGCACAAATGTTATTACGTTCTTCATCCGCGCACGTATCTGGCATCACAAACACGGTCGAATAGAAACGCTTACGCGAGCGTCAGATTTTTTGCCCCAGCAACGATGGTACTTTCTGAGAATTCACTGAGCCGCGCGATTCCGCACCTTAACGCAAGCGTTAGGTGCAGAATCGTTCATCCGTCCTGCGGAGCGGTGGCATGAGCCAGCGGCTGGGGACGTGGACACAGGTGATGGCCCCCGGGGAGCACGGGGCCAACACCACGCGCTGCGTGCGCCCGAGGAGGCTCCGGGCGGGGTGCCCGGGCCGACTTCATCGGCACGCCGGCGCCGGCTAGTCGCCGGCGGGCGTGTCCGTGGGGGTAGTGCTGCGGCCGGGCAACTGGCGCAGCGTATCGGCCAGGCCGGCGTGACCGTGGAACTTCGCCGCGGCCTGGTTCTCGCCGGCGACCTCGCCCAGGAGCTCCTCGCGGAGCACGGAGATGGAGCGCGGGGCCTCGACGCCGATCTTGACGCGTTCGCCTTCGATCGACAGTAGGCGGATCACCACCCGGCCATCGATCACGATCCCCTGTTCGGCCTTACGCGTGAGAATGAGCATCCGTGGCCTCCCTGCCTGTGACGCTGCGTGTGACGGACGCACGGCCCCTGCCGCTGACCCCTACGGGATCATCGGCCGTTCACCAATGCGGGCACAGCCGCGTGTCAGGCGGAGGCGCGAAGCTCGTCCTCGCCGGCCATCGCCTCGATGGCGGTCAGGACCGGGTAGCGCATGGAGTAGTCCACGCCCTGCAGGATGACCTGGCGGGCGAGGTGGGTGCGCCGGCACAGCACCAGCGGCGCCAGCAGGTTCACCGTGATCAGCGCCGGGTCCTCGTGCAGGGTGAGGATGGAACGGACGATCACGTCGCCCGGCTCCTCCATGCCCACGCCCTCCACGTCCGAATCCGACATCTCAAAGGAATAGTCGGGCAGGAGCGCGAACGGCTCGAGGAGCGCGAAGCAGACGTCCGAGTCGTCGACCGACTGGAGCCACTCCACCGCCGAGTCCTCTTCCGCGATCAGCGCGTAGCGGCGGAGGCCGTCAAAGCCACCGATGCCCGGCTCGAAGGCGAAGATCTGCTCTTCGGCCACCTCGATGGTCTGCTCCACACCCAGGAAATTCGTCTTGATCCGCATGATGACACCCCCAGTCGGGCAACACGCCCGAATGCACTAACGCAGGTAATCCAACAGGCTCATGTTGAGCGAGCGCCCCGTGGCAGACAGCGCGGCCTGGAAGGCCATGTCGCGCATCTGCAACTCCACGACTTCTGAAGTCAGGTCGACTTCCTCCAACTCGGCCACCAGGCCTCGCAACCGCTCGTCATCGCCCTGGAGTCGCTCCGAGACGATGTCCAGCCGGCGCACCCGGGCGCCGATGTCGCCGCGCGCCTGGAGCGCGACCTCGATCTCCGCGCCGATGGCGGTTGCCGCGGCGTTGATCGCCGTGCGGTCGTTCGCCCGGAGCCCATCACGGAACGCGATAAGCGAGGTGAACGCGCCATCGAACAGCGCATCGCCATCCAGGTTCACGGCGATCTGCTCGCCAGCGCCGATCTCGCGGAGCACCAGCCCCGCGTCGCCCTGGTAGGTGACGGTGGTGGGCAGGCCGGGCACATCCGGCACGAACGGCGGGGTACTCGCCTGGTGTCCACCGAAGATCCGGCGGCCACCGTGGCTGCTGTTCGCAACCTGCAGCGCCTCGTTGATCAGTTCGTCCACTTCCGCCGCGATCTGGTTGCGCGCGGAGGCATCCAGGCCGGCACTGTCCGCCTGTACGGACAGCGCCTGGGCGCGAGTCAGGACGTTTGAGAGCGACACGACCGCCGACTCCGTCACGGCCAGCTCGGACTGCGCAAGGTTGATCGTGCGGACCCGCTGCTCGATCACGTTGCGGTCCGACCGTGCCTGGATGGAGCGGTTCGCCGCGAACGGGTCGTCGGAAGCGCGCTGGACCCGCTTGCCGCTGGCCACGCGCTCCTGCGTCTCGTTCAGACGGGTCGAGGACGTCTGGATGTGCATGAGGAGGCGCTCGTTGAGCGATCGGTTGCTGACGCGCATGGCTACTGCACCATCCGGAACAGCTCATCCAGCATGTCGTTGATCTTCTGGATGACCTGCGAGGCGGCCTGGTAGCCGCGCTGGAACTGCACCATGTTCACCATCTCTTCATCCAGGTTGACCCCGGCGACGGACTGCCGGAGTTGCTCCAGGTGAGAGATCGTCAGCGCCTGCGACTCGGCAAGCCGCTTCGCATCACGGACGGCCACGCCCAGGCGGGTCGTGACGCCGCTGTAGAAGGCGCCGTAGGTCTCGCTGCCCGCGGTCAGGTTCGCTGCCTCCTGCAGGCGCGCGATTGCCGTCGCACCGGAGCCGTCGCCCGGGGCAGCGGCCGCACCGCCCGCAGCCAGCAGGCGCAGGTCCGCCGCCAGCGCGCCATCCACGGCGATGTCCGCGATGCCGGTGCCGGTGAAGAACGCGAGGCCAGTGGTGACGCCGTCCAGGGCGAAGCCGGCCGCGTGCACGGTGTTCACATCCGTCATGATCTGCGTGACCAGCGTGTCCAGGTCCGCGAGCCGCGCGGGGAGGTCGACATCGCGCTGCTGGAGGAGCCCGCCAATCTCGCCGCTCGCGACCTTCACAGCCGCGCCGTCCGAGGCCCACGTCAGGTCGATGTAGTCGTTGTTGGCGGGGTTACGGACCGGGACCATCTCGTTTACCCGGTTGCCCTGGACGAGCGCGCGCCCGCCGATGAAGACGTCAACGTGTCCGTCTTCGTGCTGCATGACGCGGGTATCCGCGAGCTGGGAGAGCCGGTCCAGGGCGAGATCGCGCTGGTCGGTGAGGTCCGCCGCCGGGTCGCCGGTGGCCCGCACGATGATGATCCGCTGGTTCAGCGCGGCCACCTCGCGGCCGATCGCGTTGACCTCGTCCACCGCGCTGGCCACCCGCGTGTTCGCGTCCGTGCGGATGTCCGTGAATGTGCGCGCGAGGCGCCGCGCGGAGAACGCCAGCGTCTCTCCCGCCTGCAGCACGGCGCTGCGGGCAGCGCTCTCACCAGGGGAGTTCGCCAGGTCCCGCCATGAGTTGAAAAAGCCGTCCATGGCGGCCATCAGCCCCGTGTCACCGGGCTCACCGAGGGCGAGTTCAGCCATCTGAAGAGAGGAGGCGCGGGCGGAGTACTCGCCGGCGGCCTGTGCCTCCGCACGCATCTGAAAATCCACGAACATGTCGCGGATCCGCTCGATGCCCTCGATCTGCACGCCGTTGCCAACGCCCGTGTCACCGGGGGCGACGGCTGCCAGCCGAACCACCTGCCGGCTGTAGCCGGGCGTGTTCACGTTCGCGACGTTGTGCGCCACGGCATCCATCGCCTGCTGCTGCGCCAGAAGCGCGCGCATGACGGAGTTCAGGCCGACGGAGATCGCCATGGCGGGCCCCTACGCGCTGCGGTCCAGCGCACGGCCGCCGGGCAGCGACGGCGTGACGCCGTCCGGGGTGTATACGGAGCCGGCAAGGAGGGTGCGCAGGTACTGAAGCCAGCGGTCGACCAGCGCCCGGCTCTGCTCCAGCAGCCGCGCGTTCGCGGTCTGCGCCTCTTCCAGAGCAACTGCCTGGCCGCGGAGTTCGCGGCCGGTGCGCAACAGCGTGGTCGCGTGCTCGACCGGCAGCCGGGAGGCGATCTCGCTGACGGTCGCCTGGTCGGGTGCGATGCCGGTCGCGGCCTCGATGGCCACGAGCGCGGTCATCCGCTCCGTCTCCAGCGCGCGCAGGTGGTCGTACAGGTCTTCCTTGAGGCGCACGATCTCGGTGAGACGCGACACGTCGCCCTCCAGGATCGCGCCCTGCTCGGACGTGGCAAGGCCCAGGAGTGCGCGGTACACGTCGCCCTGCGATTCCATCACAGCGACGAGGCCGTCAGCGCCGCCGGTCAGTTCGGTGCCCGCGGTGATCATCCCTGCACCCCGCGCTCGAACATGAGCCGGGCCAGCGCATCTGCATCCACCTGGTAGGTGCCGGACTCCACGCGCTCGCGCAGTTCGGCGACGCGGGCGGCGCGCACGTCCGGCGCGTCCACCACGGACTGCATGACGCGGGCGAACAGGCGGGCCTCGTCCGAGACCGCCACGTGGTCCGTGCGGCGCGACTGGTCGCCGCGAGCGGCGGCGGCGGTGCGCTGCGCGGGCGCCTCGCCGGCCTCGCGGGAACTGGAGACCTGCCGCTGGTAGATGCCGCTGGCGTCCTGTGGGCGAATGGGCTGAATCATAGTCGTATCCCCCGCACGGCCGGCACTAGACCGTGACGTCGTTCGCCTTCGTCAGCATCTCTTCGATGGTGCGGTAGGCGACAAGGTTCAACTGGTAACCGCGCTTGGCCATCACCAGGCCGGTCATCTCCGTGGCGATGTCCACGTTGGACGCCTCCAGCCAGCCGCTAAACACCGAACCCATCCCGTCTTCGCCCGGCCGGCCGAAGATCGGCGCCTGCGACTCCGGAGTCTCGCGGTACCGGCTGTTACCGATGGCGGCGAGGCCGGACGGGTTCGGGAACCGCGCGAGCTCCATCTGGCCCACCACCTCGCGCACGCCATCGCGCGCCGCGAAGTCGTCCAGCGCGGCGAGTTCCTCGTCGGTGAAGTCGCGCATGACGGTCACAGAGCCATCCTGCTCAATGCGGAGGTCACGGAACTGGTCCGGCAGTTGCAGCGGCGGGTCCAGCAATTCACCACTGCTGGTCGCAACCTTGCCGGCGCCGTCCAGCATGAAGACCCCGGCCCGCGTGTAGGCGGTGGAGCCGTCATCCAGCAGGACACGGAAGAACCCGTCGCCGCTGATGGCGAAGTCCAGCAGGCGGCCGCTGGGCTGCAGGGCGCCCTGCGCGAAGTCGCGCTTCGTCGATGCCGTGGAGACACCGGATGACTGGCTGATGTCCGCCAGGTTCTCCGGCCCGGTGAGGGCCGCGAACACCGAGGCGGTGTCCAGGATGTCCTGGAAGTGGATCTTGACGCGCTTGTAGGCGGTCGTGTTCACGTTGGCGAGGTTGTTGGCGATCGCCTCGATGTTGCGCTGCTGCGTGAGCATGCCGCTGATGGCGGCGTCCAGGGACAGAGACATCGTGGCCCCCTTAGACCCGGCCGACTTCGCGGACGGCGCTCTCGAGCGTGTCGTTGATGGCGGAGAAGACGCGCTGGCTCGAGGAGTACGAGCGCGCGACGGAGTAGAGCTGCGTGGCGGACTGGCCCACGTTCACGTTCGCCTCCTCCAGCGAGCCCTGGAGGACAAACGTGACGCCCTCAGCCGGGTCCATCGGCGTGACCGTGCCACCCGGGACCACCATGAACTGCGACTTGCCGGCGCGCACCAGGTCGTCCGCGCCCAGCGTCACCACCTGCAGTCGGGCGACCTCCTCCTCCGTTACCTCCAGGACGGTGGAGCCGTCCGCGGACTCGATGGGGGTAGAGACCAGGCGCATGATGCGGCCGTCCGGCTTGACGCGGATGTGGTCGGTGTCGACGGAGATCGGGTTGCCCTGGACATCCAGCACCAGGCCACCATCCGCGGTCACCAGGCGCTCCTGGTCGTCGCGGTCCCAGTGGCCGTCACGGGTATAACGCAGGCCCTCGTCCGTCTGCACCGTGAAGAAGCCATCGCCACGGAGCATCACGTCCAGCGGCGCACCGGTCTCGCGCTCGGAGCCCTGGCCCAGGAAGGTACGGACGTTCTGCACAAACGCGCCGGTGCCCACCATGCCGATGACCTGGTCGGTGGTGCCGCGCATTGGCCCGTCGCTAGCGCCGACGCGGCGCGCGAGGACACCCGCGAACGCGGTCTGGGCGGACTGGTCAGCCTTGTAGCCGACGGTGTTGGAGTTGGCGAGGTTGTCCGCCACGACTTCCTGCTGGCGCAGGCCCAGCAGCATGCCGGAGGCAGCGGTGTAGAGGCCGCGGATCATGCTGCCCTCCGGCCGAGGCGAAGCCCGACGAACACGGAGAGGGACATGGCGCCCAGCAGCGCGCCGAAGCGCACCAGGTCAGCGATCAGGCCGGGGTCACCGGTGTTCGGCAACTGGCCCGGGGCGCCCAGGCCCCCGGCAGCGGCCTGGTTGCCATCCGCGCCGGGCTGGCCCACCAGGCTGAAGTAGCCGCCGATCGAGCGGTCCTCGGTCGGCTGGGGCGCGTCGTCCGGCTCCGGTTCCACGGTCAGGATCAGGAGGTCGAAGCCGAAGTCGGAAAGCGGAGGCAAGGTGCCGGTGAAATCGACGGATCCGTCCACCGCCGCGTTGAAGCGGCCTGCGGAGATCGCGTCGCCCGCCTCGGAGTTCACGAGCCACACCTGGTAGAGCCGGCCGGAGAGCCGTTCGAGGCCGGACGCCTCCAGGCGCAGGATGCCCTCGGCGAACATCAACTCGGCGTTGCCGGTCGCGTCCTCCGGCCCCCAGTTCGACAGGTCGATGTACTTGAGCTGTACCGGCACCGGCACGCCGTTGGCGCGAGCGGTACCTGCCGGGATCACCATGACGCCCACCAGGGCCAGCGCAACGAGCGCCGTGGAGAGCAGCGGGAAATGCCGCGTCATGCCCGGCCTCCGCGCAGTCGCGCGATGCGGACCTCTTCGAGGCCGACGTTCAGTTCACGCGCAATGGCGCGGTCAGAGAGGCCGTCTTCGGTAAGTGCGAGCACACGCGAGCGCAGGTCAGACATGGTCGGCGCTGCGGCACTCACGTGCTCACCGGCGGCCATCGGACGATCGTCGACGCGCGGGGACGGGGCGGCAGTCACGAAGGTCATGGCAGCGCGCTGGTCGGACAGCAGGCCGGCGAGCGAGTCACGCTGGCGGGCCATCTGGCCCTGGAGCTGGTCGACGGAATGCTGCAGGCTCGCGAGGAGTGCCTCGGTGGATTCGGTTGCCAGGGACTCGACGTGCGCCTCCAGCGGATCGCGCTGGGCCTGCTGCGAGAGCAGGTAGCCGTGATACAGGACGCCGAGCGCCAGCAGCATCAACGGGACGCCGATAGCGAGGCTGAGAAGCAAGATGGCCGGTGAGACGCTCATGCTGCCTGTCCGTGTTGCCGGCTCAGCAGGCCCGTGCGGAGCCGGCCAAGCGCCCGTGCATGGAGCTGGCAGACGCGGGATTCGGAGATCTGTAGGACCTCGCTGATCTCCCGCATCGTCAGTTCGTCCTTGTAGTAAAGCGAGAGGATGAACTGCTCCCGATCAGGCAAATCCCTAATCACGACCGAGAGATCACCGATCAATTCCTGGCGCTCGAGATCGACCGAGAAGTCCTCGTCGTCCGGGTCGGCCACGGACATGGGGCCGCCGGTGTCGTCCTCGCCGTCGGTCGCGCCCAGCGAGTCCAGGGACACCGTGATCCAGGACGCGTCGATGAGCGTCTTGCGGTAAGCGTCCGGGGTCAGTCCCAGGGCGCTGGCGACCTCGTCGTCCGTGGGCTCGCGGCCCAGGTCGCCGGTCAGCGTGAGGATGGCCGCGTTCGCGTCCCGGGCCTTCTGGCGCACGGAACGCGGCAGCCGGTCCAGCGAGCGCAGAGCATCGATGATCGCGCCGCGGATGCGGGAGATCGCGTACGTCTCGAACTTCACGCCCTTGGTGTGATCAAACCGCTCCACGGCCTCGATCAGGCCGATCGTGCCGAAGGAGAGGATGTCCTCGTAGTCCAGAATCGCCGGGAGGGAGATCGCCAGGCGGCCCATGACGTACTTCACCAGCGGCGCGTATTGCAGAATGATCTGCTCGCGCACCGCTGCGTCCTTCGTCGCCAGGAAGCGCTCCCACAGCACGGTGTTCGCGCGCTGCAAGGCCTCCCCGGTGAGGGCGTTCGGATCGAGGGGCTTCCGTCGCTGGGTGGCCATCTCGTTACCTCAGACTAGGCGGCTGCTCGCCGCTCCATCGCAGTCGCGCGTTCGCGGGCCGCGGGGAGGCTGGCCGGCGTGCGGTTCTCTTGTTCGGTGTGCGCGTCATCCTCGGCGCGCCCGGTCTCGTCCTCGTATGCGGCGCCGCGTTCCCCACCCTCGCGGTGCCGGACGGGGGCCGTCACCACCACGATCTCGGCGAGGTAGGCGACGAACACCACGGGCAGAAACGCCAGCAGGCCCCGGACGATCGCGGTCTCGACGTGATAGCCGGCCCCCAGGGACGCCCATACCGTCCAGGCCGCCACGACGACGGCGAGGTAGAGGCCGGCGCGCAGGATCAGCACTAGATAACCCCCTTGCGTCGCATCTCCACCTGCTGGCGGAAGATGTAGCGGACCACGCGCTCGCGCTCCCGGCGGTCGGGATCGATGAACTGGCAGTTCACGCGGTAGTACTGGGCGGAGGTCGAAGGGCGCTGCACGCTGAGGGCCTGCATCAGCATGTCCAGCTCCAGCGGTTCGCCCTCCAGTTCCAGAACGATGCGGATCCGGGCACCGGACGGGATGTACTCCCGCACCTGCAGCAGCATGCCGCCGCCCGACATATCCATGACCGTCACGTTCAGCCGCTGGACTTCCTTCCCCGCATCGTCCAGACGCATGGCGAGGCGCGGCTCGATGCGGGTCGGCAGGCGGTAGTAAGCACGTCGCTCCGTGCGCTCCGCCTCTGCCGGGAGTTCCACGGTGATGCTGTCGTACTCGGTGAACTCCACCAGGCGCACGGCCACCTGGAAGCGGTAGACCCGCCCGTGGAGCATGGTGAACATCGCCAGCTCTTCGCCCGGGACGACCTCCAGCACCTCGCCATCACGCCGCGGCGTGCTCAGACGCATGCCGCGAGGGGTCACCTGGCGGATGGTGCATTCGTACGTGGCCCCGCCCGGATCCTCCGGGGGGGTCACGTTCACCCGTGTACCGGGCTTGAGGTCGATGAAGGACGTCACGTCCGGCTAGCCCACCCGTGCCAATCGACGCGTCGCGGATGCGGCGTTCACCGGCGTGGGCGCAGCCCATTCGGCTGCTACGACCGCCGTTGCCAGCGCCAGGTTGTCCGCGGTCCGTGGAGCCTCGCTCACCTGGTCGGAGTGCGTGGTGTACGCGAAGCCGATTGCGGCATCCACGGCCACGTCCACCAGCGCGCCGAAGTGCGAGGTCTCGTCACAACGGGTCGCGACCAGGCCGTCCACGCCGACGGTGCTGAAGGCGGCGACGACGTCTGCGAGGTCGCTCCCCTTCATCGTCGCCGGCAGCGTGAGCAGCACGGACCTCGTGCGCGCCACCCCCAGGAAAGCGCCGAGTTCGGCCATACGATCGCGCTTCAGGCCGTTGTGGCCGGGGGTGTCCACGATCACGACATCGGCACCGCCCGACCGGAGCAACTCATCGAGCTCCTCCGGGCCGTAGCACAGGTGCACGGGCAGTCCGGTTGCGGCGCCGTACGCCAGCAACTGCTGCGGCGCACCCGCGCGGTTCACGTCCGTGCCGGCCAGCGCCACGCGCAGGCCGTTCGCGCGTTCCAGCTCCAGGCCCAGGCGCACGGCCACCGTGGTCTTGCCGGCGCCGCCGGGGCCCACGAGGAAGATCGCCAGCGGGCGGCGTCCGAAGGTCGGCGTGCTCGTCTGCGGCAGCTTCGCGGCGATCTTGCGCTCGACCGTCCGCGCCATCGCGTCCACGTTGTCGGCACGCACCACGGCCTCCCCGGCCTCACCGAGGATGGTCGCAGCCAGACGCGGGGAGACGCCGTGGCGGATCAGACGGTCGCGCAGGTCGCGAGCGGCGGCCGGGGCCGCGTCCATGCGCGCGCCGGCACGGTCCGCGACCAGGGACTCCAGGAGCGTGCGCATCTGGTCCAGTTGCCGGCTGAGCGGCGCCAGTTCAGCGGCGGGCAGCGACTGGCGGACGACCTCCGGCTCGGACTCCTCGGAGAGGTCCACGGCGGCAGCGGCGCGCAGGAATCCCGTGTGCGTGACGGCGGCGGGCTTCGACTCCTCGATCGGAGCGGCCGCCGTGGCCTCCGCGACCGCACGGATCATGTCGTGCGCCGCCAGGTCCTGCTCCAGCACGGGACGGCGTCCCGTGGGTGCGGCCTCGGCGACCGTGGGGAGGTGTGCGACCACTTCCACGAACTGCCGGCCCGGCTGGCCGAAGAGCCCCGGTGCATACGCCTTGCGGGTGGAGAGGATCACGGCGTCCGCACCCAGTTCGCGGCGCACCTTGTCATACGCCTCGGCCAGCGTGCCTGCCTGGAACCGCTTAGGCTGCTGCATATTCCACCTCCACCTGTGCGATCGCTTCCACCTCGACCTCGCGCGCGATCTCCGCGAAGGCGATCACCGGCAACGCCGGTACGGAACGCTCAAGCAGCCGCCGGAGCGGCCGCCGGATGCGGCTGGACGTGAGCAGGACCGGCTGCCGGCCCTGGGCGGCGGCGCGTTCGAGTTGTGCAGCGACCGCCGTCAGCAGTCGCTGCAGCAGCTCCGGCGACACCACGAGCGCCATCCCGGCGTCCGTAGGCGTCAGCGCCTGCGCGAGCGATTGCTCCAGGCGAGGGTTCAGCGTCATGGCATGGATGCGGTTGTCCGCGGCGCGGTGCTGCATGGTGATCTGGCGCGCCAGCGCGGTGCGGACACCCTCCGTCAGCGCCTCGATCTCCTTCGTCTGGCGGCCCAGGTCGGCCAGCGTCTCGGCGATGGTGACCAGGTCGCGGACGGAAACGCCCTCGGCCAGCAGCAGTTGCAGGACGCCCTGCACCTCGCCCACGGTGAGGATGCCGGGGACCAGCTCGTCCACCACGGCCGGGTACTCCTCCTTGAGGTGGTTGAGGAGCGTCTGCACATCCTGGCGGGACAGCAGTTCCGGCGAGTGCCGCTTGATGAGTTCGGAGACGTGAGTAATGAGGACGGACGGCGGGTCGACCACCGTGTAGCCCAGGAACTCGGCCTGTTGCTTGTCCGCGGGGGCGATCCAGCGCGCCGGCAGACCGAAGGCCGGCTCGGTCGTGGCCGTGCCGGCGATCTCTGCCGTCGCCAGGCCCGAGTCCATCGCCAGGAACTGGCCGGCGAGGAGCTGGCCGCCGCCGATCTCGATACCGCGCAACTTCAAGACGTACTGGTTCGCGGGCAACGACAGGTTGTCCCGAATCCGGATCATCGGGACCACGATGCCCAGGTCCGTGGCGATCTGACGTCGCATGATGGTGATCCGGTGCAGCAGGTTCCCGCCGTGTTCGCCGTCCACCAACGGGATGAGGCCGTATCCGACCTCCACCTCCAGCGGATCAACCCGGAGCATGTTGACCACGGAGTCCACGCTCTGCGCTTCATCCCGGTCTTCAACCTCGCGGGCCTCGGCCACTTCCACCGCCCGCGCCCGCTGGCGCTGGCGGAGAAGGTACCCGGCGCCTCCCATGATGGCCGCGATGATGAAGAACGGGGATCGGGGAAGTCCCGGTACTAGGCCAAAGGTTGTCAGGATGCCCGCGACGATAAACATGACGCGCGGGTTGGAGAACAGCTGCCCACCGATGTCCTGGCCCAGGTGCCCCTCGGACGCCGCGCGGGTCACGATGATGCCCGTCGCGGTCGAGACCAGGAGCGCCGGGATCTGGGAGACGAGGCCGTCGCCCACGGTCAGGATGGAGAAGGCGGAGACCGCCTCGCCCGGCGCGAGCCCCTGCTGCACGATCCCGATGGTCATGCCGCCGATGAGGTTGATCGAGGTGATGATCAGCCCGGCGACCGCGTCGCCCTTCACGAACTTGGAGGCGCCGTCCATCGCGCCGTAGAAGTCCGCTTCCGCGGAGATCTTCGCCCGACGCGTCCGCGCCTCCGTGTCTGAGATGAGGCCGGCGTTCAGGTCGGCGTCGATCGACATCTGCTTGCCGGGCATGGCGTCCAGGGTGAAGCGGGCGGCGACCTCAGCGACGCGGCCGGCACCGTTCGTGATCACCACGAACTGGATCACGAGCAGGATGAGGAACACCACGATGCCGACGATCAGCGACCCGCCGATCACGAACTCACCGAACGCATCAATGACCGAGCCAGCGTCGCCATAGAGCAGGATCAGGCGCGTCGAGGCAATATTGATCGCCAGGCGGAAGAGCGTGACCAGCAACAGGAGGGACGGGAAGACGCTGAACGACAGCACCTCCCGCGTGTACATCGCGATCAGCATGATCGTGACGGAGGCGGCGAAGTTGGCGACGATCAGCAGGCTCAACACCATCGGCGGCACCGGCACGATCATCAGGCCGATGACCGCGAGCACCGTGATCGCCAGCGCCACGTCCGAGTTGCGCGTGATGATGGAGAGCAACCCCACGTCCGAGGTGTCCCTGCGCGCCGATGTCCGTGCTGCCGCCATCGTCCTGCTCCCTCTGCCCGGTTACGCCACAGCCCGCCGGCCGAACCGTGAGGTCCGGAGCCGGTAGACGAACGCAAGGATCTCCGCGACCGCCTCGTACAGGTCGGCCGGGATCTCCTGGCCCACGCGCGTCGCCTTGTAGAGCGCGCGCGCGAGCGGTGGATTCGTGATCACGGTCACGCCGTTCTCCTCCGCGATCTCGCGGATCCGGAGCGCGACCAGGTTCATGCCCTTTGCGACCACGATCGGCGCGGGCGAGGTGGCGGGGTCGTACCGGAGCGCGACCGCGTAGTGGGTGGGGTTCATCAGCACCACGTCCGCCTTCGGGACGGACTTCATGATCCGCTGGAGCAGTTGCCGGCGGGCGCGTGCCATCTGCGCCTTCATCTGCGGGTCACCGTCCGACTGCTTCATCTCGTCCTGAATTTCCTGACGAGACATCCGCAGCGAGCGCGCCAGGTCCTGCTTCTGGAACAGGTAGTCCGCAGCGGCCATGACGATCAGCACGACCGCGGTCCAGAGCATGAGGTCGAACGCCACGTCGATAAGCATCGCCACCGCGGGCGTCAGGCCAGCCTGCATCCCGGCCGAGGTGATGTCGTCCCAACGGTTCTTGAAGATCATGACCGCGACCCCACCGAGGATGCCAAACTTGGCGAGCGACTTCACGAGGTTCACGTACGCCTGGCGAGACGCGATCAGGCGCTTGCCGCCCTTCAGCGGATCCATGCGGTTGAACTTGGGCTTCAGCGCATCCTTCGAGAAGAGCGGACCGCCGGTCTGAGCCATCCCACCGAGCACCGAGAAGAACGTGATCGCGCCGATCAGTGGAGCCAGCACCAGCAGGACGCGGATGACGATCTGGACGCCAATCACCCCCGCCAGGTCGGTAGACAGCACCTCATCGCCCGGTCGCCTCCACGCGTCGATCGCGAGCGCTTCCAGCGAGGCCCACATCCCGCCGCCGGAGAACCGGAAGACCAGGAGCGTCACAAGGATCACGATCGCGCTGTCGACCTCGCGGGAGCGCGCGACCTGCCCGCGCTTGCGGGCGTCGTCCATCCGGCGCGGCGTAGGGGCTTCGGTCTTCTCGCCTGCCATGGCTACGGCCTCAACAGTCCGTTGACGTCCACCAGCGCCCGCCCCAGGGTGGCGCTGATGAATGTCGTCATGAGCGGCATCGCCGCGGCAAGGGTCACGAGGCCGACGCCGATCTTCACCGGGAAGCCGACGACCAGGACGTTGAGCTGCGGCACCGTGCGGCCGACGAGCGCCATCGCGAGGTCGGTGAGCATCAGCGCGCCGAACACCGGAAGCGCAATCTGGATCGAGGTCACCAGGAGCGCACCAAAGAACGGCGCGACGCGGTCGCCGGCGATCACGGTCAGGTCACCGGTGCCCGGCGGGATCACCTCGAACGTATGGAGGATGCCCTGGATGACGAGGTAGTGGCCGTTCATGGCGAAGAAGATCAGCGTCACCAGCATCTTGTAGAACTGCTGCAGCACACCGGTCTGCGCGCCGGTCAGCGGATCGAAGATCTCGCCGAGGCCGAAGCCCATCTGGATGCTCACGATCGAGGCGGCCATCTCCATGCCCTGGAACACGAGCATCACGCCGATGCCGAACGCAATGCCGATCAGGATCTCCATCCCGAAGGCGGACGCGAACGAGAACAGGTCAACGGGGATCGCCGCGAGCGGCGTACCCTCCAGCGGAAGAACGATCAGCGCCAGCAGGATGGACAGGCCGACCTTGATCTGCGTGGGCACGGACCGCGCGCCGAACAGCGGCGCCGCGACCACGGCCGCCGTCACCCGCCCCAGCACGAGCAGGAAGTGCGCCGACCACTGCGGCGAGACGGTGAACACCTCGCTCAGCACTAGCGAGCCAGCACCGGCAGCAGCGCGAACAGGCGCACGGTGTAGTTCACCATCGTCCCGATCATCCAGGGCCCCAGGACCGCGGCCACGGCGAACACGCCGAGGATCTTCGGCACGAACGTCAGCGTCACCTCGTTGATCTGCGTCATCGCCTGGAAGACGGAGATCAACATGCCGATAACGAGGCTCACAATCAGGATCGGACCGGACACCAGCAGCGTGGTGACCAGTGCGTCCTGAGCCAGAGCGATGACATTGCCGTCCGTCATTGCGGGTGAACTCCTATGCGGCGCGGATCAGACAGTGACGAAGCTCGTCACGAGCGAGCCGATGATCAGGCTCCATCCGTCCACGAGGACGAACAGCAGGATCTTGAACGGCAGGGACACGACGACCGGGGGTAGCATCATCATGCCCATCGACAGCAGCGCCGAAGAGACCACGATGTCGATGACCAGGAACGGGATGAAGATGACGAACCCCATGAGGAACGCCGTCTTCAACTCACTCACGATGAAACCCGGGATGATCACGTAGGTCGGTACTTCGGAGACGTTCGCCGGGCGCGTCTCCTGGCTCAGGCCAACGAACAGCGCCAGATCCTGCTCGCGCGTCTGCGCCAGCATGAACTTCCGCACTGGGCCTTCCGCACGGTCCATGGCCTCGCCCTGGTCCATGGTCCCCGCGAGGTACGGCTGGAGCGCCTCCTCGTTCACGGTGGTCCACACCGGCGCCATCACGAACACCGTCAGCAGGAAGGCGATGCCCACCAGCACCTGGTTCGGCGGCAGCTGCGGCACGCCCATCGCGTTCCGCACGAGCGAGAGCACGATCACGATGCGGGTGAAGGAGGTCACCATGATCAGCAGCGCCGGCGCCAGCGAGAGCGTGGTGAGCAGCAACAGCAGCTGCACCCCGCTCGCCCGGCCCGAGGGGTCGTCCACCGACTGAGGCCCCACGCCCGGCGCGGTCACGGTGCCGTCCGGCGCCACGCAACCGGACGCCATCAGCATCACCATGCAGCCGAGGGCGAGTATCGCCAGCGTCCGTCGAGACGGATGCGGGCGGCGCCAGGTCGGGAACGGCCGTGGGAGGGGGCGGTTCAACCGGCGTTCCTCCGCGCTTCCGCGATCGCACGCTGCACGTCTGCGATCCGCCGCTCGCGGTCCACGCTGGCGACCGCCGCGGCGACCGAGGCGGGGGTAGAGGCGTAGCCATTCCGGGCACGGAGCGCGCGAGACGCCTCGAACTCCGCGGCGTCGGCACGGCCGTCCGTCTCGGCGGCGGCCAGCGTGCGCTCGAACAGCCCGGCGGACCGGCGCGGCGCGCGATCCTCGACGCGCTCGTC
>PHBR01000043.1 GCA_002840675.1 Chloroflexi bacterium HGW-Chloroflexi-9
CTGAGCGCGGTCGACGGCGAGCCGATGCGGGACGCCGCGCGCCTCGCGGCGGACGCCGCGGAGCGTCTCGCACGGCGGTTCGCGACCGCCTGAGCGTCCGCCCCGGGGCCCGCGAGCCCTGCCCCGGCACCTCGACCTGTGATCCGATCGCCGGTGAGCCCGGGAGACCCGCGTGCTTTCTGGACTTCGTGCGAGGCCGCCTCGTCAGAGCGCGGTATTGCAGGGGATCAGAGAATGAATTGCAGAAATCCCCTGTAAACGCTTGACATTTGAGGGCTCCGTCAGAAATGATGATGTGCATAGGCAGGTGATCCGGCGGCACTCGCCGCCACAGGGGAGGTTTCAGATGACGAAGGCAGAACTGGTTGGGTTGGTGGCCGCGCAGGCAGGCGCGACCTCCGCGGAGTCCGAGCGCGTCCTGAACGCGTTCCGCGACGTGGTGCAGGCGAAGTTGAAGGCCGGCGAAGACGTCGCCTACCCGGGCCTCGGCAAGTTCAGCCGTGTCGCCCGCAAGGCGCGCACCGGCCGCAACCCGCAGACCGGCGCCGCCATCAAGGTGGCTGCGTCCAAGGCGCCGAAGTTCACCGCGGCGGCTGGCCTCAAGTCGGTCGTGAACGGTGAGGCCCCCGCGCCGAAGCTCGCCAAGGCGAAGTAACCCGCCCCTTCGCGCGGACGGAAGGCCGCCCTCCGGGGCGGCCTTCTTCATGCCCTCCCGTGCTTGCCCGACGGGTAGACTCGACGCCTCACCCGGCACACACGAAAGCGAGCGCCAACATGGGCGACCTGGACGGGCGGACCGCGCTGGTCACCGGCGGCAGTCGCGGCATTGGCCGCGCGATCAGCCTCCGGCTGGCCGCGGACGGTGCGGACATCGCCATCAACTACCACGCCAACCCGGACGCGGCCGCCGCGGTCGCGGCCGAGGTTCGTGCCCTCGGGCGGCGCGCGGAGGTGTACCAGGCGGACGTGGCGGAGGAAGCAGACTGCGCCCGCCTCGCCGAGGCAGCGCTGCGCGACTTCGGCAAGGTCGACATCCTCGTCAACAACGCCGGCATCGGCGCCACCGCCGTCGGCCGCCCGCTTGTCGCGGACTCCGGGCCCGACCCGTTCGAGCGCCTGATGGCGGCGCACGCCTTTGGGCCGTTCTACCTCTGCCAGGCGCTGGTCCCGCAGATGCGGGCGCTGCCCCGAGGCGACATCGTGATGATCTCTTCGATCGCGGCGCAGGGCTTCGGCGCCACGGGCGGCACCTACAGCGCCGCGAAGGCAGCAATGGAGGCGCTCGCGTACACGCTGGCGAAGGAAGAACGGGCGAACGGCATCCACGTGAACGTGGTCGCCCCGGGGCTCGTCGAGACCGACATGGGGCTCGCCCTCGTGAAGTTCACGCGCGGCGTGCAGAGCATGCGCGAACTGGACGCGAGCCAGCCCTTCGGCCGTGTCGGCCAGCCGGAGGACATCGCGAACGCGGTCGCCTTCTTCTGCGGTCCGCGCTCTGCCTACATCACGAACCAGCGCCTCACCGTCTCCGGCGGATAGCCCGAGCGCGAAGGAGTCCACCATGACCATCGACCTGAGCGGCCGCGCCGCGTTCGTCACCGGGGGCAGCCGCGGCATCGGCCGCGCGATCGCCCTCGCCCTCGCCTCCGCGGGCGCGGACGTCGCCGTCAACTACACCCGCCACCCGGACGAGGCGAACGAGGCCGTCGCCGAGATCACGGCGCTGGGCCGCAAGGCCGCCGCCTACCAGGGCGACGTCGGCGACTTCGAGTCCTGCAGTCGCATGACGGAACAGGCGCTGAAGGACTTCGGCGCGTTCTCCATCCTCGTGAACAACGCCGGCATCGCGAGCCGCGGCAACGCCGTGGTGGACACGGACCCGGAGGAGATGCGGCGCGTCGTGCGCACGCACGTCTTCGGCTCCCAGCACATGTCCCACCTGCTGGTGCCGCAGATGCGCACCCAGCCCCGCGGCGACGTGGTGATGATCTCCTCCGGCGCGGCGCAGTCCTTCGGCGGCCGTGGTGCGCCGTACAACATGGCGAAGGCGGGCATGGAGGCGCTGGCGTACACGCTGGCGAAGGAGGAGCGGGAGCACGGCATCCACGTCAACGTCGTGGCGCCCGGCCTCGTCGAGACGGACATGGGCAACCGCCTGATGCGCGCGCGGCGGAACATCACCAGCATGCGCGAACTGGACGCGGATTCGCCCTTCGGCCGCGTCTGCCAGCCGCAGGACATCGCGGACGCGGTGGCGTTCCTCTGCTCTGAGGAAGCCTCCTACGTCACCGGCCAGCGCATCACCGTGAACGGCGGCGGGTTCTAGCCGTGCCGCGAGATCCCGCGCTCACGCCCCTGGTGGAGATGCTGATCGAGGTCGGGCGCGACCTGCGCTCGGCGGGCCTCGTGACATCGCACGGCGGCAACCTGTCGGCACGGTGGGGACAGGGCGCCTGCATCACCGGCACCGGCGCCATGCTCGGGCGGCTCACGCCGGAGCAGTTCGCCGTGGTGGACTCCCACGGCCGCGCACAGGCGATGCACGACCCGCCACCGTCCTCCGACACGGCGATCCACCTCGCGGTGTACGAGGGCGTCCCGGAGGCGCAGGTCGTGGTGCACGCGCACCCGGTGCACGCGATCGCGCTCTCCTTCGACTGGGACGCGATCCTGCCGATCAACCTCGAGGGCCAGCTGTTCATCCCGCGCGTGCCGGTGGTAGAGGCGGCGTGGCAGGCCTCCGCCGGCCCCGTCGCCGAGGCGCTCCGCGAGGTGCCGGTGGTGATGGTGCGCGGCCACGGCGCCTACGCCCGCGGCGCGGACGGCTGGGAGGCGCTCAAGTGGATCTCCGCGCTGGATGAGGCGGCCCAGATCCTGATCCTCGCGGGCAAGGGATAGAATCGACGTATGCCGCAGGTACCTACGGAAGTTGTGTTCGTGGTTGAAGAGGCCCCCGAGGGGGGCTGGCTCGCACGCGCCGTCGGGGAGGGCATCTTCACGGAGGCGGACACGCTGGAAGAGTTGCGCGCCATGGTGCGGGACGCCGTCTCCGTTCATTTCGACGATGACGCCGCGCCTCAGATCATCCGGCTGCACTTCGTCCGCGACGAGGTTCTTGCTCCCTAGCCGGATTCCATCGACATAGCGGACGCTCCGGGTGAGGAGCGCTAACTGTGCCACCGAGACTTCCCCGGGACATTTCAGGTGAGGACTTCGTCCGCCTGCTTCGGCCCTACGGGTTTAGACTCGTCCGCCAGCACGGTAGCCACATCCGTCTGACAGCCGTGATCGACGGGGTTGAGCGACACGTGACCGTGCCGCGGCACTCAGGGCTGCGCGTTGGGACATTAAGCAGCATCGTCCAGCAGGTCGCCGGGTACCTCGGCGTCGAGCGAGACGCGCTCATCGACGAACTGATCGGCTAGTCCCCCGCGGGTTCGTTCGCGGGGCGGCGGTCGGTGACGAGCCAGAAGCGTCCCTCCGGGGAGCGGCTGGTGTGGATGACCGGGCGGCCCTCCTCCAGCCTCGGCCGCAGCCAGCCGAACGTCTCCACCAGGTCGTCGCGGTCCAGCGGCTCGCCGGCCTCGTCCAGGACCGCCTCCACGCCCGTGCGCTCGCGGATGTTCCCCGCGGTGACGCGGCCGTTCAGGTCACGGATCGTCGGGAGGTCGATGAACCGCCCGTCCCGCCCGCCCGCGCGGAGGCCTACGGCCGCGAGCGCGCCGATCGTGCCCAGGCGCTTCCGGCCGAGCGCGCGCAGCGCGACGTTTGCCTCCGTGGAGAACGTCTGCGCCCACTCCAGCTTCATGATCTCGGTCTGCGACCGCCGTCCGAAGGCGAGGACGTGGGGCATGTCGGAGTGGCGGCTGAGGATCGCGACGCCCGGGTCGGCGTCCTTGGCGGCGTGCTTCCGCACCCACTCCACCAGGTCGTCCTCCAGGTCCAGCGCGTTGCGGTCGGTCTCGATCCCCACCGCGTAGCAGTGGTTCCCCGTGGTGTAGGTGAGCTTCTCGCTGTCGAAGAGCTGGTGGCGCGTGACGCCCAGCGAGCGGCCCCAGCCGGCGTCCGCGACGTGCGCGGCGAGCGCGCGCGCGAGGGCGCCCGTGCCCTCCACCCCGGTCCCGTCCGTGTCGTCCAGGCCAACGATGTACTGCTCGGTGATCTCAGCCGTCATCGGTGACTCCTCCCGGCCCGGGCCCCGATCGGGGCGCCGCGGCAGTCTACCGGAGCCCGGCCGTGCGGGCTCCCCGTCCAGGCCGCGGGCTAGCCCATCCCCATCGCTTCGAGGCGGTCGTCGTCGATCCCGAAGAAGTGGGCGATCTCGTGGATCACCGTCTTGCGGATCTCGGCGGGCAGCTCCTCCGGGGAGAAATGCCGTTCGTGCGGCCCCTGGAAAATGAGGATCCGGTCCGGCAGCACCATGTGGTAGTCGAAGCGGTCCGTCAGCGGGACGCCCACGTAGAGGCCGAACAGCTCTTCGTCCTCCGGCAGCCCTGCCTCGTCCAGTTCCTCCGGGTCGGGCTCGGGCTCCACCACGATCGCGATGTTGTCCAGGCGGCTCGCGAACGGCTCCGGGAGGCCGCCCAGGGCCTCCTCCACGATGCGCTCGAACTCGCCTCGATCCATGCGGTTGAGTCTACGGGAGGCCGTGGGCGCGGTCGCCGTCCTTCGGGCCGCTTCCGGCGGCGGGGTGGGGAGCCCGGCGAACCCGCCGATGATTGGCGTAAGGGTTTCCCCGAGGCGGGGGGTTCAGCCCGTGATGCTCGATGGCCGGCTGAGACCAGGCTGCCTCGATGGGAAGGCGACCCGCATGTTTGGCACCCTGCTCGACCGTTTCCGACCGGATTCTCTGCGCACGCGCGTGGAGGCCTCCATCCGTCGTGGGACGGGACTCTTCCGCCACGAGTGGCTTTTCGGCCCGGAGCCGCTGACCGCTGCCTCCATGCAGCAACTGGCGGACGATGTGACCGAGTGGTGCCGCCAGAAGATGGGCGAGACGCGGCGGCCGTACGGCATTGACCAGATGGCGCTGGCGCTCGCCTGCGCCGTGCCCGGCGGGGAGCCGCTTGCCTCCACCACGTTCGGCGTGTTCCGCCCCGTGGAGTTCTACATGGAGGATGGCGTCGCCCGGCGGCTGGAGGCGTATCTGCACGCGATCTCGCTGGACACCCTGAATCAGCGCGAGGGGCAGTCGATCCGTTTCGCCGCGGCGCTCTTCTCCTGGGGCGACGTTGCACGTGAAACGGTGTTCACGGACGAGGCTGACGACCCCCGCCACGCGTAGGCTCGTCCAGCGCACGCTGGGCCAACGCCACCGCGATCTGCTCGATGTGCCCGCCCTCCGCCGCCAGCGCGGAGCAGAGCATCAACAACTGATCGGCATCCAGGCGCGAACCCCGGCGGACGCCGGCGACCCGTGCCGCCCGGGCGATCAGCGCGCGCGCGTGCGAGTCCGTGGTCACGGTGTGGAGCGCCTGCAGGACGTCATCCGTGCTGTGGTTGCCGGCTACCCCGTGCATGGAACCCCCGGTTCATCGAGACCTTTCCCGGAGTTTCGGCGCTGCACGCCCCCGAAACATCAGGGAATGTCCCGAATCCGCGCCGGCGGCGGTTTGCCTGCCGCGCGGGGCGCCCGGATGATGGAACGGTGACCCGCCTGCGGCCGCGCGCCTCGATCCTGACGGCGCTTCTCCTGTCCGGCCTCGCGATGCTCCTGCTCGCCGGCTGCCGGCCGGAGGAGACCATCTCCACCTTCACCGCTCGCGAGCGGACGGTGGAGGGCGACCCGCGCGCCTTTGCCCTGGGCTTCTCGGACGTCCCCGGCACGCTCACCACGGAGGCCTATACCTCCGTCTTTGACCTGGCCGCGAACTACGGCGAGGCGATCATGATCCAGCGGGCATCCGCGTGGGACCAGTTCCTGCCGGGCGCGCGCGTCTCCGACCGGCTGGCGGAGGAACTCGCCGCCGACCGCGATGCCGCTCGTGCGCGCGGCCTCCAGATCGTCGCCGCCCTGGATCCGTTCGACCCGACCCAGCGCGGTCGCCTGGCCAACCTGCCCGCGGCGTACGCCGGGCGGTCGCTGGCCGATCCAGACCTCCGCCGGGCGTTCGTGGCCGAGGCGGAGTACGTCGCCCGCGTGATGAAGCCCGACTACCTGGTGCTGGGCACCGAGATCAACTCGACCTTCGAGCGCAACCCGGAGGGGTACTTCGCCTTCGTCGAAGCCTATGTGGCCGCCTACGACGTGGTGAAGGCGGCCTCGCCGCGGACGCAGGTGCTGGTGACCTACCAGTTCGAGGAGTTCATGGGGGTGGTGCCGGAACTGCCGCCGCACGCGCCCCGCTGGGATCTCCTGGACGACTTCGGCGACCGGCTCGACCTCGTCGGGATCACCTCTTATCCCTCGTTCGCCTACCCGACCGCACGGAAAGTGCCACCCCGGTACTACCTGGACCTGGCCGACCACACGGACCGGCCGATCGCCTTCCTCGGCGTGGGGTTCGCCTCCACCGCCGGGCGGGAGGGCGTGAACTCCGGGACGCAGCCGGAGCAGCGCCGGTTCCTCCAGCGGCTGCTGGAGGACGCCGACCGGCTCGGCTCGCCGCTGGTGATCTGGTTCGCGGCGACCGACCTGTCCTTTGCGGCCTCGCCCCCCTACGACCTGCTCGCGACGATCGGCTTGAGGGACGCGACGAACGCCCCGAAGGAGGCCTGGCCTGTGTGGGAAGCCGCCTCCAACCGCCCGATCGACGCGGAGGCCGCCGTCGCCCGCCGGGCGGAACTGGACGCGGAGGCCGCCACCGCCACACCGGAGCCGGAGGCGACCCCAACGCCTGAGGCCGACTGAGCAGGGGTAATCTCCATCGGCGGCTGCGCGCGAGTTCATTGACAGCGCACCGGCAACGTGGCTACCGTTGTCAATCTGCCTCAGCGCGCGTACACTGATATTCGCGTGGGCACTCTCAGGTAATATGTAACGAGGCATCACGACCCCGACGGCAAGATGAGCCGTACGGGGTTTGTTCGGTGTCCGGCTGTGTGGCGGCGGGAGGGGGTTCGTCCCCCGGTATGGCTGCCCGGCTTGTGACTCACGTTTGGCACTACACCACCCCGTACCCGCCAGCCTTCCGCGGCTGGCCGGTCCCGTGAAGGGGAACACTTTGGCCACCAACCGCCGCATCGTCGTCTCGAACCGCCGGGTTCCGAGCATGAAGAAGGTCTTCGGCTCCGCCCAGCCCGAGATGGAGATGCCGAACCTCATCGACATGCCGCGCCGCTCCTACGAGCGCTTCCTCCGGGAGAACCTGCGCGAGCTGTTCGACGAGATTTCGCCGATCGAGGACTTCACCGGCGGCCGCATGGAGCTCCGCTTCGGCGACTACCGCTTCGAAGACCCGAAGTACACCGAGACCGAGTGCCGCGACCGCGAGCGCACCTACGCGTCGCCGCTGCGCGTCCGCGTGGAACTGCTGGTCAAGGAAAGCGGCGAGGTGAAGGAGCAGGAGATCTTCATGGGTGACATCCCCATGATGACCAAGCACGGCACCTTCATCATCAACGGCGCCGAGCGCGTGGTGGTCTCCCAGCTGGTCCGCTCCCCGGGTGTCTACTTCACCCAGGAGATCGACCCGGCCACCGGCCGCAAGCTCATCGGCGCGAAGTTGATCCCGAACCGCGGCGCCTGGCTGGAGTTCGAGACCAGCACCCGTGACGTCATCTCCGTGAAGGTCGACCGCAAGCGCCGCATCCCGGTCTCCGTGCTGCTCCGCTGCATCGACAACGAAGAGGGCATGACGGATGAGGAACTCGGCACGGACGAGCGCGTCGCCGCCCTCCTCGCGGACATCGACACCAACGACGACCACCAGTACGTCCGCACCACGCTGGCGAAGGACGCCACCACCAACCGCCGCGAGGCGCTGGAGGAGTTCTACCGCCGGTTGCGCCCTGGCGACCCGCCCACGGCGGACAACGCCCGCGAGTTGATCGAGACGCTGTTCTTCGCTGACCGCCGCTACGACCTCGGCAGCGTGGGCCGGTACAAGCTCAACAAGCGCCTGGCCCTGGTGGACGCGCCGGAGATCCGGACGCTGCGCCGCGCCGACATCATCGGCATCGTGCGCCGCATCATCGACATCAACAACGGCCACGGCGCCGCGGACGACATTGACCACCTGGGCAACCGTCGCGTCCGCTCCGTCGGCGAGCTGATGCAGAACCAGTTCCGCGTCGGCCTGCTCCGCATGGAGCGCGTCGTCCGTGAACGCATGACGATCACCGACCCGGACGAGGCGACCCCGTCCGCCCTGATCAACATCCGCCCCGTGGTGGCGGCCATGAAGGAGTTCTTCGGCGGCAGCCAGCTCTCCCAGTTCATGGACCAGGTCAACCCGCTCTCCGAGATCGCCCACAAGCGGAAGCTCTCCGCGCTGGGCCCGGGCGGCCTCTCCCGCGACCGCGCCGGCTTCGATGTGCGTGACGTGCACCACAGCCACTACGGCCGCATCTGCCCGATCGAGACGCCCGAAGGGCCGAACATCGGCCTGATCGGCTCCCTCGCCACCTTCGGCGTCGTCAACGACTTCGGGTTCATCGAGACCCCGTACCGCGTCGTGGCGCACGAGGTGGCGAAGGACCAGGCGAAGGCGCTCCTCAACCGCATCCCGGGCGAGGACGTGAAGAGCAAGTCCGGCAAGATCCTGGCCCGCGGCGGCGAACTTATCGACGAGGCGACCGCGAAGGCCCTGGCCGAAGCCGCCACCGACATGGTGCCGGTACTCCCCTTCCTGACCGAAGAGGTGCGCTACCTCGACGGGCACGAGGAAGAGAAGTACCGCATTGCCCAGGCGAACACCAAGACGGACGGCCACGGCAACATCATCGCCACCCGCGTTGAGGTCCGTCACGGTGAAGAGCCGCTGATGGCCAGCCCCGTGGACGTGGACTTCATCGACGTCTCGCCCCGGCAGATCGTGTCGGTGGCCGCGGCGATGATCCCGTTCTTGGAGCACGACGACGCGAACCGCGCCCTGATGGGCGCCAACATGCAGCGGCAGGCCGTGCCGCTGCTCCGCCCGGAGGCCCCGCTCGTGGGCACCGGCATCGAGCTGTCGGCGGCGACGGACTCCGGCCACGTCGTGGTCGCCGAGGAAGACGGCGAGGTCACGTCCGTGACCGCCTCCTTCCTGAAGGTGAAGTACGCCTCCGGCCGCGAAGAGGCCTACCCGCTGCTCAAGTTCGTGCGCTCTAACCAGGGCACATGCATGAACCAGCGCCCGCTGGTGAACAAGGGCCAGAAGATCCGCAAGGGTCAGCCGCTGGTGGACTCCTCCAGCACGGACGGCGGCGAACTCGCGCTCGGCCAGTCCGTCCTCGTGGCGTTCATGTCCTGGGAGGGCCTGAACTTCGAGGACGCGATCATCCTCAACGAGTCCGTGGTCCGCGACGACAAGTTCACCTCGATCCACATCGAGAAGTACGAGGTCGAGGCGCGGGACACGAAACTGGGCCCGGAGGAGATCACGCGCGACATCCCGAACGTGGGTGACGAGGCGCTCCGCGACCTGGACGAAGAAGGCATCATCCGCATCGGTGCGGAGGTGCGCGAAGGCGACATCCTCGTCGGCAAGATCACGCCCAAGGGCGAGACCGAGCTGACGCCGGAAGAGAAGCTGCTGCGTGCGATCTTCGGTGAGAAGGCGCGCGAGGTGAAGGACACCAGCCTCCGCGTCCCGCACGGCGAGCGCGGCAAGGTCATTGACGTGAAGGTGTTCCGCCGCGAGAACGACGACGAGTTGCCGGCGGACGTCAACATGATGGTCCGCGTCTCGATCGCCCAGAAGCGCAAGATCACCGAGGGCGACAAGATGGCCGGCCGCCACGGCAACAAGGGCGTGGTCTCCAAGATCCAGCCCTCGGAGGAGATGCCCTACCTCGCGGACGGCCGCCCGGTGGAGATCATCCTCAACCCGATCGGCGTGCCGTCCCGCATGAACGTCGGCCAGGTGCTGGAAACGCACCTCGGCTGGGCCGCGTCCACGCTGGGCTTCCGCGCCGTGACGCCCGTCTTTGACGGCGCCAGCGACGAGGACATCCAGGACGCGCTCGCGCGGGCGTGGATGGCCATCCAGGCGGACGCGGTGGAGACGGAGCACGCCTTCGAGGCGCGCGACGCCGAGATCGGCCAGCGCGTGGACGTCGCGGCGATGGAGGCCTATCTCACGGAGGCCGGCTTCGACGCCAACGAGGTGCTGCGCACCGGCCCCGCCGGGACCGCCGCCCGCGCCTCCGTCATGCTGTGGATGGAAGGCCTGGGCGAGAAGAACGTCCGCAAGCTCTCCGCGGAGACGCTGCGTGAGCGGGTGGCGGATGTCGCCGGCCGCACCAACACGGCGCCGCCGATCTGGGGCAAGCAGACGGTCTTCGATGGCCGCACGGGCGAGCCCTTCGACCAGCCGGTGACCGTGGGCTACATGTACATACTCAAGCTCATCCACCTGGTGGACGACAAGATCCACGCTCGCTCCACGGGCCCCTACTCCCTCATCACCCAGCAGCCGCTGGGTGGCAAGGCGCAGTTCGGTGGCCAGCGCTTCGGCGAGATGGAGGTGTGGGCACTGGAGGCGTACGGCGCCGCCCACATCCTGCAGGAAATGCTGACCGTGAAGTCAGACGACATCGTGGGCCGCGTGAAGACGTACGAGGCCATCGTCAAGGGCGAGAACACGATGGAGCCAGGCGTGCCGGAATCGTTCAAGGTGCTCGTGAAGGAACTCCAGTCGCTCGGCCTGAGCGTGGAGATCCTGAACGAGGCGGAGGAGGACGTCGGCTTTGCCGACGAGTCCGACTCCCTCCCCCGTCTGGGGATCAACCTGTCCGGCCGCGAACTCCGGGAGGACTAGCAGATGCTCGAGGTCAACGACTTCAACGCGATCCGTCTTTCCCTCGCTTCCCCGAGCCAGATCCGCTCGTGGTCATACGGCGAGGTCACGAAGCCCGAGACGATCAACTACCGCACGCTCAAGCCGGAGAAGGACGGGCTCTTCTGCGAGAAGATCTTCGGCCCCGTCCGCGACTTCGAGTGCCACTGCGGCAAGTACAAGCGCGTCCGGTACAAGGGCATCGTCTGTGACAAGTGCGGCGTAGAGGTTGCCCGCTCCAAGGTGCGCCGCGAGCGCATGGGGCACATCAGCCTGGCCGCGCCTGTCACCCACATCTGGTTCGCAAAGGGCGTCCCCAGCCGGCTCGGCCTGCTTATGGACATCGCCCCGCGCACGCTGGAGCGTGTCGTCTACTTCGCCCAGTACGTGGTGACGGAGGTCAACGAGGACTCCCGGAAGCACGCGCTTGAGCTGCTGTACGAGGAGATCGACGAGATCGCCGGCCAGCGCGAAGGCGACCTGGGTAAGCGGATCACGCTGCGCGAGCAGATGCTGGAGCACGAGTCGCAGGAGATCCTCCAGCGCAAGGAAACCCAGCTGGCGGAGGCCGACGCGCAGTTCCAGGCCGACATCGACTCCGTCATGACGGAGGCCCGCACGGCGGAGCAGGACCTGCAGTCGCGCCTGGGCGAGAAGCTCCGCGGCAAGATGACCTTCCGCGACGAGACCGTGGGCCAGCGTGGCGACGAGATCACGCAGGAGACGCTCAAGGCGCTGAAGGAGGCGGTCACCGCTTCCGTCGCCGCCGTGGAGCAGACGATCGCCGACAAGAAGGCGGACGTGCAGCTGATGGCGGAAGCCGCCATCCAGCAGAAGCGTGACGTCGCCTTCAAGGAACTGCAGCCGATGCGGGACCAGGCGTCCGCGATCCGCGACCAGGTCCAGAAGGAGTACCAGCCGCTGGTGCGCTGGCTGGACCGGCTGCGCGACCCGATCGAGGCGGACAACCTGACCGTCCTGACCGAGACCGAGTATCGCGACTACGAGGAGCGCTTCGGCCTGGTCTTCAAGGCCGGGATGGGTGCCGAGTCGGTGCTCTCTATCCTGGAGCGCATGGATCTCGACCTGCTCAGCGAGCGGCTGCGCCAGGAGATCCACGACGCGTCCGGCCAGAAGCGGAAGAAGGCCACCAAGCGCATGCGCGTGGTGGAGGCGCTCCGCAAGTCCGGCAACCGCCCGGACTGGATGATCATCACGGAACTGCCGGTGCTCCCGCCCGACCTGCGCCCCATGGTGCAGCTGGAGGGTGGCCGCTTCGCGACCTCCGACCTGAACGACCTCTACCGCCGCGTCATCAACCGCAACAACCGCCTCAAGCGGCTGCTGAACCTGGGCGCGCCGGAGATCATCATCCGCAACGAAAAGCGGATGCTGCAGGAGGCCGTGGACTCGCTGATCGACAACGGTCGTCGAGGCCGCGCGGTCGCCGGTTCCGGCAACCACAAGCTGAAGTCCCTGTCTGACCTGCTGAAGGGCAAGCAGGGCCGCTTCCGCCAGAACCTGCTGGGCAAGCGCGTCGACTACTCCGGCCGTTCGGTCATCATCGTGGGCCCCACGCTGCGGCTGCACCAGTGCGGCCTGCCGAAGAAGATGGCGCTGGAGCTGTTCAAGCCCTTTGTCATGCACGCGCTGGTGAAGCAGGGCCTCGCCCACAACATCAAGAGCGCCAAGCGGATCGTGGAGCGCGCGCAGCCGGAAGTCTGGGATGTCCTGGAGCAGGTCATTGCGGACCGCCCCGTGCTGCTGAACCGTGCCCCCACGCTGCACCGCCTGGGCATCCAGGCCTTCGAGCCGATCCTGGTCGAAGGCTCCGCCATCCAGCTGCACCCGCTCGTCTGCTTCGCGTACAACGCGGACTTCGACGGTGACCAGATGGCCGTCCACGTCCCGCTCTCCTACGAAGCGGTGGCGGAGGCGCGGCAGGTCATGCTCTCCAGCAAGAACCTGCTCTCGCCCTCCAATGGTGACCCGGTCGTGGCGCCCACGCTGGACATGGTCCTGGGCTGCTACTACATGACGTTCGACCGCGCTGCGGGTGAGACGGACATCGTCCGCAAGACCTTCGGCTCCACGATCGCCGTCGTGCGCGAATACAACATGGGCCTCGTGAAGATCTACGAGCCGATCCGCCTCCGCCTGCCGGACGGGTCGCGCGTGGACACCACCGTGGGCCGGGTGCTCTTCAACGAGATCATCCCGGACGCGCTGGGCTACCTGAACGAGACGATGGACAAGAAGAAGCTGCGCGAGTTGGTCTCCCGCGCCCAGCGCGAGCTGGAGCCGGACGAGACGGTGAAGCTCGTCGACGCCATCAAGGACATCGGCTTCCGGTACGCCACGCAGTCCGGCACCACCATCTCGTCCAGCGACATCATCACGCCGCCGGAGAAGGTCCAGCTGCTCGAGCAGGCTGACGCCCGCATCGAGGAGATGGAAGAGCAGTTCGGCATGGGCCTGCTCACCGACGACGAGAAGTACCAGCAGTCGCTGGCGATCTGGTCGGAGACCACCGACAAGGTGCAGATGGCGCTGATGCACTCCCTGCCTCAGCTCGGTGCGCTGGCGATGATGTCCAACTCGGGCGCCAAGGGAAACATCACGCAGATCCGCCAGATGGGCGGTATGCGTGGCCTGATGTCCGACCCGAGCGGCAAGATCATCCCGCTGCCGATCCGCTCGTC
The DNA here is from genome assembly GCA_002840675.1 of Chloroflexi bacterium HGW-Chloroflexi-9. Lineage (GTDB taxonomy): Bacteria > Chloroflexota > Dehalococcoidia > UBA2979 > UBA2979 > W-Chloroflexi-9. Next base: position 13,625 of record PHBR01000043.1, read on the forward strand.
GTTCCGCGACGGCCTCTCCGTGCTGGAGTACTTCATCTCCACCCACGGCGCCCGCAAGGGTCTGGCCGACACGGCGCTCCGCACGGCGGACTCCGGTTACCTGACCCGCCGCATGATCGACGTGGCGCAGGACATGATCGTCCACGAGGGTGGCTGCAATGAGCCGGGCACTCCGATCCCCGGCCTCTGGATCCACCACCGCGAGGGCGAGGCGCTGCTGGCCTCCATGCAGGAGCGCCTGAGCGGACGCTTCGCCGCCGTGCCGATCGTCCACCCGGACACCGGCGAGGTGCTGGTGGACGCCGACACGGAGATCACCGAGGACGTGGCCGGCGCGATCGTGGAGGCGGGCATCAAGTCCGTCTTCGTCCGCTCGCCACTGACCTGCACCATCGAGCGCGGTATCTGCCAGCACTGCTACGGCCGTTCGCTGGCGACCGGCCGGCTCGTGGAGCCGGGCGTGGCCATCGGCATCATCGCCGCGCAGTCCATCGGTGAGCCGGGCACGCAGCTGACGATGCGGACGTTCCACACCGGTGGTGTGGCCGGCGGCGGCGACATCACCTCCGGTCTCCCCCGCGTGGAGGAGATCTTCGAGGCCCGCACCCCGAAGGGGCAGGGCACGCTGTCGGAGATCGATGGCGTCGTCAGCATCGCCCGCACCGGCGACCAGCGTGTGATCACGGTCACCTCCACCCGCACGGAGTCGGAGGAGTACGCACTCCCGGACGGCTTCGAACTGTCGGTGGAGGATGGCGACGAGATCCGGGTGGACCAGGTGCTGGCCACGCCGGGCGAGGAGGCCTCCACCGCGGTGGCCGTCCCCATGAAGTCGCGCATCAGTGGCACCGTGGAGTTCGTCCGCAGCGGCAATCGCCGCCGGCCGGTCGCCCTCCGTGTGGCCGGTGAGATCACGGACCGCCGGGAGTACCCGGTGGCCGCTAGCGCCCGCCTGCGCGTGGAAGGCGGCGAGTTCGTGCGCTCCGGTGACCAGCTCACCGAGGGCTCGCTGAACCCGCACGACGTCCTGCGCATCCAGGGGGCAGAGGCCTGCCAGCTCTACCTGGTGGACGAAGTCCAGCGCGTGTACCGCTCCCAGGGTGTGAACCTGAACGACCGGCACATCGAAGTCATCGTCCGCCAGATGATGCGGCGCGTGGAGATCATGGACCCGGGCGACTCCGAGTACCTCGAGGGGGAGCGCATGCTCCGCCACGACTACGAGCGCCTGGTCGCCCAGTACCTGGCCGAGGGCCGCACCCCGCCGAAGGCGGACGTGGTGCTGCTCGGCGTCACGAAGGCGTCGTTGGAGACGGAGTCCTTCCTCTCCGCGGCCTCCTTCCAGGAGACCACGCGGGTCCTCACGGAGGCGGCGATCGCCGGCCGTACGGACCGGCTGTTCGGCCTGAAGGAGAACGTGATCATCGGCAAGCTGATCCCGGCGCGGGCGCCGATCATCGTCGAACGGCCCACGCCGGTCGCCGAGATCGCCATGCCCGAGTCGCTCCTGCTCCCGTTCACGTTCGACTTCGAGCGCGGCGAGATGTACCTGGGCGAGACCTCCTCGGTCTTCGACCCGGGCGCGGAGGCCCGGGCGGAACTGGCCGGCGTCACCTCCTACGTGGCGGAGCCGGAGTAGCCGCGGGGCCACCTCGCGACTGACGCACTCAACGCAGGGGCCCCGGCAACGGGGCCCCTGCTGCGTCCCGCGGGCACGAGGCCCGGCGTCCCCCTGTTCGGCGGGCCGCGCATCCGGTACGGTTTCCCGCGCAGCCCACCGTCTCGGGGGCGAAGCATCGAAGGTCACTCCCCATGGCATTCCGCACCATGCTGCGCGGCAAGATCCACCGTGCCACCGTCACGGAGGCGAACGTCGACTACGTCGGCAGCCTCACCGTCGACAACGACCTCCTCCGCGCCGCCGACATCCTGCCGTACGAGCAGGTGCTGGTCGTGAACCTGCGCACCGGCGCGCGCCTGGAGACCTACGCGATCGAGGGCGAGGCGGGGAGCGGCGTGATCTGCGCCAACGGCGCCGCCGCGCACCTCATCCACCCCGGCGACCTGGTGATCGTGATGTCCTACCACCTGGTGGATGACCGCGAGGCGGCCGAGGTGGAGCCGCAGGTCGTCTTCGTCGACGCGGCGAACCGCATCGTCGATATCGCGCACGCCATCCATCCCGGCTGACGCCCGGGTAATCCTCGTCCCGTACGATGGATGGACACCCCTCCGATGAACGGGAGACCGCATGCCGGCGTCCATCCTCGAGAGCGCCCTCGCGCAGTTCCACGCCGCCGCCGATCAGTTGTCGCTGTCCCAGCAGCACCGCGACTACCTGACCTCGTTCAAGACCACCTACCACACCGAGTTTCCCGTGGAGATGGACGACGGCACCTTCCGGACGTTCCAGGGCGTGCGCGTCCACCACAACATCGCGCGAGGCCCTGCGAAGGGCGGCATCCGCTACGACCCGAACGTCACCATCGACGAGGTGAAGGCGCTCGCCATGCTCATGACCTGGAAGAGCGCGGTGGTGGGCGTTCCGTTCGGCGGCGCGAAGGGTGGCGTGGTGGTGGACCCGCGCGCCCTGAGCGAGGGCGAACTGCAGAACCTCACTCGCCGCTTCACCAGCGAACTCGTGCCCATCATCGGCCCCGATAAGGACATCCCCGCGCCTGACATGGGCACGAACCCGAAGATCATGGCGTGGATCATGGACACCTACTCCATGTCCCACGGCTACACCATCCCGGGCGTCGTCACCGGCAAGCCGATCGCCCTCGGCGGTTCGGAGGGCCGGTTCGAGGCGACTGGCCGAGGCATCCAGTACGTGCTGGAGGAGCACCTCGCCGCGGAGGGCGGGCTCGTCGGGCGCACGGTCGCCGTGCAGGGCTTCGGGAACGTCGGCGGGGTCGCGGCGAAACTGCTGCACCAGGCCGGCGCGAAGGTCACGCACCTCGGCGACCGCTTCATCTCCATCCACAACCCGGCTGGGATCGACGCGACCTCCGCCTTCATCTACACGCAGGCCGGCGGCTCGCTGGCGGACTGGAACCGCGAGTTCGGCCACGCGGAGGAAATCGCGGCGGCTGACGTCCTGACCGCGGACGTGGACATCCTGCTCCCCGCTGCGACCGAGAGCGTCCTGACGGAAGAGAACGCCGAGGACGTGCGCGCCCGCCTGATCATCGAGGGCGCGAACGGCCCCACCACACCGGAGGCGGACGCGATCTTCATGCGGCGCGGGATCACCGTGATCCCGGACATCCTGGCGAATGCCGGCGGCGTCACCGTCTCCTACTTCGAGTGGGTGCAGGGTCGCCAGTTCCTCCACTGGTCGGAGGACGAGGTGAACGCCCAGCTCCGCAAGATCATGGCGAAGGCGTACCGGGAGATCTCCTCGCGCTGCCCGGTCGGCGGCGAGGGCTGCACGCTCCGCCAGGCGGCGAACTGGATCGCGATCGAGCGCGTCCTCGAGGCGATTACGCTGCGCGGCTTTTTCCCGTAGCCCCGTGCGTCCGGCTCGCTCGCCGAACGGGCTGATCGAGGCCGGGGTGGTGCTCGCACTCGCCGCAACCAGCCGGAGTGACAGAGATCGGGGATTCCCACAGGTGGCCGGTCGTCCCGGCCGGTCGATGATCGGGATGCCCGATACGCCCTCCGGGTACGGTGGGTGTGATAGCCTGCTGACGATATTGGAAGTGCGCAGCGATGATTCTCTTCGGTTATGGTGCGATGATTCTGATGGGTCTGCTCCCGCTCATGGGGCTGGCCCACGTCTTCGACGTCGCCGATCAGCAGCGCTTCCTCCTGCCGTGGCCCTGGGCGATCGCCGTGGGCTTCGTGTTCGGTTTCGTGCTCTCCTACATCCTCGGTCGCTCCCTCGGGCTGATCGAGGTCGGGCAGATCGGCACGTACGAAGAGCGCCGCGATACCGTCCGCGCCCAGGGGCTCCTGCAGCCGCGGCGCAGGGCGCCCGCCCGTTACCGCCGCATCTCCGCGGTCCCGATCCACCTCTAACCCCTCCTCGCGATTGTCACGCGCACGACCCACCGCCCCCATTTCGTGCTGATAAGAGATGCGCGCCTAGAATCGCAGGCGTGACCG
>PHBR01000044.1 GCA_002840675.1 Chloroflexi bacterium HGW-Chloroflexi-9
GGTCCGCGCCCCCGGCGCCCGCCCGGCCGCTGCCGATGGCCGCCGGAGCGGCAGCCTGGGCGAGGTGCTCAGGACGCCCTCGGTGCACCGGCTCCTGCTCGTGCTCGCGCTCGCGGGGCTGGCGTCGTCCGCCTTGCTGATCCACCAGGTCGCGGTGATGCAGGCCGCGGGCCTCACGCTGGCCGCCGCGTCTGGCTTCGCCGGTGCGCGGGGCGCGTTCCAGATCCCCGGGCGGCTGCTGATGACACCGTTGGTGGTCCGCTTCGGCGTCCGAGGCACGATCGCGCTCTGCTACGGGGGCGCCACGTTCGGCTCGGTCGCCCTCCTGCTCGCGCTCGGCGGTGGTGCCGCGGGCCCGCTGGCCTTCCTGTACGCGGCGATCTGCGGGATGACGCTGGGCCTGCTGTCACCCCTCAACGGGCTGTTCCAGGCGGAGGTGTTCGGCGATGCGCGGCTGGGGACGCTGACCGGGGTGTCCACGGTGGTGGGCAGCCTGTCCCAGGCGACCGGCGCGTGGGGGGCCGGCCTGGCGGTGGACCTCGCCGGGTCGTACGCGGTGCCGCTGACGGCGGTCATCCTGCTCCAGGGGGCGGCGCTAGCGGCGCTCTGGTGGCAACGGCAGGCCGGTGCGGATAGCGTGACGCACGGAATCAGCCGGGCCTATGATTCGCCGGCTGGCCGCGGATAGGCTGCGACCGCTCCGGCCCGGAATCGCCGGGAGGACGAGAAGTAGGACGAGGCGCGCCGAATGTACAAGAAGATCTTGCTGACGCTGGATGGCTCCGAGGTATCGATGCAGGCGGTACCGCACGCGGCCGCACTCGCGAAGGCCACCAACGCACCCGTGGTGATCCTGCAGGTGATCGACTCGGAGGCGCAGATCATCTCGCAGGCCTCCGGGGCGTCCATCGAGCCGATTTCGATGGGTTCGATCACCGTCGAGATTGCACAGGAAGCCGTGGCTGCTCAGCGCCAGTCTGCCCAGGCAAACCTGGAGGCGGCCAAGGCGCAGATGGTGGCGGACGGCGTCGCGAATGTGTCGACCGTGGTGCGTGAGGGTTCGCCCGGCGACCAGATCGTGGAGGCTGTGGAGCAGGAGGGCGCGGACGTGGTCGTGATCTCGACCCACGGCCGCTCCGGCATCCGCCGCGTGATCATGGGCTCCGTCGCCGACCACGTGGTCCGCAACACGCCGACCGCCTCTGTGTTGCTGATCCGCGCGCACTAGCGTCTAGCGCGGGTTGAACCGAAGCGGGCGAGGCCACCGGCCTCGCCCGCTTCGTTGTCTGCGCGTGGCTGCGGAGGAGCGCTATTCGTCCTCCGGCTCGTCGTCCTCGACGGGCGGAACCTCGAGTTCCTTCGAGTGGCCGTTGGTGTGCGGGCAGAAGTGCTGCTCGCCCTCGAAGTTCAGGGGCTGCTTGCACATCGGGCAGACCGGCCGGCCGGCGGTGACGATCTCCTCGATCAGCCGGATGGTGGCGACGGCCTGGTCGCGGCTCATCGCCATGCGGAAGGCCGGCGTGTCGCCGCGCTCCATCGCACTCTGGTCGTCGGCCAGGAGGATGAGCTGCTCTGCGTCGCCGTCGTAGTCCATCCCGAGGCGGGCGACCTGCATGTCCACCTGTGCGCGCTGCGGGAAGTTGCCGACGGTCTCCACCGGGGTCGTCGGCTGGCCTCGGAGCTTCGAGCGCTCGGCGAGGAGTTGCGAGAAGAGCCGGCCTAGCTGGGCCAGTTGTTCCTTCTCAATCCAGAGGGCGGCGTAGGAGTCGCCGGAGCGGGCGCGGAGGCGGAACGTGCGCTGGCCGGGCTGGCCGATCGCCTCGGCATCGACCGCGTCTACCAGGCCGAAGTCGATCATCGGGTGCCGATCATCTCGTCGAGGGATGGGGTGGAGGCCGGAGCGTAGGCGCGGCCCGCGCGCCCGGTCAATCTCGCAGCGACCTGCACGCCATCTGGTGGAAACGCGGCTGCCGTAGGATGCCCCCGGAAGCGGAGGGCGCACATGTCTGACCACGGGATCTACTACCTCACGATCGCGGAGGCGAGCGCGAAGATTGCCTCGCGTGAACTCTCGCCGGTCGAACTCACCGAGGCGGTGTTCGCCCGCATCGAGGCGACCGACGAGCAGTTGAACGCCTACAACCGGCTGATGAAGGCGTCCGCACTGGCGGAGGCCATCGCCTCTGCGGACCGCGCGAAGACCGGTGCCCTCCTCGGCCCGCTGGATGGCATCCCGGTCGGGGTGAAGGACCTGTACGACACGGCGGGCGTCATCACGACCGGCGGCACCGGCGCGTATCGGCAGCGTGTCCCCGCGCAGGACGCGACCGCCGTACGGCTGCTCCGCGAGGCCGGCGCGGTGATCGTCGGGAAGACGAATACGCACGAACTCGCGCTCGGCGGGACGACGAACAACGCGCACTACGGCCCCACGCGGAACCCGTGGCGGACCGACCGCGTGCCGGGCGGTTCCTCGGGCGGCTCCGGGGCGGCGATCGCGGCCGGCCTCGCGCTGGGTGCGCTCGGCACGGACACCGGTGGGAGCATCCGCATCCCCGCCGCGCTCTGCGGCATCACCGGGCACAAGCCCTCGCACGGCCTCGTGAGCCGGGGCGGCGTGCTGCCGCTGTCGCTGACGCTGGACCATGCCGGCCCCATGACGCGGTCGGCACTGGACTGCGCACTGATGCTGAACGTGCTCGCCGGGTACGACCCACGCGACTTGGACTCCGTCCCGCGTCCGAAGCAGGACTACGCGGCCGGCATCAACGAGCCGATCCGCGGCCTGCGGCTGGCCGTGATCCCCTCGTTGCTCTCGGAGTGCCAGCCCGCCGTCGTCGCCTCGTTCGAGGCGTCGCTGGAGGTGTTCCGGTCGCTCGGTGTGGAGATCGGGAGCGCGGAGCCGATGGCCGGGTTCGACGACTGGAAGTCGGAGACGCTGCCGATCATGATCACGGAGGCCGCCTCCTACAACGAGAAAATCCTGGACGACATCCCGCCCTCGGTGAGCGAACCGATCCGGACGATGATGAACCGCGGCTTCGAGGTGAAGGCGGTCGCGTACCAGCGGGCGCTGGATTTCCGGAAGGTGATGGAGCAGCGATACGAGCAGGCGCTCGCCACCGGTGGCTTCTCCGCCTACGTCACGCCGACCTCGCCGCAGGTGGCGGAACTGATCGCGGCCGACCCCACGAACGAGCCGCCGCAGCCGCTGAAGTTCCGGAACACCGGCGTCTTCAACCAGAACCGCCAGCCTTCGATCAGCATCCCGAACGGCTTCGACGCCGACGGGCTGCCGACCGGCCTGCTGATCAGCGCCGCGCGCTGGGATGACGCGACCGCGCTGAGGATCGCGCACGCCGTCCAGCAGGTGACGGACTGGCACACGAAGCACCCCGGGGTCTGACGGCAGCGGCGAGGTGCCTCGCGTGCTGAAGCGTGGCGACGGAGGAGCGTGGTGAGGGCCTGCGACGTAGGAGCATGCTGACGCGCGGAGCCGTAGGATCGGCGCATGACCTCCTCGCCCGCCCCGCTCCCCGCCGCACCGCCTGACCTGGGGCTGGTGCGTGACGAGCCGCTGGCGAAGCACACCTACATTCGCCTCGGCGGGCCCGCCGCCTACTTCGGCACGCCCGAGGACCTCACGGCCGTGGAGCGGATCGCGGCCTGGGCGCACGAGGTGGGCCTGCCGCTCCGCGTGCTGGGCGGCGGCTCCAACCTGCTCGTGTCTGACTCAGGCGTGCGCGCCGTGATCCTCTCCCTGCGCCGCGCCTGTGGCCGGGTCGCCTTCGACGGCGTCGAGGTGGAGGCGGGCGCGGCGGTGATGCTGCCGGCGCTGGCGCGCCAGGCGGCGGAGCACGACCTCGGCGGGCTGGAGTTTGGCATTGGCATCCCCGGCACCGTCGGGGGTGCGCTGCAGACGAACGCCGGCATCGGTGACGGCCGTTGCATCGGGGACCTCATCCGTTCGGTCGAGGTGCTGCGCGACGGGCGGCGCGTGACCGTGCCGCGCGAGGCGATCACCTTCACCTACCGGCACACGTCCCTGCGCGGCTCAGGCGACATCGTCCTCGGCGCGCGGCTCGCGCTGACGCCCCGGCCGCGTGCGGAGTGCGAGGCGGAGACGCGACGCCTGCTGGAGGCGCGGCAGCGCTCGCAGCCCACGGCAGAGCCCAACAACGGCTCCGTGTTCCGCAATCCGGAGGGCGACCACGCCGGGCGGCTGATCGAGGCGGCCGGGTGCAAGGGACTGCGCGTCGGCGGCGCCTCGGTCAGCACGCTCCACGCCAACTTCATCGTGCACGACGGCACGGCGAGCACGGCGGACGTGCTAGGCGTGATGGGCGAGGTGCAGCGCCGCGTGGCGGAACGCTTCGGCGTGCGCCTGGTGCCCGAGGTGGAGTGGTGGGGCGAGGGCGCGCCGCCCCCGCCCTTCGCACCGGCGGTTTAGCCGCGCTCGGCGGGCGGGGCCACGCGGAAGATCGTCCAGTGGCGGAGCCGCGCGAGAGCGGTGCCGTCCTGTCCCTGCACCAGGCAGTCGAAGTTCGCGATGTGGTGGCCCTTGCGCTCATACGCCTCGAGGAAGCGCGCGCCCGTGGTGATGCGCTGGCCGGCGCGCGCCGGGGCCAGGTGCTGGATGCGGCTGCGCGTGTGGATCGAGTTCGGGATCGAGACGTTGTGCCGCATGATCCGCTCGGCGCGCCCCGCGATGAACGCCGGGTGCAGGCGCGGGCGCTCGCCGATGAACAGCGCGTCGGTGCTGCGCTGCCCGTGGCTGGAGAACTCGCGCGCGTCCGGGATCGGTGTCTCCTCGCCCATGCCGCGCCAGTCCTGCCCGGCGGGCGCCGAGGCCAGTTCGAGCGGCGGCTTGGGGCTCGGTGAGGCCTGACCGGCCATCGGGCCCGGGGTAACGTACTCATCGATCCACGGCGCGTTGCCCAGGCCGACGGAGGCGACGACGCAGAGCACGCCGTCCTGGTTCGTCATAGTTACCGACCACGCGTCCGGGCCGGCGTCCGAGCCCGGCGCGACCCGCACGGCGAGTGTGTCGCCGGGGTAGGTCGGCTGGCGGAAAGCGAAGTCCGCCCACCCTCGGTCCAGCCAGCCCGGCCCGAGGGCCTCCAGGATCGCAGGCGTCGCCCAGCCCCAGACCGTCACGCCGCCAACCAGCGCCGCCTTGAAGCCGTAGCGCTGTGCCGTGGCGCTGGAGTGGATCGGGTTGGAGATGTCTTCGCTGTCCTCGTGCGGCAGGAAGGCCTGGATGGACTGTTCGACGGCGGTGGTGCCGGGCATGGGCGTTCTCCTCTGAAGCCCCGGGATGATACGGCGCTACGGGAGGGTCAGGTAGGATGAACGCACGGTTCGAGAGGGAGGCGCGCGATGACCCCGGACGGCTTCCCGGTGGTCGGCATCGTCGGTGGCGGCCAGCTCGCCCGGATGATGATCCAGGCCGCCATTCCCCTGGGCATCCATATCCGGCTGCTCTCCGAACGTGCCGATGACAGCGCCGCACGCGTCTGCACGGAGGTGGTGATCGGCTCGCCCGACTCCATCGATGACCTCGTCAACTTCGCTGCCGGCTGCGACGCCGTCACGCTCGACCACGAACTCGTGAACCTCGATGCGCTGGAACGCATCGAGGCGGCGGGCGGGGTGGTGCGTCCCGGCCCCTTCACGCTGGCGTTCGCGAAGGACAAGGCACACCAGCGCCGCGAGTTCGCGGCGGCTGGTCTCCCGGTGCCGGAGTTCGCGGAGGTCACGACCGCCGAGGAGATCGAGGCGTTCGCATCCCGCCTCGGCGGGTGGCCGGTGGTGGTGAAGGCTCAGCGCGGCGGCTACGACGGCCGCGGCGTCTGGGTGGTGGACAGTCCGGAGGGCGCCGACGAACTCGCCGCCGAGGCGGCCGAGCGCGGTGTGGCGCTGATCACGGAGCGCTTCGTGCGCATCAAGAACGAGCTCGCGGTCCTCGTCGCACGGCGTCCGGGTGGGCAGATGGTGGTCTACCCGGTGGTGGAGACGGTGCAACGCGACGGCATCTGCCACGAGGTGCTGGCGCCCGCGCCAGTGCCGCCGGACGTCGTGGAGCGGGCGCTCGCGATCGGCCTGCGCGTCGCGGACCTGACGTGCGCTACCGGCATCGTCGCGACCGAGTTGTTCTGGTCGGAGGGCGACGAGGTGTTGATCAACGAGATCGCCACCCGGCCCCACAACTCCGGCCACTTCTCCATCGATGGCGCGCAGACCTCGCAGTTCGCGAACCACCTCCGAGGCGTGCTGGACTGGCCGCTCGGCGACACCTCGCTGCTGGCGCCCGCGGTGGTGATGGCGAACCTGCTGGGTGCGGACTCGGAGAGCCTGGCGCCGCGGATGGCGGCGGCGCTGAGGCAACCGGCGCCGGGTGTGCATCCGCACCTGTACGGCAAGGGCGTGCGGCCCGGCCGGAAGTTGGGCCATGTGAACGCGCTGGGCGATGACCCGGTGGAGACGCGCGAGCGCGCGGTGCGGGCGGCGGCGGTGCTGACGGGGAGGGCCGAATGACGGATGCACGACCGGTCGTGGGCATCGTGATGGGGAGCGACTCCGACCTCCCCGTGATGCGCGCCGCCGCGGAAGCCCTGGCCGAACTCGACATCCCGCACGAGGTGCGCGTGGTCTCCGCGCACCGGACGGCGGCCGGCATGCTGGAGTATGGCCAGACCGCTGTGGCGCGGGGCCTGAAGGTGATCGTGGCCGGGGCCGGGGGTGCGGCGCACCTGCCGGGCATGCTCGCCTCGGTGACCCCGCTCCCCGTGATCGGTGTGCCCGTCCCGCTCAAGTACCTCGATGGGATGGACTCGCTGCTGTCGATCGTGCAGATGCCCGCCGGCGTGCCGGTCGCGACGGTCGCGATCGGCAACGCGCGCAACGCAGGCCTGCTGGCCGCGCGGATTCTCGGCGCGCAGGACGAGGCGATCCGTGCGCGGGTCGCCGCCGCGCAGGCCGACCTGATCGAGGCGGTCGCGGAGAAGGATGCTCGTGTTCGGGAAGAGTTCCCGAACCGCGCGAAATAGCGAGCGAATCGCCGGGGGAGACCCGGCGGGAAGGGAAGCCTCGCATGGCGGAGGTCCAGGGCTCGATGAAGATGTGCATCGTGATCGTGCCGGCGCAGGACGGCGACCGGCTGCTCGCCGCCATGGCGGAGCAGGGCATGCGCGCCACCCGCATCGGCTCGACCGGCGGATTCCTGAAGCGAGGCAGCGCGACCGTCCTCACGGCCGTCGAGGAGAGCAAGGTCGATGACCTCGCGGCGCTGCTGCACGAGGAGTTCCCTGAGGTCGTGGAGCGGATGCCGCTGACCAGCCTCCCCTTCGCCGATGAGATGGAGGGCGGCCCCACCGCGATGGTGGACGTCCGCGTGGGCGGCGCCGTGCTCTTCGTCCTGGGTCTGGACCGTGTTGAGCGTGTGTGACCGCACGCTGCGAGGCGGCTGGCGGCGGTTGCGACTGGCCGCCGTGGTGCTGGGCACGCTCACGCTGCTGTCCGTTTCCGCGACGGCGGTAGCCGCGACGCCGCCGGCGCTGGCCGCCTTCGTGGAGACCACGGGTAACCCTCCACAGGCCACGTACGCGCGGCTGCGCATCCCGGCGATCGGTGTCGATGCAGCGGTCGCGTCCCACCTCGTGCCCGGCGGGGGAGGGGCACTCCCCGACCCCTACGGTCCGGCGGATGTCGCCTGGTACGACCTGCGCGAGTACCTGGGCCTCGGCGGCACACCCGGTGGTGGCGGCAACGCCGTCTTCTCCGGCCACATCAACTACAGCGCCAACGTCCCCTATGCCGGCGTCCGCTATCGCGGCCCCGGGGTCTTCGAGGGGCTGGACCGCATCAAGCAGGGCGACCTGGTAGAGGTGGTCCGCGGAGGCCAGACGTATACCTACGCCGTGTCGTGGATCCAGGTGCTGTCGGAGGAGTCGTCGCGCTGGGGCGACATGCTGACGGGCTCCGTGCCCGTGGACTCCGTCACGCTGTTCACGTGCACCGGCGACTTCAACCCCCTCACCGCGGGGTACTCGCATCGCACGGTCGTGCGCGCGGAGCGTGCGGAGGGCACGGCACAGGTGGCGCGGCTCACGGCCGATGGCCGGTTTGGGGTGGGCATCTCCGGTGTCACCCATCCGGCGCTGGTCGCGCAGGCGCAGCCGTACGAGGTGAGCACCGTGTATGCGCAGGATCCCGTCACGGGCAAGTGGCTGAGTTATCAGCCGGGAGCGCCGGCGTTCGCGAACACGCTGCTCGGACATCTCCGCGTCGATTCGGTCGTCATCCTGAGGAAGCGGTAGCCAATGCGCGTCCTGGTCACTGGATCATCGGGCTTCGTCGGGAGCCACCTCGTCCGTCGCCTCGTGGCGGACGGGCACGAGGTCGCCGGGCTGGACATCGCGGAGCAGCGCCGCCCGTTCGAGGGCTACCGCGACATCCGCGCCGACATCCGCGACGACGCGGCGGTGACGCGCGCGCTGCAGGAGATCCGCCCGGAGGTGGTCTTCCACCTCGCGGCGCAGGTGTCCGTCTCCGTCTCCATGCGTGAGCCGCGGCTGGACATCGAGACGAACGTGCTGGCGACGGTGCTGCTGGCGAACGCCGCCGCGGCCGCCGGTACCCGGCGGTTCGTCTTCACCTCCAGTGGCGGCGCCATGTTCGGCCAGCCGCCGGAGGTGCCGGCGACGGAAGCGACGCGGGTCGCGCCCGCCTCCTTCTACGGCGCGTCAAAGGTGGCCGCGGAGCGCTACCTCGCGATCATCGAGGCGGAGACGGGGATGTCGGTCGCCTCGGTACGCCCGTCCAATATCTACGGTCCCTGGCAGGACCCGCACGGCGAGGCGGGCGTGGTGGCGATTTTCGCGCAGCGGATGCTGCGCGGACAGGACGTGACGATTTTCGCGCCCGGCACGGACACGCGTGACTACGTGTACGTCTCGGACGTGGTGGAGGCGCAGGTCGCCGCGGCGGCGGCGCCGAAGGGCGCCATGTGCCTGGTCGGCACCGGCGTGGAGACGAGCACGCGCGAGATCTTCGACTCGCTGGCCGCGCATTGCGGCTACGAGCGCCCGCCCGTCATGGGCCCGCGGCGCCCCGGCGACATCGAGCGGATCGCGCTCGACGCCTCGCTCGCGCGCGAGGTGTGGGGGTGGTCGCCGCGCGTGTCGCTGGACGAGGGGATGGGCTACACCGTCGCCGCGTTCCGCGGGGACTATGAGGCGGCGCACTAGCGTCGCCGGCGGCGCACCTTCGCCAGACCGGCCTGGATCAGATCCCGGTACTCCTCCGTGGAGCGACGGAGGCCCTCGACGTTGTCGAGGGTGATCGAGGCAGCGCGCATCGCCTCGAAGTAGAGCGCCAGCCGTTCGCCCTCCGGGAAGGCGTCCGGGTGGGTGGTGAGCCAGGTGCGTGCGTCCTCTTCTGACCAGAAGAGATTGTTGGTCCCTCAGGTGCCGCCGCGTAGCAGGTAGAGCGACTCCGGGTCGGTGCCCGCGACCTCGCCGCCATCGAAGCGCACCCGCATGCGCCGGTGCGTCTGGGTGCAGGCGTCCTCAATGGTGAGGCGGTGGTCGGGGTAGTTGCTGCTGACCAGCAGCAAGAAGTCCACCGCTCAGGGGACGTTGAACGCGGCCTCACCCTCCACGCGCACGGTGTGGAACTGCAGCCCGGTCCCTTCGAGGAACCTCGACACGTCGTCCGCGATCCGGCCGCGGTGCAGGAACCCGGTGGCGGTGAGCACGCGCCGGGCGATGGAGGCGCCAGGGGCGTCCAGGCCCGCGCGGGTCAGCGCCTCGGTGAGCGGCACGCCGTCGAGGAGATGGCGCGCGACGACCTTTTCGTCCTCGGTGAGCGTCAGCGTGAGCGGGGTCGCTCCGTAGCCGGCGACCGGCTTCCACGCCGCCTTCGAGTGCTGGAGGACGGCGAGCAACCGCAGCCGCTGGGCGGTGTCGCGCGGCAGCCCGAGCGCTTCCTGCGCCTGCTGCACCGTGGACACGTCTAACTGGCGCCGCCATCGGCGCTTCAGCAGATCGAGCACGGCGCCGTCAGTCGTCATGCCGGGCAGTATCCGCGAGTCGCACGGTGTCCGCACCCCGGCCCGTGCGGAGTGCGCAACGCGGGGCGTATGCTGTTCCTCGGCGGGTGGGGTGGAGCCTTGTATGCCGGGCGGTCGCACCTTCCGCGCGTCTGTTTTCGCGATCCTGCTCGTGGCGATGCTGCTCCCCCCGGGGCTCATCGGTCACCCGGCGTTCGCAGCCCCCGACACTGAGACCGGCCAGCAACGGATCGACGGCGAGCCGCTGGTTCCTGGCACGCTCGCGATCGTGAGAGGCGACGGCGATTGCCTGCGCGTGCGTGATACCCCCGGCCTGGCCGGGACCCGGATCGACTGCATCCCGGATGGCGGGATCCTGACCGTCCTGCCCAATACGGCCGAGGTGGACGGCTACCGCTGGCAGTTCACCTCCTACCGCCAGACCACCGGCTGGGTCGCGGATGAGTTCCTGGAGCCTTACAACGGCCCGCCGCCGACTGATGGCTGCAGTGCCGCGTCCACGATTCAGCCCGGCTTCACTGGGGCCGCACCGGCCGGGGGTGGCTTCGGGCTGGTCGTCTGGGGTGGTGGCACCACCGGCGGTATCCAGACGCTGGCCCTGTCGCAGGGCTGCCAGTTGCGGGCGGTGTGGGGCAACAGCCCTTCGGGCGGCCTCGTTGGCTACACCTTTGGCGCGCCGGACTTCGTGAACCGCAACTGGCTGGAGGCGTTCCCCGGGGGATCGATCTCCGCCGGCACGCCGCTGATGCTGGTCTGCCAGCCGCCCGGCTCCACGATCGCCTCCATCTCCTCGGTACCGCTGCCCGTGCCCACGCGGTCGGCGCCGCGGTTTAGCGGCAGCACGCCGGCGCCGGAGATCGATGCCCGTGCGGCGGTGATCATCGACGAGGCGTCCGGCGCGGTCCTCTTCGATCACAACGCCTACGAGGCGGTCCCCCCGGCGAGCCTGACCAAGATCGTCACCGCGGTGATCGCACTGGAGGCCGCGGACCCGGAGTCCTGGGTGCACGTCGCGGACGTGGACTACCGACAGATGCCGGGCAGCAGCGTGGTGGGGCTGGTCCCCGGCGACTGCTTCCGGCTGCGTGACCTCGTGTACGGGCTGATGTTGCCGTCCGGCAACGACGCCGCGCTCGCGATCGCCCGCTACCAGGCCGGAAGCGATGCGAGCTTCGTCCACCTGATGAACACGCTGGTGACCCGTATCGGACTCTCCTCCAGCCACTTCACCGACCCGCACGGCCTCGGCAGCTCGGAGCACGTCATGTCGGCCTACGACGTGGCGATGGTCTCTCGCTATGCGATGACGCTGCCGATGTTCCGTCAGGTGGTCGCGGCGCGTTCGTGGACGGCGAGCGGCGACCGCGACCTCTCGATGCTGAACGTGAACTCCTTCGCCTCGCAGTACGCTGGCGGGGACGGCGTGAAGACCGGGTTCACGGAGGAGGCGGGCCGGACGCTCTCCGCCTCCGCCACGCGGGACGGGCACCGGCTCTACGTGGTGCTCCTGAACGCGCCCGACCGCTACGGCGACGCCCGGGCGCTGCTGGACTGGGCCTTCGCGAACCACGCCTGGGAGTAGCGGGAACCGCCGAGCCACCTTGTACGTCATAACGACGTGTCGAGGAGGCAGCGGTGCATCAGGCGGTCAGGACGGCTTCATGCCGGATGGTTTCAGGGCGGCGAGCCGTCCGGTGGGCGGTCGGAGTGCTGGTCGCGCTTGCCGTGACGATCGCGCTCGGCTGGACGCCGGTCGACATCGCGGAGGGCGACCCGGCGCCACCTGTGCCCCCGGCAGCCGCAGCGCAGGGGCTCCCGTACTTCTCGGTCGTGGAGGCGCAGGCGAGTGGCTTTGGTGAGCCGGTGCGCGTGCACGGCTTCATGGTCGTGAACGATGGCGAGATGCGCCTGTGCCAGGCGCTCGCGAAGTCGCTTCCGCCGCGCTGCGCCGGCGACTCGCTGCGGGTCATTGGCCTCGCACTGTCCGGCCTGCCGCTGGTCACGGTCGAGGGCACGACCTGGTCGACCGAGCCGCTCGACCTCATCGGTACGGTGTCGGATGGCGTGCTGACGGTCGCGCTCCGCCTCGGCTGACCGAGGCGGAGCCACGCGCGGGCTAGAGGCCGATCTCCGCCTCCAGGGCGGTGATCGTGCGGTCCAGCCCGTCCACCAGTTCATCCACCTCTTCGCGGTTGATGACCAGTGGCGGGGCGACCTGGATCGAGGCGCCCCCACGCGACAGGATGCCGTTCTCTTTCAGGAGCCGTGGCACCCGGTGTGAGAGGTCGTCGTCCGGGGTGAACTCCACGCCCGCGGCCGGGTCCTTCTTCATCTCGATCACCTGCATCAGCCCAATGCCTCGCGTCGCGGAGACAATGTGGTGGCGCGACTTCAGTTCGTCGAGTTGCGTCGTGAGGTACGTGCCCACCTTCGCCGAGTTCTCGACGAGGTGCTCGCGCTGCATGATCTCGATGTTCGCGAGCGCCACCGCGCACGACACCGGGTGCGCACCGAAGGTGGAGCCGCCGATGAAGGCGTCCTGCGGGCCGCCTCGGAAGCCCTCCGCGACCTTCTCGGTCGTGACCACGGCCGCGATCGGGGCGTAGCCGGAGGAGATCTGCTTGGCGATGGTCATCAGGTCCGCCTGCACGTCGAAGTGCTCCATGGCGAACCAGGTGCCGGTGCGGCCGAAGCCGTTGATGACTTCGTCAACGATGAGCAGGATGCCGTACTTGTCGCACAGCGCCCGAATTGTCTGCCAGTACTGCTTCGAGGGTACGACCGAGCCGTTGGAGGTGGAGATCGGTTCGGTGATGAACGCGGCGATGGTCTCCGGCCGCTCCGAGATGATGAGCTGCTCCAGGTACTTGAGGCCGGCCGGCGTCTCACAACCCGGCAGGCATGTCTCGCCACAGCCGTTGCAGGCGACGGCGGGCGCCTTCAGCGTCCCGGGCAGCAGCGGCTCGAACGGGGTCTTGTTGAGGGCGGTGGCGTTGTTCACCGAGAGCGCGCCGAGCGTCATGCCGTGGTACGAGCCGATGCGCGAGATGAACTTGTAGCGCTTCTGCTGGCCGCGGTTGTATTGCCACTGGCGCGCCATGCGCAGCGCGGTCTCCACCGCCTCCGCGCCGCCATTCACGAAGAACGTGCGCGTGAAGCCGGCCGGTGTGACCTCCGCGATCTTCGTGGCAAGGTCCACGGCGGGCATGGTGGCATACGCGAACGGGTTTGCGTACGCCATCTGCTCCATCTGTCGCTTCGCCACCTCCGCGAGTTCGCGCCGGCCGTGGCCGATGGCGACGACCCAGAGGCCGGACATTGCGTCGATGTAGCGGCGGCCGTGGATGTCCGAAAGGTAGATGCCCTCGCCGCCGTCGATCACGGTGTAGGCGTCGTCCTGAGCGAGTTCGTTCTCCTGCTGGGTGTGGATCCACAGGTGCTCGCGGCCGCGGCGGATGTAGTCCTCCACCGTGGCGTGGTCGAGTCCGGTACGCGTGTCGAGCATCTATAGCCTCCTTCGTGGCGTGCTGATCCTACGACGCAGCTGTTACGCCCTCGTGGCGCGTCGCTCGCCGGGGTATTGCGGAGGCATCGACGCGGTATGTCGGGCGGCCGCAGAGCCCTGGCGTGCAGAGCCACCGCAAGCAGAGGGGCCGCCCGCAGGGCGGCCCCTCCTGTCCTCGGACGGTCCGTTCGGACGGTGGAGTGCGGCTACTCCGCCATCCACACCTCGCGGATGTCGATGAACCAGGACTGCGGCTGGACGAAGCCCTTCACCTTGGGTGACATCACCCGCAGGTTCAGGTCGTGCACGGTGATCAGGACGGGGGCGTCCTTCATCATCGTGGACTGGAACTGCTTCAGCAGCCGGTCCTGTTCCGCCTTGTCGAACGTCTCCTGCGCCTGGAAGTACAGGGCGTCGGCGACTTCCGAGGCGTAGCCCGACTGGTTGCAGCACCCGCTCGGCGGGATGTATGCACCCACGTAGGAGCGGAAGCCCGTGGGGGCGACCGGCGCCAGCGAGATGTACGACATGTCGTACTGCGCCCAGTCCGGGTTGGCGAAGCCGGCCCGCAGCGCGGTCAGGATGTTGTTCCACTCAATCGGGATCAACTCCACGTCCACGCCCACGGCGGCCAGGTCCTGCTTCAGCTTCTCGTTCATCGGCCCGGGGAACATGTTCCCCGAGCCACCGGTCGGGTAGATCATCTTCAGCTTGAGGCCGCCGGAGTAACCCGCTTCCGCGAGGAGCGCCTTCGCCTTCTCCGGGTCGTAGGTATAGCCCTCCCACGCCTCGTCGAACCACGGGTGACCGGGGTACATGTACTGGGAGGCCGGGAAGCCCACGTTGTTGATCAGCGTGGAGGTGCCCTCGCGGTCGACCGCGTAGTTCAACGCCTGGCGGACACGGACGTCGTGCAGCGCGCTGCCCTCGTACGTGTTCAGCTGGT
Source organism: Chloroflexi bacterium HGW-Chloroflexi-9 (assembly GCA_002840675.1). Classification (GTDB taxonomy): domain Bacteria; phylum Chloroflexota; class Dehalococcoidia; order UBA2979; family UBA2979; genus W-Chloroflexi-9. Next base: position 14,524 of record PHBR01000044.1, read on the forward strand.
AGGTGATCACGTGGGGGTAGTTCTTCAAGAAGATCTGGAAGCCGCCCGCCTCCAGCTGCGCGACCGAGTCCGGCGGCGGGAGTTCCGCCCAATCGATGTCGCCGGCTTGCAGGGCGGCGAGGCGCGTAGCGGCCTCAGGCATCGGCAGCAGGACGATCTTGTCCAGCGACGGTCGCCCGTCCCAGTACTGCTCGAACGCCTCGAGCTCCATCACCTGGCCGTCGACGTACTTGGTCATCTTGAACGGGCCGGTGCCGGTCGCGCTCTTGATGTAGTCGTCGTTGCCCACGGCCATCACCACTTCCGGCGAGGGGAAGTAGATGTATGCGAGGTCGTACGGCAGGAAGGCGTTGGGGGCCTTCGTAGTGATCGCGATCGTGTACTGGTCGACCTTCTCCCACTTCGCGATCGAGCCGAGCGAGGAGCCGTTCGTGGCCGCCACGTTGGCGTCGTAGTACTCAAACTCCTTGTCCGCCATGCGGCGGAACTGGAAGACCGTATCGTCCGCGTCGAAGGTCGTGCCGTCGTGGAACAGCACGCCCTCGCGCAACTTGAACGTCCAGGTCAGGTTGTCTTCAGAGCGGGTGACGGACTCGGCCAGCGCGAGCTCCGGCTCAGGGACCGTGTCTCCCTGATAGGTCGTCCACCGGTAGAGCGCGTCGTAGATCTGGTAGCCGACGAAGCGGCGCCCCTCGAAGCCCTCGTTGGGGGGCGTGTTCGGGAAGGGCAGGTTGCCCGCCGTCAGCCCAATGCGCAACGTGCCGCCGGTCCCGCTGGTGTCCACCGGCGCCAATGATGCGTTGGTGCCGACCGGAGACGTCGCCGTGGCACCATCGCCACCGGCTTCGTCGCTCGATCCGCAGGCCGTCAACACCATGGCGGAGATGAACGTCAGCAAGGCCAGGGAGACGCCCCGGAACCTCTTGATGCTCAATCCACACCTCCGACTGTGTCCCCGCAACGCGGGGTTCCTCTGGTGCGGAGCACGCTACGGCTGCCGATTTGCGCCCTCATGACCGGGCGATGAATCCTCCGTGACCGGCTTCTGTCCGTGCCTTCTCTATCGCGTTACGTCCGCGTGACGTGGCCTGCGCGGAGGGCGGACGCAGAAACATTCGCGCAGCAACTGCGTCACTCACGATTCACGCACGGGTCATGAGCGCGTCATGCGCCCCTCGTACGGTCGTTGTCGACAGGACGAGGAGTACACCGATGGCCGTTCACGTACCGCAACGATCGACCACCACGAATGTCCCGCCCGCGCTGGCGCCGGGTGAGCCGCTGCTGAAGGTGCGCGGCCTCACCACGCGCTTCCCGACAAAGAGCGGCTGGCTCACCGCCGTGAACCAGGTCTCCTTTGACCTGGCGCCGGGCCGCGTCTTGGGCGTCCTGGGCGAGTCCGGGTCTGGCAAGAGCGCCATGCTCCGCACGATCCTGGGACTGCAGCCCCCCACCGCTCAGATCGAGGGCGAGGTCATCCTCAACGGGCGCGACCTGGTCGCGATGTCCCCCGCCGAGCGCAGCGCCATCCGCGGCTCCTGGGTCTCGATGGTGTTCCAGGACCCGATGACGGCGCTGGACCCGGTCTTCTCCGTGGAGCAGCAGTTAGTCGAGACGATCCGCCGCCACAGCGACCTCTCTAAGAAGGACGCCGTCGACCGCGCGATGGAACTGCTGACGCTTGTGCAGATCCCGTCGCCGGAGCGGCGGCTGAAGGCGTACCCCTTCGAGCTGTCCGGCGGCATGCGTCAGCGCGTCGTCATCGCCCTCGCGCTGGTCTCCAACCCGACGCTCCTGCTCGCGGACGAGCCGACGACGGCGCTGGACGTGACGGTGCAGGCGCGCGTGCTGGACCTGTTCCGTGACCTGAAGGAACGGCTGGGGATGGCGGTGATCTTCGTCACCCACGACCTGGCGGTCGCCGCCGAGATCGCGGACGAGATCGCCGTCATGTACGCCGGTCGCATCGTGGAGCAGGGCACGGTCCCGGACATCGTCCGGTCGACGGCGCACCCGTACACGCGCGGCCTGCTGGAGGCGAACGTGCGCCCGGGCCAGTTGACCCGGCCCGAGGCGATCCCCGGCGCGCCGCCGAACCTCGCGAAGTTGCCCCCGGGCTGCTCGTTCGCCCCGCGCTGCTCGGTGGCGGAGGACCGCTGCTGGGAGTCGCTTCCCGACCTGGTCACCCTGACGAACACCCACAGCGCGCGCTGCGTGCGCGTGGCCCGAGGCTAGGAGTCCGCGATGGCGATGGTGATCCTCCGCCGGCTCGGCATGGCAATCCCGACGCTCCTGGGCGTCTCGCTCCTGATCTGGCTCCTGCTCTCCATCCTGCCCGGCGACCCGCTGGTGGGGCTGCTACCCCAGGACGCCACACCGCAGGACCGTGTTGACCTTGAGATCGCGATGGGCCTGGACCGACCCCTCCCGGTCAGATACGTCGCATGGATGGGCGATGTCCTGCGCGGTGACTTCGGCTACTCACCGTTCCGCCGGCGTGATGTCTCCGAGTTGATCGCGACGGCGTGGAAGAACACGGCCGTGCTGGCGGCGGTGTCCGCCGGGTTCGGCCTCTCGATCGGCCTACTGGCCGGCACGGTTGCCGGTGTCTACCGCGGGCGCTGGATTGACCGGGTCGTGACGAGCTTCTCCATCGTCGGCCTGAGCGTGCCCTCGTTCTGGATCGCGATCCTGCTGCTCATCGTCTTCTCAGCGGAGTTGAAGATCCTGCCCGCCGGGGGCCGAGCCGACTTCTCAGACGGCCTCTTCAACTACGCGAAGTACCTGGTGATGCCGGTCTTCGCCGGCTCGCTCATCACGATCGCGATCACTGCGCGCGTCGCGCGGGCCAGCATCGTGGAGACGTACCAGGCGGAGTTCGTGGAACTGCTCCGGGCCAAGGGGCTCCGCGAGTGGCAGGTGCTGCTGCACGTCGGTAAGAACGCCATCTCGCCGGTGCTCACAACGCGATCGCCGCTCGGGATCTGGCAGTGGTGCAGGCCACCACGCTGCTCATCGCCGTGACGTTCGTCCTGCTCAACCTGGCGGTAGACATCCTCCAGGTCACGTTCGACCCGCGCCAGAAGCGCGCGGCTTAGGAGGCGCCCGATGACGACGCTCAACCCCGCCGCATCCTCCATTGCCGCGCGATGGCGCGAGGCGGATGCGCCCGCCGCGCCGGAGTCCTATCTGCAGGCCGCGCGCCGGCGGTTCATGAAGCATCGAGTGGGCCAGGTGGCTTTCGGGGTGCTGGCGCTGCTGGTGCTCTCGGCGATCTTCGCGCCCATCCTGACCACATACGACCCGATCGTCGGGACGCCGGCGGACCGTCTCAAGGGGATTGGCTCTGCCGGCCACTTCCTGGGGACGGATGAGCAGGGCCGCGACATGCTGACGCGCCTGCTGTACGGCGGCCGGCTCTCGCTGATCGCCGGCATCGTGCCGGTGCTCATCGCCACGGTGATCGGGACCGCCCTCGGCTCGTTCTCCGGGTACGTGAAGGGCTGGGTGGCGGCGCTGATCATGCGCGCCATGGACATGCTCTACGCGTTCCCGACGGTGCTGCTGGCGATCGCGGTGTCCGCCTCGCTCGGGCCGGGCCTCACGAACGTGATCATCGCGATGACTGTGGTCTACATCGCCCCGCTCGCGCGCGTCGCGGAGTCGGCGACGCGCAGAGTGGTGGTCGCCGAATACATCGAGGCCGCGCGGCTGACTGGGGCGGGGACGCCGAAGATCCTGCTCACGCAGGTCCTGGCGAACATCTTCAGCCCGATCTTCGTCTATGCCTCCGGCCTGGTGGGCCTGTCGATCGTGATCGCGGCGAGCCTCTCCTTCCTGGGGCTCGGCGTGAAGCCGCCCGCGCCGGAGTGGGGCTTCATGCTCAACAGCCTGCGGGGAACGATCTACGTGAACCCGTGGGTGGCGGCGCTGCCGGGGTTCTTCATCTTCCTCACGTCTATCTCGTTCAACATGCTCGCGGACGCCATCCGCGACTCGCTGGACGTGCGAGGGTAGGAGCGCATCATGACCACGCTATCCGTCGAGACCGACCCGCTGGTTGCGGTAGTGGACGGCGATGCCGGCCGGCCGCCGCTCTTGGAGGTCCGCAACGTCTCTAAGAGCTTCCCGGTCCGCCTGAGCCCGTTCAAGAAGGGCTACGTATCCGCGGTGGACGGCCTTTCGTTCACCGTGAAGCACGGCACCACCGTCGGCATCGTGGGCGAGTCCGGCTGCGGGAAGTCCACCGCCGCCCGGCTGATCCTCGGGCTGATCGACATCGACAACGGTGACGTGCTGTTCGAGGGGCGGAACGTGAAGGCGCAGCGGGAGTCGCCGCAGACGCCGGACGACCGGCGCGAGCTGCGCCGGAACATGCAGATGGTGTTCCAGGACCCGCACTCCGCGCTGAACCCGCGCGCCTCTATCGGCGAAATTATCTCGTTCCCGATGAAGGTGCACGGCTTCTCGAAGGAGGAGCAGCAGGAGCGCACCCAGTGGCTGCTGGAGCAGGTGGGCCTGCACGCGAACCATGCGTCCTACTACCCGCACCAGATGTCCGGCGGCCAGCGCCAGCGCGTGAACATCGCGCGGGCGCTCGCCCTCTCGCCCCGGCTCGTCGTGTGCGACGAGGCGGTGAGTGCGCTCGACAAGTCCGTGCAGGCGCAGGTGCTCAACCTGCTGAAGGACCTGCAGGCGGAACTGGGCCTGACCTACCTATTCATCAGCCACGACCTGAACGTGGTCCAGTACATGAGCGACGAGGTGCTCGTGATGTACCTCGGGCAGGCCGTCGAGATGACGGACTCCGCCCGGCTGTACGCGAAGCCGCTGCACCCGTACACGCAGGCGCTGCTCGCCTCCACGCCGCGCCTGGACGACGCGGATGGACCGGTCGCGCCGCCGCTCGAGGGCGAACTGCCGAGCCCGCTGGACCCACCGTCTGGCTGCCGGTTCCGGACGCGCTGTCCGTATGCCATGGAAGTCTGTGCCCAGGAGCGTCCGCTCCTGGTGGAGGCCGCGGACGGTCACCGCGTGGCCTGTCATCTGTATGTCGAGGGTTCGGTGGAGATGCGTGCGACCTCGCCCGCGCTCGCCGTGTCCGCCAGCTAGCGCCCGCAGGGCGAAGGAGAGTCACCATGCCCGTCCCGAAGGATGTGCCCGCCGCCGTCCGCACCATGCTGGAGGCCGCCGGCCTCAGCGTGAGCGAGGAAGAGTTCAAGGCGTTCGTGGAGATGTACCCGATGCTCCGCGAGGCCACGGACACCCTCTACGTCGAGGAAGTCCGCTACGAGGAGCCGGCGCTGGTCTTCACGCCCGTTGCTCCCATGAAGGGCGCCTAGCCATGACGCTGCCCATCACCATCCAGGAGGCCGCCGCCGCGCTGCGTGCGGGCGAAATCTCCAGCGCTGAACTGACCAGCGCCGCCCTCGAACGCATCGCCGCGCTGAACGGCACCGTCGGCGCGTTCATCGCCGTTACGGACGACATCGCGATGGCCGGCGCGAAGCAGGCCGATGCCGACTTCGCCGCGGGCGTCGACCGCGGCCCGCTGCAGGGCATCCCGTTCGCGATCAAGGACCTGCTTGCCACGAAGGATGCGCCGACGACGGCGAACTCGCTCATCCTCGACCCGGCCTGGGGTGCGGGTTACGACGCCGTCGCCGTCGAGCGCATCCGCGCGACTGGCGCTTCGCTGCTCGGGAAGCTCGTGCTATCCGAGTTCGCGATCGGTGCGCCGGACGCGACGAAGCCGTTCCCGGTGCCGAAGAACCCGTGGGGCCTAGACCGCACGCCGGGTGGCTCGTCCAGCGGGACGGGCATCGCGGTCGCCACGGGCATGGCCCTCGGCGGCCTCGGCACGGACACGGGCGGCAGCGTCCGCTTCCCGGCGGCGTACTGCGGCCACACCGGTCTGAAGGTCACCTACGGCCGCGTGCCGAAGTGGGGCTGCGCGCCGCTGGGGTACACGCTCGACTCGATCGGCCCGATGGCGCGCTCGTCATGGGACGCCGCGGCGATCCTGAACGCCATGGCCGGGTACGACCCGCGTGACCCCACCTCCTCGAAGGCGCCGGCGGAGGACTACCTCGCCGGCATCGAGGGCGGCGTGAAGGGGCTGAAGATCGGCGTGCCGGTCGGCTACTTCTTCGACCACCCGATGCTGGACCCGGAGGCGAAGTCGACGACCCTCGCGGTGATCGAGGTCCTCAAGGGCCTCGGCGCCGAGGTGGTTGAGGTCGACCTGCCGTACTCCGCGCAGGCGAAGGAGGCGAATACGATGACGATGCTCACCGAGGCGTTCTCCTACCACCGCATGGACATGGCCAGCCGGTGGACTGACTACGGCAGTGGCACGCGCCAGATCATCGCGCGGGGCGCGTTCACCTCCGCCGCGGACTACGTGCAGGCGCAGCGCTTCCGCTCCTACTACGCGAAGGAGGCGGCGAAGGTGATGGCGAAGGTGGACGTGCTGATCACGCCCACGATCTTCGAGCCGGCGCAGGTCGCGGCCAACATGGACCTGAACAAGCGCATGCTCTCGCCGTCCTACACCGGGCCGTTCAACCTGCTCGGCTACCCCGCACTCGCGATCCCCTCGGGCTTCTCGAAGGACGGGCTGCCGCTGTCCGCGCAGATCGTGGGTGCGCCGTTCGCGGAGGCGCTCGTCCTCCGCGCCGGGCACGCCTACCAGCAGGTGACCGACTTCCACCTCCAGGTGCCGGAGATCGCGAAGCAGGGAGTGGTCGCGTGACTGACATCCCGCTCACGATCACCGAGGCCGCCGAGGGACTGCGCGCGAAGCGCTACAGCAGCGTGGAACTGACGTCCGCAATGCTGAAGCGTGCGGACTCCCTCGATTCGCAACTCGGCGTCTACATCACCAGGATGGACGAGCCAGCGCTGACGGCCGCCGCGCAGGCGGACGCCGCCTTCGCGGCGGGCGTCGATCAGGGGCCGTTGCAGGGCATCCCGCTCGGCATCAAGGACATCATCGCGACGAAGGATGCGCCGACCACCGCGCAGAGCCTGATCCTGGACCGCAAGTGGGGCGAAGGCATCGACGCCCCCGTGATCGCGCGGCTGCGTGGGGCGGGGGCAGTCATCATCGGCAAGACCTCCACCATGGAGTTCGCGATTGGCATGCCGGACGCGAGCAAGCCGTTCCCGGTGCCGCGTAACCCGTGGAATCCGTCGACGTGGCCGGGTGGCTCCTCCTCCGGCAGCGGTGCCGGCGTGGCGGCGGGGTTGTTCCTCGGCGCGCTTGGTACCGACACGGGCGGCAGTGTCCGCATCCCCGCGGCGTTCTGCGGGATTAGCGGCCTGAAGCAGACCTACGGCCGCGTCCCGAAGGCCGGCTGCGCGCCGCTGGGCTACTCGCTCGACCACATTGGCCCGATGACGCGCAGCGCCCGCGACGGCGCGATCATGCTGCAGGTCATGGCCGGCTACGACGCGTCGGACCCGTACTGCGCGGATGTGTCCGTGCCGGACTACCTGGCCGCGCTCACCGGCTCCGTGGCCGGTCTCCGTATTGGCGTGGAGCGGGCGAACCACCTCACCTGGCCAGGCGTCCTACCCGAGGCGGTGAGTGCGTTCGAGGACGCCGTCGCGGCGCTCGCCTCGGCCGGCGCGGAGACGCCCGAGGTCGTGGTGCCGCACTACCAGCAGTTGCGGAACGCGAACACCCTGATGCTGCGCGCGGAGGCGTCCTCGTACCACCTGGCGGACCTCCGCGTCCGCTTCGAGGAGTACGGGGTCCACACCAGCAAGGCGGTCTCCGGCGGCGCGTTCGCGAGCAGCGGGGACTTCGTGCAGGCGCAGCGGTTCCGCTCGCTCGCCCGCCAGGAGATCTCCGAACTGATGGCGCCGCTGGACGCGATGGTGATGCTGACGGTCGGGTGCGGAGCGCCCGAGGTCGAAGGCCTGAACCATGCCTCCTTCGCACAGTGGCCGGTGTTCACGGGGCCCTGGAACCTCCTGGGCCTGCCCGCCTACGCCATCCCGATCGGCTTCACCGCGAGCGGGATGCCGCTCTCTATGCAGGTTGTCGGGAAGCCGTTCGCGGAGGAGACGGTGATCCGCATCGCGGACGCGTTCCAGCGGCTGACGGACTTCCACCTGCAGTTGCCGCCCCTGGTGGCCGCAGCCGTCTAGACGTCGGTTCGTCTGACGAGCCACGGGGCCGGGGAGTGATCCCCGGCCCCGCCTCGTTGTCGGGCGTACGATCCGGCCGAGTCCGTCGCACGGGCGGCGGAGAGAGGTCTGGCGCGATGACCGCCCTGGTGATCTTCGAGTCCATGTTCGGCAACAACCGCAAGCTCGCCGAGGCGGTCGCACAGGGGATCGCCCCGCAACGACCGGCCACGGTGGTGGAGGTGGGCTCCGCGCCCACCTCGGTCGATGCGACCGTGACGCTGCTGGTGGTGGGCGGGCCGACGCACGGCTTCGGGATGACCCGGCCGAACACCCGGCGCGACGCGGCGAAGCAGGCCGCCGGGGCGCTCGTGTCGACGGGCATCGGCGTGCGCGAGTGGTTGGAGGCGGCCAGTGTGCCGGCCGGGATCGCCGCGGCGGCGTGGGACACGAGGGTGGAGCGCCCCGCCTTCCTGAAGCTCATCGACCGCAGCGCGGAGGGCATGGCGAAGGGGCTGAAGCGGCTGGGCTGCCACCTCGTCGTCCCGCCGCAGCACTTCGCGGTGCAGGGCGTGCAGGGCCCCCTCGGTCCGAACGAACTCGAGCGCGCCCGCCGCTGGGGCGAGCAACTCGCTCAGGCGGCGCTCGGGAACTGAGGCGGATCGAGACAGGCCGGGGATTACTCCCCGGCCCGTCTCGATGTGTGGCTGTTCGTCGGCGCTAGTGGCTGTCGAATACCGCCTGGTACTTCGCGATCACCTCGCGCGTCGCGGCGACCTCGTCCGGGGTCGGCGCCATCGGGTCCTTCGCCGGCGGCGGCGCGCCGAACGTCAGCAGGCAGGCCATCAGCAGGATGCGCGCCTTAATGGACGTCAGGTTGCTGCCGGCGATCAACAGCGGGTCGATCTTGGAAGCAAGGCCACCCGTGGCACCCCGGCCGCAGCGCGCGACCGGCATGCCGCTGAACGTCGCCACCAGCAGCGCGTCGTCCGTGGACCGGTTCATGGAGCCGTAGGGGGAGGCGCCTTCGCCCACGAACCCGGCGAGGGGCCTCGATCGGAGGTTCTCCTGGATGCGCGCCATGATCTCGACCTCGTCGGCCGCGCCCGAACCGGCGCTATCCGGTTGGTAGCGCGCGTACTTGGCGAGCGTGACCTTCGGCATGACGTCCGGCAGCAGGTAGCCGGCTGCATCCTTCACCTGCACGGTGACGGGCTGGATGACGCCCTCGCCGCCGCGCACGCCCATGACGGTCGCCGGCATCTTGCTCAGGTTCACGTCCGAGCGCCAGGTGTGCTTCTTCGTCGGGATGTAGGTGAGGGCGGGCGGGCCGTAGCCGCCCATCAGCGCCACCACGCCGCCGTGGCCGCCCGTCGCCTGGTAGTTGCCCGGGCGCGCGTCCGTCTTCGTCACCTCGCGCGAGTGGAAGACCTGCTCATCCACGATCATCACCCCGCCGACGGCGTCCTTCGCGCCGCCGTTCGAGGAGATGCCGGAGACGATGTACTTCACGCCGTCGTAGATGTTCTTGTCGCCGTCCGCGCTCACGGTCTGGTGCGGCCGCTGCGCGGAGTGCCCGACGAGCGGGATCGTGGTGTCGATCACCAGGTTCAGCCAGTACATGGACTCCTCGGTCGTCGGGGAGCCCTCCAGCCACTGGGCGCCGGCATACTCGCCGCTCGCGAGCGCCTTCGCGACGACGTTCGTCGCTCGCGCCAGCGCGCTCATCGGCGGTTCCGCGCGCAGGTGGCGCGGGTAGTACATGAAGAAGTCCTCGCCCCACGTCTCCGGCGCGATGTCGCCCTCGCCGGTGTCGGTCCGCAGCGAGGCGGGCCGGCCCTTCCGCCAGCCGCCGGAGGGCGCGGGCCGGTAGAAGTCGAAGTCGGCCTGGTTGGAGAGCAGGCTCGACTGGCCGTTCGAGTCGAGGCCGAAGCGGTCGATCTCCTCGTAGATGCGGGAGGCGTCCGGGTAGAACGTCTGGCGTGAAGCATCGGACGGCGCGAGGGGGTAGGACGAGGCCTCGTCCCACGGCTTCCCGTCTGCCTGGCGCGCCATGTACGGCAGCATGAACAGGCCGTCGGAGGGTTCCAGCGTCACACGGTAGACCGGGCGGTCTGCCGCGCTCGTCGCCGCCTCGTGGAACGCGCCGGAGGCGTCCAGGTAGCCGTCGGGTGCGGCGTACAGCTCGGGCACGTCCTCCTCCAGCGGGTGGGCGGAGAGGTAGTCCACGTACACGGTGACCGGCGCGGCGAGGCGCTGCGCACGCACGGCATCCTGCGCAATCGGCGCGCCTGCGCCGTCCGTGAGCAACGGCCACCCATGCAGGGCGCGTGCCTTGTTGCTGGTCACCAGCGGCGGGCTGTTCTGGATGGTGGCGGTGGGTCCCGAGAAGACCGCGATTCGTGGCTTCGCCATTGGATGCTCCCTGTTCACTCTGGTTGGAGGGTGCAGCAGAGCCTACGGATCGCGCATGTCCGCGCTGTGACGGTGCGGTTGCGCGCGGGTGTCATTTCCGCGTCGGCCGCAACGATCTGAAACCGCTGCGTGACGCGCGCGCCATCCGCTCTTCATGGAGGTGTCACGGCCGCGCAACCGAACCTGCCTACGGTGGGCCTCTCACTGAGCACGGAAGGGACCGCGCGTGAAGCTGTCGCAGACGGAGATCGACCGCGTCCTCATCTTCAACATCGCGGAGATGGCGCGCCGCCGGCGGGCAAAGGGCCTGAAGCTCAACTACCCGGAGGCCGTGGCGCTGATCTCGGACGAGATGATGGAGCGCGCCCGCGAGGGCGCCGACTACCAGGAGGTCCGGAGCCACGGCCTCTCCGTCCTCACCCCGGACGACGTGATGCCTGGCGTCCCGACGCTGTGCCGGGGGCTCACGCTGGAGCCGATGTTCGAGGACGGGCCGCGCATCATCGTGCTGCCTGACCCGATCATGGGTGAGTCGCCTGTGGGCGCGCCCGGCGAGCGGTTCTTCGTGGACGCACCAATCGAGATCAACGCTGGCCGCGACGTGGTGACCGTGGAGGTCACCAACGGCTCCGACCATGTCGTGAACATTTCGTCGCACTACCACTTCTACGAGGTGAACCCCCGCATGACCTTCGACCGCGCGGCGACGTACGGGCGGCACCTGGATATCCAGGCCGGCCGGTCGGTGCTGTGGGAGCCGGGCGAGACGAAGGCGGTGGACCTGGTCCCTTACGCGGGTGACCGGCTCATTGAGGGGTTCCAGCAGGTGCCGCCGCCGGCGGGCATCCCGTCGCTGGTGAAGGAGTAACCGTGCCGTTCCAGGTCAGCAGGCAGCAGTACAACCTGATCCACGGCCCGACCACGGGCGACCGCATCCGCCTGGCCGACACCACGCTGGTGCTGGAGATTGAGCAGGACTACGCCGAGTACGGCGACGAGGTGGTGCCCGGCTGGGGGAAGAACTTCCGGCAGGGGATGATGATCCGCGGCCGCCGCGTCGGTGAAAGCGAACTCGACACGGTGCTCGTCGGTGCGATCATCGTCGACCCGGTGCTGGGCATCTTCAAAGGCTCCATCGGCATCAAGGGCAACCGCATCGTCGCGATCGGCAACGCCGGTAACCCGGACATCGCGGACAACATCGACGCGCTGATCGGGCCGGGCACGAACGTCACGCCGGCCGGCCACCTGATCGCCACACCCGGCGGCATCGACAGCCACGTCCACCTCGTCACGCCGCGCCTCATCCCGGTGGCGCTCGAGGGTGGGGTGACCACGCTCATCGGCGGCGGGCTCCAGCACCAGCCCGCGATGAACCTGCAGATTCCGCTCGCCGCGATGGAGACGTTCCCGGTAAACGTGGGGCTGCAGGCACGCGCCTCCTCGCACGAGCCGTCCGCGATGGATGGCTACATCGCGGCGGGTGCGTGTGGCTTCAAGGTGCACGAGGACATGGGCGCCTACGCGCCGATCATCGACGCGGCGCTCACCGTCGCGGAGGGCATGGACATCTCGGTCTGCCTGCACACGGACGGTCTGAACGAGGCGGTCGAGTTCAGCGACACGATCGAGGCGACGCGCGGCCGCACGCTGCACGCGTACCACGTGGAGGGCGCCGGCGGCGGCCACACCCCGGACGCGCTGATGATGGCGACACGCGAGAACATCATCGCGTCGTCGACGACGCCCACCGTGCCCTACGGCATCGGCGCGGTCCCGGAGCACATCGACATGATGTCGATCATGCACGGGCAGAACTACGGCCTCCCGGAGAACGTGGAGGCGGTGCGTCTGCGCATCCGCTCTACCTCGATGGAGGCGGAAGACCTGCTCCACGAGATGGGCGCGATCAACATCATCAACTCCGACTCGCAGGGGATGGGCCGCATCCAGGAGACGGTGCGCCGCACCTGGCAACTCGCGGACGCGAACAAGACGCGTGGCATCGCCACCGGCGACGTGGTCGAGGGCGCAAACGACAACGACCGCATCCTCCAGTACCTCGCCAAGTACACGATCAACCCGGCGATCACGCACGGCATCGCCGACTACGTCGGCTCGCTGGAGGTGGGGAAGCTTGCCGACATCGTGCTGTGGGACCCGCGCTTCTTCGGCGTGAAGCCGGAGACCGTGATCAAGGGCGGCCAGGTCGCGTGGGCTCCCCGAGGTGACGGCAACGCCAGCGCACGTCTCGCGGAGCCCGTGGTCTACGGGCCCATGTGGGGCGGGCTGGGCAAGGCGATCGACCGGCTGGCGGTGAACTTCGTCGCGGAGGCGGCGATCGAGGCTGGCGTGAAGGACCGCATCAAGTCCAACCGGGAGTTCCTCCCGACGAAGGGCGCGCGTGGCATCGGCAAGTGCAACCTCGTGCGGAACGCCGCGAGCCCGGAGTTGAAGATCGATGCGATGACCGGCGAGGTGTGGGCGGACGGCAAGCGGCTGGTCTGCGAGCCGCTGGAGACGGTGTCGCTGGGCCGGAAGTACCTGCTCTCCTGAGGCCGGTAGCGGCGGGAGTTACTCGACATAGGTAGTTCTTAGAGACGTTCCGGGCGAGTTTAGCGGGGCAGCGGGGGTGCTGGCGTACATTGGTTCTCGCGGGGCCGAAGACGAGCGCCGGCTCGGTCGCCGCTCGCGAGAGGGTCATGTTGATGCCGCTCCCCCCCGCCCACATTCTCCTCGTAGAGGACGACGCACCCAGCCGCCGGTTGTTGGCGCTGGCGCTGCGCTCCGAGGGGTACGAGGTCACCGACGCGTCCTCTGCGGAGGACGCGCTGGCCGCCCTGGAGGCGGGCGACATCGCCTTCCGCGTGCTGGTGACGGACGTCAAGATGCCGGGCATTGGCGGCACGGGCCTGCTCCAGCGGCTGCGTACGATGGAGCGCTGGCGGAGCCTCCCCGCCCTGGTGGTGACCGGCCTCGCCAACCCGGCGGAGGCGCTCTGTGAGGCGGGTGAGGGACGTGTCGCGTACCTCGCGAAGCCGGTCCACCTGAGCGAGTTCTTCTCGGTCGTCGCCAGCCTGGTGGACGGCAGGGAGCTGCGGGCGTGACCGGCCCGGTCGTCCCCGGCCTCCCCGTCCTGGTGGCTGAGGACGATCCCCGCAGCCTGCGGATGGTCACCCTGATGCTCCAGTCGCTCGGCGCGCAGGTCACCGCCGTGACGAACGGCCAGGACGCGCTCGACGCCATTCTGGGCGCGCCCGGCGCCTTCCGGGCCGCCGTCATGGACCTCCAGATGCCGATCCTCTCGGGCGTCGATGTCGTGCGTCGCCTCCGAACGGAGCCGGCCGTCCAGGCGTTACCAGTAGTGATCGTCACCGCGTTCGCCTACCCACAGGATGAGGCAGCCGCGCGGGAGGCGGGCTGCGACTACTTCCTGACGAAGCCGCTCTCCCTGGACGTTCTGGAGACGGCGATGCGTGACATTCACGCGAGGTACTCATGATCCTGAGATGGCTTCGACGCGACCCCGATGTTTATCCGGATACGCCCGGCACGAACGCCCTGCACCCGGTCTCCGCCGAACTCTCGGAGATCGTGGACACCCTGCTGGCTCAGGCTGTGCGACTGGAATCGATGATCACCGCCGGCGACGGCTCCGAGGAGAGCCACGCGCGTCGCGACACGGTGGTGGCAGTCCTGGAGCAGACGCGCGCGCGGGTAGCGGACGCGCAACTGGTCCTGAGCGAGGGCCAGGCCCGCCACCGCGCCCGCTAGGACTCGTCCCGCTCCAATACCCGCTGGAGGAAGCGCCGTGTGCGCTCCTCGCGGGGAGACTCGAACAACTCGGCCGGGGGCGATTCCTCCAGGACCACGCCCTCGTCGATGAACGCGACGCGGTCGGCGACGCGGCGGGCGAAGCCCATCTCGTGCGTCACGACCAGCATGGTCATCCCCTCGTCCGCCAGTTCCCGCATCACCCGGAGCACCTCGCCGACGAGTTCCGGGTCGAGGGCGCTCGTCGCCTCGTCGAAGAGCATCACGCTCGGATCCATCGCCAGCGCCCGCGCGATTGCGACGCGCTGCTGCTGGCCGCCGGAGAGCCGCGCCGGATACTCGTGACGCTTCTCCTCCAGCCCCACGCGCCGCAGCATCGCCATCGCCGTGTCCACAGCGAGGTCATGTGGACGCCCCAGCACCGTCTCCTGCGCGATGGTCACGTTCCGTTCGACGGTCAGGTGCGGGAACAGGTTGAACTGCTGGAAGACCATCCCCACGCGCGCGCGCACGCGGTCGATGTCGCAGTCGGGTGCCGTCACCTCGACCCCCTCGACGAGGACACGGCCGCTGGTGGGCCGCTCCAGCAGGTTCACGCAGCGCAGCAGCGTCGACTTGCCGGACCCTGACGCACCGATGATGCAGATCTTCTCGCCGGCAGCGACACGCAGGTCGATGCCGCGCAGCACCTCCAGCCGGCCGAACGACTTGCGGACGTCCTGAAGGTCCACGGCGGGCACGGCGCCCGCTTCGGTGGTCATCGGGACGCCCTCGCACGCCGCTCCAGGTAGCCGGCGAGACGGGTCATGGGCAAAGTGAGCGCGAGGTAGACGAGGCCGGCCACCACCAGCGGCGTCGCGTTGGCGTTCGCATTCACGCCGTCACGGCCGAAGCGGGTGAGCTCCTTCGTCGCCTCCGTCACGCCGATCACGGAGATCAAGGCCGTGTCCTTCAGCAACAGCACCAGTTCGTTCGTCATGGGCGGGATGATGATGCGGAACGCCTGCGGGATCACGATCCGCCGCATCGCCTGCCCGTGGCTCATGCCCAGTGACCGGGCCGCCTCCGTCTGCCCCTTCGGCACCGCCTCGATGCCCGCGCGCACGACCTCCGCGATGTAGGCGGAGGAGACGATGGCGAGCGCGACGGAGCCGCGGCCGTATGTGCCGGGGATGCGGATGTCGAGGGCGATCGGGAGCCCGAAGGCGATGAAGATCAGCACCAGCAGCGCCGGCAGCCCCCGGATCACGTCGATGTAGACGGCCGCGAACCAGCGGTAGGGCCGGAAGGTGGACAGGCGCATCAGCGCGAGCACCACGCCCAGCGCGAGGCCGCCCGCAAACCCGAAGGCGGTGAAGATCAGGGTGTTCTTCGCCGCCTGCGTGACGATGCGGGGGAATTGGTCCAGCACTAGGTCCGTGCGGAACATCTTGTCCTGCAGCCGCGCCCAGTCGACCGCCACGGCCAGGAACATCACCACGGCCAGCGTCCCGCCGTACAGCGCCCACTGGCCCAGGGTGCTCGTGGAAACAGGGAGCCGCCGCCGTGATGGCGGCGGCTCGTGCGCGGGGCGCATACCGGCCCCGGAGGTCATGCGGCTACTCGCCGAACCACTTCGCGTGGACCTCGGCGTACTTGCCGCTGCTACGCAGCTTGCCGAGTTGCTCGTTGACGGCCTCGATCAGGGCCGTGTTCTTCGGGTCCACGGCGAAGCCGTACTGCTCACCGGTGGCGAACGTCTCCGTGACGACCATGCCGGCGTCCTGCGTCTGCCGGTACCCGTTCACCGGCAGGTCTTGCAGGATCGCGTCCACCTCGTTGGACTCCAGGGCCAGGAACATCGCGGCCGGCTCGTCGAACGAGACGAGCGTGGCGCCCGCCGGGGTGTGCTCCTTCGCGTACGCCTCCCCGGTGGTGCCGGTCTGCACGGCGATGCGCCTGCCGGCGAGGCTGGCGAGGGTGGCGTAGGTTGCCTCGTCCGCCGCGCGCACCAGCAGCGACTGGTCGGCGTCAAAGTACGGGTCGGAGAACAGGGCGGAGGCCCGACGTTCGTCGGTGATCGTCATCGCGGAACCCACGATGTCGCACTCGCCCGCAGCCGGGAGCAGCCAGATGCCGTCGAACGGCACGACCTTGACGTCCAGCGTCAGATCGAGCCCGGAGCCGATCTCGCGGAGCAGATCCATGTCGAAGCCGGTGAACTGACCGCTGGCGTCCTGGAACTCGAACGGCTCGTACGGGGAGTCCGTACACACGCTGAGGGTGTCCGCTTTGACCAGGCCCAGTTCGCTCTTGGAGTCGCCGGAGCAGCCCGCCAGGATCAGCGCGCTGGCCGTGGCGACCAGGGCGAGGCGTGTGAGTGATCGAATCATCGGAGTCCCCATCTCCACTGGTCGGGACACACGCCCGCGCCGAGTACCGGCATCCTACGCAACGGGGTGAGGCGGGTCTACGGTCGCCCACTCCTGCGTGACGCGGTTCCGACGTACCGTCGCCACATGGCAGACAGTCCCGAGACCTCGCGCATAACCGGCCTGCTCGTGGGCCTGCCGGCTGACGTCGTGCAGGACGGCGCGCGCTGGCTGCACCAGCAGTGCTGGCTCTGGGGACGTGACCTTCGCAGCCCGCAGGGCAACCTGCTGGTGAGGTATGGGTTCCGTCGCCTCGGGCCCCCCGAGGCGCAGAGCGGCGGCCACCGCACGCGCTACGGCATGACCACGGCCGAGGGGCGCCACGTCGTGGTCTGGAGTGGCGGCTACGCCCTCGGTGACGACTCCGATGTGCTCTGCTTCCCGCGCCTGCGCTTCCAGCCGGTGGTGCTGGAGCCCGGCGTCGCCGCGCCCGAGGATGTTCCGGTGATCCTGGGGCCGCCGGAGGCGTCTGGCCCGGCCCCCGTAGAGCACCTCGTTCTCCGTCTGCTGGCGCCGGCCCTGGACTGGCTCGCGGGGTACGAGGCCCATGTGGCGCGCGTGGCACCCGGCCATCGCGCGGCGTGTGCGGTGGAGTGGGACCGGGTGGAGCACGAGGCGGTCCGCCTCGCCGCGGGCGAGGGTATCGAGTACCACGCGCTGGCCGGGATCTCGCCGGATGGACTGGCGTCATCGTGGCGCTCGCTGGCCGCGCGCGTGCGCGCCACCGCGTAGGCGGTTCGCGCCAGATCAAAGACCCTTCACACTCTCGGTGAGTCGCTCCGGTACGGTGGAGTCCGGCGAGGCGAGCCTGTGGCACCGGCGGACGTGGAGGTTACATGGGCGGGAATCGACGCGACCGGGTGCGCGAACGGCGTGACGCACGGACGGCTGCCGCGAGCACGACGCCTGTTTCGCAAACGGCCGGGAAGCCTCGACCGGGCTGGCGCCGGACGCTCGACTCGTTCGGTGGCTTCGCGGTCGTCGTCCCGCTGCTGCTGACGGTGTTCGCCGCGATCGTGATCCTGGCACGTCAGCCGCTGGGCCTCTCGCAGTCGGAGGACGCGCTGATGGGCGATGAAGTGGCGTTCACGAGTTCGCCCCACGTCGCGGACGGCGCCCTCGGCGAGCGCGGCCCGCAGCCGCCGGCTGGCGGCGCGCACTACACCGTGCCGCAGCCCGTCGGCGCGTATGACGAGGTCCTGGACGACGGCCACCTGGTCCACTCGCTGGAGCACGGGATCGTCTGGATCGCCTACGACCCGGAGCAGGTGACCGCGGACCAACTCGAGGGACTGCGGGAGGTCTACGACGCCTTCTCGGGCGACGTCATCCTCGCGCCCCGACCTGAGAACGACGCGGCGGTCTACGTCATGTCTTGGGGCCGGCGCATGTCCGTGTCGCCCGACGACACCGACACGCTCCGAGAGTTTGTGACGACGAACCGGAACCGCTCACCGGAGCCCGGCATCCGCTAGATCTGGTAGCGGGCCGTGGGCTGGCGGTCGCGCTGCCGCTGCGCGAGGTCGGCGAAGGTCGTGTGGTCGACGACGGAGGAGATGGCGTCGCGCACGTCCATCCACATGCCGCGCAGGACGCAATCGGCCTCGGAGGGGCAGAGGTACGCCGGGCAGGGGGCGTGCTGCGTCCGGCTGGCGCAGAGCGTCGGCGCGAGCGGCCCTTCCAGAACGCGGATCACCTCGCCCACCGTCAACTGGTCAGCCGGACGCGCCAGCGTGTAGCCGCCGAGCTTGCCGCGGCGGGCGCGCACCACCTGCGCCGCGCGCAGCAGTTTGAAGATCTGCTCCAGGTACTTGAACGGGATGCCCGTCCGGTTCGCGACCGTGGCGAGCGAGGTCGGCTGGTCCGGTGGGGCCAGCGCAATCTCCAGCAACGCGCGCACTGCGTAGTCGCCGCGGGACGAAAGTTTCACGCGCTGCCCTCCGACCTCATGCTACGACGCGTCCGCGAGGGGCGCGCGGTCAGCGGGCCAGGCGCTCGATCTTGCGGACGAGGCGCTCGCGACGGCGCACCCAGCCCTCGGGGGTGTGACGCGTCGTGCTCGCCTCCACGATCGCGAGCGCCCGGTCGAGGTCGCGGGCATGGTGTTCGTAGTGCACGGCGAGTTGCTGCCGGGCCCATGCACCGTGCGCCTCGGACTGGTCGGCGAGCCAGTGCCACTCCACCACGGCCAGGTCGCGCCGCCCGGTCAGCCGGTATGCCGCCGCGAGGTCCCGCACCGCGTCCTCTCGCGCACTGGCACGCACCAGGCGGCGCGCGGCGACCTCCAGGTGTGGGAGCGCCTCCTCGTACCGACGGCCGGCCAGCGCCAGCCGGCCGAGGGCGAGCGACCGCCGCGGTTCTTCGGCCAGGGCGATGCCGCGCGCACCCTCATGCAGGTGCGCGACGAGCGCCGCCAGCGCGAGCACGTCGACCGCGTTATGTTCGAGGATCGGGTTGATGAAGCGCATCGAACCGCTGCGGACGAAGCGGAAGTACCAGCCCGGGATGTCCGCACCCGCCACCTCGAACTCGGGACGGGTGACGCCCAGCACGGACGCCTCGACGGTCGCGAGGCGGTTCGAGGGCAGCATCCCGCGGTAGCCGCGCCGGACGGTGTGGAGCAGGTCCAGGTGGCGCGCGGCCTGGAGCCCGGAGCGGCGGCGGTGCATCGTCGCGCGCTCGTCGATGAACGGGGCATCGAAGGTGCGGCCGTTGTACGTAACCAGGACCGGATCGTCGTGCGACCGCATCACGCCCAGGACGGCGTCCACCAGCGCACCCTCGTCCGCCGGGGACGGCGAGACGTGTTGCCGCAGCACCAGCACGCCATCCTCGATGCGTGCGGTCGCGACCATGAACACGGCCGCGCCCGCCCCACCGAGGCCCGTCGTTTCGATGTCGAAGAAGACCAGGTCGGAGGCGCAGGTGCCGTCGTCAGGGGCGAAGTCCGGGTCGCCGCGCGTGAGCAGCGAGATCGTGGGCGCGTCCGCCTCGAACAGCGGTGCGAGGGACTGGGAGCCGACGACCTCGTCCGGGCCATATCGCAGTTCGCGGTACCCGACCGTGCCGCCTTCGCCCGTGTGCCATGCGAGTGAGGAGGTGGCCGCGGCCGGGGGCGGGACCGCACGAGGCCGTGCGGGGCGCTGCTCGATCTCGCGGATCAGCGTCTGCAGCGCACGCCGCGTCTCGGCGCGCTCGATGAGGCTGGGCGCGACCGCGGTCACACTGCCGCCGCGAGCGTCGGCCGTGCGCCGGCCGCCAGCACCTGCAGGACG
>PHBR01000151.1 GCA_002840675.1 Chloroflexi bacterium HGW-Chloroflexi-9
ACGAGCCGGACGGTGATGTCGCGTGTCTCTCCTGCGGGTGGCGACCAACACGTCGCCCCACGCCGGCAGAACGCGACGACACCGCCGGCGGCGCGGCGGTGCTGCGCCTTCCGAGAGGACACACACGTTGAAGGACTGGGAGATCGCCTGCGGCGTGCTGGTGGACGAGCACGGGAATCCGGGCTGGTGGTGTGGGGTGTGTGGGAAGCAGCGGACCGCGGGCAGCACCGTGGCCGCGGCCTCGGGCCTCCTGGACGCGCATCTAGCTAGTCCCCTGCACCGCTACCACGCCGGACGCATCGCCCGGGGCCTGCGCCCGTGGACCACCGCGCGGCCCGAGGGGAGCCGCCTATAAGCGCGCGCGGGCGGCGGGTCAGATCGGGAGTGCTGGGCGGGGGTAAGGGAGTTCATGGTGGGCGAGATCGTTGTGACGTGGGAGGGCAAGAAGCTCGGGTTCCTCACGGAGTCCAAGCCTGGGCGCTCGGGGATGTGGATCGTGGACGCCACGACCTACTTCGACGCGCCGGAGTTCAAGGACCCGAAGGTCAACTGGTCGATCGCCAAGCCGCGCGTGCTGGCGTGCATCCTGCACCACGCCGCCGGCTGGTACGGCCCGCGGCTGACGGAGCAGTCGACGCCCACGGCGGAGTTCGCGTTTGTGCTCGCGCTCGCGCGCGACCACCGCGAGCGATTCGGGATCGGCCCTGGGTACAACTACATCGCCTTCCCCAGCGGGCGCGCGTGGGCGGTGGGCCGGCACGGCACGCACCGCGCGCACACGAAGGGCCGCGACCCGGCGACGCTTGAAAACTGGAACGTCGTCGGGCGCTCCGTGTGCGCCGCCGGCGACCTGTCCGCGGAGCCGATGACCAACGGCCTGGCCCGCGCCATCACCGCGGCCGTGGCGGATATCGCCCGGCTTCCCGGCGCGGTCGCCGGGATGCCCGTCTACGAGCACGGCCTCATCCCCACCGTCAACTCCGCCGGCGTTCGCTTCTCGCAGGCGACGGAGTGCCCGGGGCGCAACCTCAGCGCCTGGCGCGCCGCCGGTGGCCTGGTCGCCCAGGGCGAGCCGGTCTACGAGCCGGACCGCTGGGGCGAGGGCTACGTGGCCGGCTACCGCTCCGGCTTCGGCCTCGGCGCGGCCGAGGGTTCCGAGGCGCACCAGGAGGCCGCTGAGGCCGCCCAGGCGCGCGTGGCGGCACTCATCACCACCCCGCCCGTCCCGCACGTGCCAGCCGCCCCCGCGGTCCTGGAGCGTGTGTCATGAGCTGGCTCGTACCGGCTGAGGTGATCGCCCTGCGTGAGTTCGTGGATGACGCGCTGCACCGCACCGCCTTTGTCGATGACGAGCAGCGACGCGTCCCCGCCAACGCCCGCACGGAGGACGCGCTCATGACGCTCCGCGATGTCCTGGCGGGTGCGGTCACCCCGGTGTCGACGCGCTGGACGAGGAAGGGGTGCCGTACTCGGTCAGCACCTAACGGACACCGCGGGAGGCGCAGGAGCGACCGCTGACGGGCCGCTCCTGCGCCCACCGCGTGGCCTGTTCACCAGGGCACGTTGACATCGGCGGCGGGGGTACGTTCGCCGGTCAAAGCGCAAGCCGTCCGTAGAGCCGCAGAGAGAGCGGCCGGGGGCGGGGCACTCGCGCACGGGTTTAGATCCCCGGTCCCCTGGCGAGGGGCGAAACATCCGAGAGAGCCGCGCGTCCCGCCTTACCGGGGGAGTCGCGCGGGGGAATCGGCGTGTCAGATTGGCAGCGGGACACCCGGAGCACGCCCCCCCGCCTCGGTGTATCCAGGCCCCACGACGCCCCGCGTCGTCGGCCCGGACGCCGACCCCGACCGCAAGGCCCCGACAGTAACCGAAGGTCCTATACGGCCTCCGCCGTCCCCGCCTGGGGGCGGCCCGGTGAAACGTCGAGGGGTTACGAACAGTAGCCCCTCTGCGCCCTCGGGAGCCTGCCAGCCCCGCCGTTACGTCAAGCGAGCATGAAACCGCCGCGGTGAAGGCGTCCCCCCGGCGAGCATCACCCCCGCCGCTGCCGGCACCCGGAGAGGGGGCGCGTCGGCACACTCCGAGGGCTCGCGCATTGACAGAGGTGATACCCTGTCACGCTCCGCTCAGCCGTCGCTCCGGCCCCGCACGACGCCTGGCGGGGGCTTGCGTAGCCCTCGCCCCACGTCGGACGCTTTCACCATGAACGCAGCCGACATCATCAGCATGGTCCGCCTGCGCGGCGTCCTGAACGCCGTCAGCCACACCGAAACCCTGGCAGCGGCCGACCTGAACGGCGGCACCGACACGGCGCGCGAGATTCGCATCACGCCGGCGGTGGGCGCGGGCGGCGGCCAGTTCGTCCTCCTGTACCGCATCCAGGCCCAGGGCATCCGCCCCTCCAACCTCACGATCGACGTGCAGGACCTCAACCGCTCGTCGTTCCGCGTGCTGCTGCCGCCTGAGCTGGTGTTTGCGGATGACGTGTTCATCGGCGACTCCCACGAGGGCGTCATCCTGCGCGTCCGCAACGACGCCGCGAAGGCCGTCCCGCTCACCCTCCACCTCGCCCTGGTCAATCAGCGCCAGCTGGAGCAGCTGATCGCGGCCCCGGCCGACACGATCGGCGCGCACTCCTACGCGCGCATCCCGGCGACGGACGTGCGAGGGGCAGCCTGATGATCACCGAAATCGGCGGCCTCGTCCGCGTGGTGACCACCGACCTGGCGACGCAAGCCCTCAGCGGCGGCGGCGCGGGTAACACCCTGTACGACGCGACCCCTGGTGACGGCTCATGGGCCGCCGCCCCGGACGCCGCCGCGCCCGCCACCTACCAGGCGCCCTTCACCGCCAGCACCTTCACCGTGCTCGTGCAGACGGCCGCCGTGGACGTGCGTATCTCCAGCGACGACGGCGCCAACTTCGGCCCGTGGATCGTGCTCCCGCCCGGCGTCTACCCGTTCGAGATCGACATGACCGACGTGCAGGTCCGCGAGGACGTGGACGCCGGCGGCGCCGAATACCAGATCGTCGCGTTCGCCTAACCCGGAGGTTCCCCCGTGGCAGGACTGTCCGGCTCCCCGATCCTCGACACCAGCGCCATCACCACCGCCGCCGCCGCCGTGCTCGCGGCGGCCGGGGCGCAGGGCATCGCCCGCCTGGCGGAGCAGACCGGCGATCCGATCTTCCCGCACAACCGCAACGTCACCACGGACGTCACGATCTCCGCGCCCACCACCTGGACGGAGGCCGACTACCCCGGCCGCATCGTCTGCCTGGACCGGCTGGACGTTGACGACGTGCTCACCCTCCAGGGCGGCCCGTGGTTCATCCTCCTGGAGACGCTGGACTTCGGCGCCGCTGGCGAGGTTCGCGGCGACGGCCCGAGCGGTGGAGCCGCCGTCACGTTCGACGCTGACTACGCGCGCGGCGGCCTCGCGTCCAACACCGGGCGCGCGCAGGGCGGCTGCGGTGGCGTGATGATCTTCATCGCCGTGACCGCTATCACCGGCACCGCCTCTCGCCCGATCTCCGCGAACGGCGGTGCGGGTTACCGCGACACCACCAACGCGGGTGTCATCGCTGGGCAGGGTGGGCAGGGTGCTGGCGCGGCGGAGCAACCGGCTACTGGTACTACTACGACAGCGGCGTGGATCGGCGCGGCCTCCGTTGTTCCGCCTGCCCGTGGTGCTCTGTACCTGTCACCGAGCGCGGGCACCTATAAAGGTGCCGGCGGTGGGAACGGTGGATCGGACGTGACTTCCGGCCTTGTCGGCGGAGGTTCGGGGATTGGTGGCGGCGGCTACGCAACCCCAGGCGCGACCACCAACGGGAGCCTGCCCGTCGTCCAGCCGTCCGTGGTGGCGCTGGTCGACCTCGCACTCAACGGCTGCCTGGGCGGCGGCGGCGGCGGTGCAATGGTCCACACGACCGGGACGAACAACTCCGCCGGCGGTGGAGGCGGGGGCTGCGTGGTCGTGTGGGTCAAGACGCTCACCTCCCGTAGGAGCCGCCTGATGGACATCCGATCGCGCAGCTACGAGACCGCCCGGGTCAACCGCCTGGTCCACGATCCAGCGTGTGAGCTCACCGCGCACTCCGCGGCCTGCTACGTCCGCGAGCGCGACAAGCGCACGGTGACGGAGTTCTACGGTGTCGAGATCATCGGCGGGCGCGAGTACGTGGTGACTGGCATCTACAAGCGCGCTGAGGACGTACCGGCGCAGCCGGAGCGCGACATCCGCGCGGAGCTCGCCGCGCAGCGTGACGCCCTGGACACGCGCATCGCCGCGATCGACGCCGCGCGCGTCTAGCTAGAACAGCCCCAGGCTCAGCAACGAGATCAGCGCCGGCACGCACCGCGCGAGGTCGCCGCCGGTGCTGATGGCGTCCACGCACGCGAGCAGATCATCGATCGTCTGGATGCCGGTCGGCCCGTCCACGGTCGCCGCCGCCTGAGTGGCCTGAGTGTCCTGGGTGGCCTGGGTGACGGCGGCGTGCAGCGCCTCGCGCTCAGCGAGCAGAGCGTCCACGGACAGGCAGTCGCCGGACTCCCGGAGCGTCGCCACGCAGTCAACGGACACGGACTGATCCAGCGTGCGGCGGGCCTCGGCGAGCTGGTCCCGGAGTAGCACGTTCTCGGCGCGCGCCTCGTCGCGTTCATCGATGATGCGGACGGCGTTGCAGCCGGTGGCGAGGGCCACGGTGATGGCGACCAGCGCGACCAGGGCGAGGCGGCGCATCACCCGAGCACCCCGCGGAGCAGCGCGAGCGCGACCACCCCGCCCAGGTAGACCATCACCGTGGAACGGAAGGCGGCGTGGAAGCCCCACCCGCCGGCGTGGGCCGACACGTCGCGCGGATCCGCCGGCGACGGCTCAGGCGTCGTGTCCGCCTCGAGGTCTACGCCCTGGGCCCGGAGCGCCGCCAGGACGGACGGCGACAGGTCGGCTGCTGACTTCACCCTGAGCATCATTCACCCCCAGCGATCCGGATGCCGGTGGTCCCATCGAGCGCCGCATCATGCAGGTGCGCCAGGGCGCGGCTCAGGGCCGGCCACTCGCGCGCGAGGCGATACTTCATCTGAAGGTGGAAGACGGGATCGGGTCCCGGGATCATCAGTGCCTCCAGGACTTCCTTCACCGCGGCATCGACTTTGGGCGTCGCCATCATTCACCCCCGCTGAACGCGCCGCACGCCGGGCAGTACCACCCGACCGCGACCCACCGTTGAGCACCCCGAGGTCCGCGGCGGATGTACGCCCGCGCCATGTTCACCGGCTCCACGTGGGCGCCGGCGAGACAGGGGCGAGCGGTCGCGCGAGGGCTCATACCCGTAGACTACTACGGCGCTCCAGGCTGTCAATCCGTGAGGGCTGCGCCCGGTCTGGCGTAGCCCTCGCCGGTCAGGGCACCATCGGGGGGAAGGAGGGCAGCATGGCAAAGCCCCACGTGTTCACCCCGGCCCGCGCTGCCGCGCTGGCGACGGCCCGCGAGAAGGCGCGCGAGAAGGCCGCGCGCGAGGGCACGGAGCCTCAGCGCGAGGGTGGCCGGAAGGCCGCCGCCG
>PHBR01000045.1 GCA_002840675.1 Chloroflexi bacterium HGW-Chloroflexi-9
CGGCCGAGGTTGACGCCGACCAGCAGCCAGGCCGGCGTGTCCGGGGCGCTCTGCACGACGGCGAGGCTCTCGGCGAAGTTCTGGTTGATCGAGCCGAGGTCGTAGGCGGCCACCTCGGGGCCGCCGGCGGCGCGGATGTCGCGCGCGAGCGCGTCGCTGAGGAGGAACGCGAGCGTCGTCATGTTGGCCCCGTAGCTGACCTCGGTCCAGTGGCAGCCGAGCAGGTCGGCCCCCGCTTCGTGCGCCGCCTGGACGACCTGCGCGATCACCGCGCCGGGTCGGGGGCGGTGGTGGTGCTGGACCCGCGCGACGGACGACTGCTGGCGCTGGTCGGCAGCGCGGACTATTCGGCGTCCACCGGGCAGATCAACATGGCGCTGGAGCCGCGCCAGCCGGGTTCCGCGCTGAAGCCGTTGCTCTACGCCGCGGCACTGGAGCGCGGGTACACGGCGGCCTCCCCACTGCTCGATGTGCCCTCCACGTTCGTGACGTCGACCGGGCCGTACGCGCCCGTGAACTACGACCTGCGCTACCGCGGGCCGGTGCCGCTGCGCGTGGCGCTGGCCTCGTCGCTGAACGTGCCCGCGGTGCGCACGTTGGAGGACCTGGGCGTGGAGGCGTTGCTGGAGATCGCGCATCGCGCCGGCCTCTCCTCGCTCGATGCGGCGGAGGCGTACGGGCTGGCGCTCACCCTCGGCGGTGGGGGCGTGCGGCTGCTCGACCTGACGGCGGCATACGGCGCATTCGCGGACGGCGGCCAGCGGCATCAGCCCTGGGTGGTTGCGCGCGTGCGCGACCACACCGGACGGGTCCTGTACGAGCGTGCCGCCGCGCCCGGCATCACCGTCACCTCCCCACAGATCGCCTACCTCGTCGCCGACATGCTGGCGGATGCGGACGCGCGCATCCCCGGCTTCGGTGCACGCACGATGCTCGACACCTCCTTCAACGCCTCCGTGAAGACGGGGACCAGCAGCGAGTTCCGCGACAACTGGACGATCGGCTTCATGGCGGAGCGGGTGGTAGGTATATGGGTCGGGAACGCCGACCAGCAGCCGATGAGGAACGTCTCCGGCGTGACCGGCGCCGCGCCGATCTGGCGCGACGTCATCACCGCTGCGCTGGAGGGCACCTCTCGCGCCCGCATCCAGCGGCCGGCGGGCCTCGTGCGCGCCTCGGTCTGCGCGCCCACGGGCCTGCTGCCGGGGGTGGATTGTCCGGCGACCGTCGACGAGTGGTTCGTCGCCGGCACGGAGCCGCGCGAGGCGGAGCATTACTACCACCGCGTCCAGGGCGGCACGCTCGCCATCGATCCCCCGGTGGAGGCGAGGGCGTGGGCCGTGGATGCCGGCTGGCGGCTGTGGGACGGGGCGGGTGGCCTCGAACCGGGCGCCGCCAGCGTGCGCGTCGTGCAGCCGGTGACGGGGGCGGTGCTATACCAGACCGGCGATGTGAGCGGCGCGCTGCTGCTGCGTGCGTCAGCACCGGCATCGAGTGAACGTGTGGAGTTCTACGTGGACGGTGTCCATGCCGGAAGCGCCTCCGCGCCGGCCCCGTCCGTGGTCTGGCGCCTGGAGCCCGGTCAGCACGAGATCCTCGTCGTCGCGCACCTCGCGGATGGCCGCGAGGAGCACGCAACATCGTCGTACAAGGTGGTAAGTCCATGACCAACGAGCCGTCTGAGCCGAACGAGCCGGAGCAGCCGGCCGAGCCCACCGAGATCATCGAGCCGGCAGAAGCGCCGGCCACCTCGTCGCTGATCGACCGGCTGCGTGCGCATCCGCGCCTGCTCACGCTCGGTGGGGCGGTCGCCGTGCTGGTGGCGGCGATCATCGCGGCGGTGCTGGTCGCGGGGCCGGGTGGCCCGGTGGCCGGGCAGGCCGTGGAGATCTCCCCGGTCGGTCCGGAGGTGCCGCGCCTCGGCCCGGTGGTCGTGACGTTCCGGGAGCGCCCGCGTTCTGACGACGCGAACCGGCTGATCGCGCTGGAGCCGTCCGTGGAGGGCGACTACGCGTGGCTGGACGAGCGCACGCTGATCTTCCAGCCGGCGTTCCCCGGCTTCGCCCGCGGCGCCGACTACACGATCCGCGTCGATGGCGGCTCGGCCGGCCTCGATCAGGACGTGGTGCAGGCGTTCACCGTCGAGGGCAAACTGACGGTGCAGGGCGTGATCCCGGGCCCGGCCGATGGCGGTGTGCCGACCGAGTCGCAGATCTACGTGCAGTTCAGCCGCTCCGTCGCGCCGCTGACCACGCTGGAGGGCCAGCGCAGCGACCCGGTGATCGTGGTCGACCCGCCGCTGCAGGGGCAGGGCGAGTGGCTGAACACCTCGCTCTACCGCTTCATCCCCACCGACCTGAAGCCCAGCACCACCTACCGCGTGCGCGTCCCGGCCGGCCTGACCGCGATCACGGACGGGGTGCTAGAGGCCGACTACGAGTGGTCCTTCACCACCTTCTCGCCCGCCCTCGCACGGTCGACCCCGGCGGAGGGTGCGCTGTTCTTCGGGCGCAATGCGCCGATCACCCTCCAGTTCAACCAGCCGATGGACCGCGAGTCCGTGGCGGCCGCCATCGTGCTGCGCGTGCAGGGCGGCGACGTGGTCCCAACGGAGGCGTCCTGGGACGAGTCCGGCGTGACGCTGACGCTTGACCCGGTGAGCGCGCTCACGCTGAGCACGGGGTACGAGATCGTGCTGCCGGCCGGCCTCAAGGGCGCCGCGACCGGCGCCTCGGAGAAGGAGCGCATCGTGCGCTTCAACACCTCCGACCCGCCGCGGCTGCTGGCCTCCTCGCCCGCGGACGGCGAGACGAACGCCGGCCGGTACGGCATCACGCTGGAGTTCAACAACCCAATCGACATCGAGTCGCTGGAGGCGCGCCTGAGCGTCAGCGGCGTGCCGGCGACGGCGTGGGAACTCTTCTCGTGGGATGAGCGGAGCGTGCAGTTGAACCTGCCGCTCGACCCCTCCACGACCTACGTCGTGCGGACCACGGGCGGGGTGCTCGACCGTGAAGGGCTGCCGCTCGACCCGATCTCGATCACGTTCACCACCGGCGCCCTCGATCCGTCCGTCTCGTACGCCGTGCCGTCCCAGATGGGGACGTACGCGGCGAGCGTGGACCAACTCCTTTACTACTACGCCACGAACGTCGCGTCCGTGGAGTTCGAGCTCTACGCGCTGGGCGCAGCCGACCTGATGCGCATCCTGGAGCAGGGATCGCTGCCGCAGGGCACCGGCAACCAGTCGTGGGCGCCCTCGAGCGCGCCGCTGCGTCGCTGGACCGAGGCGGTGGAGGGCGCGCGTAACGTGCCGGTGCAGGGTGTGACCTCGCTAGGTAACGGCGAACCCCTCGTGGCGGGGCACTACTACGTGCGGACACCTGGGACGCCGTACGGCGGCGCGCTGGCGTTCTCCGTGGTGGACACCGCGATCACCACGAAGTTATCGAACGACGAACTGCTGATCTGGGCGCTGGATCACGACTCCGGCACTCCCGTGGGCAACCTTGAACTGGCGGTGTCCGGGCCCGGCGTGCAGGGCGTGTCCGTGAGGACGGACGCGCAGGGCTTCGCCTCGGTGGTGGTGCCGCGCCCGCGCGATGTCGTGGACACCTGGCGCATGTACGTCGTGAGGACGGACGGCGCTCGCACCGGCCTCGCGAGGAGCGACTGGTCGCAGGGCATGGACCTCTGGCAGATCGGCGTGCCCGTGGAGTACACGGACCGCGATTACGTGGGCTACGCCTTCACCGACCGCCCGATCTACCGGTCGGGCGAGACGGTCTACTACAAGGCGGTGATCCGCCAGGACGACGACGCACGGTACAGCGTGCCCGCGGGTGACCTCCCGCTCCGCCTCGCGGTGTACGACGCCGCCGGCGAGGAGATCGTGACCCGGCCGGTGCAGTTGAACGAGTTCGGCACCCTCACCGGCGAGTTCGAACTGCCCGAGGAGGCGACGACCGGCTTCTACACGATCGCGATCGTGGACTCGAACCGCGAGTGGTTCTGGGTGGCCGGGGCCTCCTTCCAGGTTGCGGAGTTCCGCCGGCCGGAGTTCCGAGTGGAGGTGACGCCGGAGCGCGGCGACTACGTCGACGGCGAGACGATCGAGGCGGAGGCCGCCGCCTCGTTCTTCTTCGGTGGCGCGCTGGCGGGTGCGGACGTGACGTGGACGGCGCTCGGCTACCCGAGTGGCGTCTTCTTTCCCGATTACGACCGCTACTCGTTCAGCGACTTCGACTTCTTCGACTCGTCCTTCTCGGATGACCCGTTGCGCGGCAACGGCGAGACCGTGACGGACGGCAACGGCATCGCGCGCATTCGTGTGCCTGCCGCGCTTCGCGCCGGTGAGAGCACCACGCTGTACGACCTGAGCGTGACAGTCCTCGATCAGACGGGCCAGGCGATCGCCTCGACCGCGTCGGTGACGGTGCACCCGGCAGAGGCGTACGTGGGCGTGGACGCCAGCGCGTACGTTGCGACGGTCGGGGAGCCGGTGACGATTGACCTCGTGACCGTCAACACCGTGGGCGAGCCGCTTGGGGGGCGCGCGGTGACCGTGGAGGTCTACGAACGCGAGTGGATCACGGTCAAAGAGCAAACGGACAGCGGCGCGCGCCGCTACCGCTCCGAGCCGCGCGACACGCTGGTGGCGACGCTGCAGGGCGAGACGGGGGCGGACGGCCTCGGTGAGGTCGTATACACCCCCGCGAACACGGGGCAACTGCGGATCGTCGCGCGGACGCGGGATGCGGCCGGGCGCGAGGCGCGTGCGGCCCGCTACCTGTGGGTGAGCGGCGACGGCGTGGCCACGTGGGAGTTCCGCAACGACAGCGTGATCTCGCTGGTCGCGGACCGCGCGCTCTACCGGCCCGGCGACACCGCCGAGGTGCTGGTGCCGGCCCCATTCGCCGGCGCCCGGGCGTTGGTGACCACGGAGCGCGGCCGCATCCTGGAGCATTCGACGTGGGTATTTGAGGGCAACAGCGAGGTGCTGCGCATCCCGATCACCGAGGAGATGCTGCCCAACGTGTTCATTGGCGTGGTGCTGTACCGCCCGCCGACTGAGGAGGATCCGGTCCCGCGCTTCCACGTGGGATACGCGGAGTTGCGCGTGACGACCGACTCGCGCGAACTCACCATCGACCTGCAGCGCGACCTGGAGACGGCGAAGCCGGGCGAGACCGTGACCTACGACATCGCGGTCACCAACTCGGACGGCCAGGGTGTCGAGGCAGAACTGTCGATCGCGATGGTGGACGCTGCGGTGCTCTCGCTTGCGGGCGAGGGCTTCACCCCGACGGGGCTGCAGGCGTTCTGGTTCAACCGCGGGCTGGCCGTGCAGACCGGTTCCTCGTTGGCGATGTCCATCGACCGGCTGAACGATGCGGTTTCCGCGCCGGAACTGGGTGGCAAGGGCGGCGGCGCCGATGAGAGCGGGACGCGTTCGGACTTCCAGAACACGGCGTACTGGACGGGCCAGTTGAAGACGGATGCATCCGGCCGCGCGAGCGTGAAGATCACGCTACCGGACAACCTCACGACCTGGCGCACGACCGTGCGTGCGATCACCGTGGACACGAAGGTGGGCGAGGCCGTGGACGACCTCGTTGCCACGCAGCCACTGCTGGTGCGGCCCGCGCTGCCGCGCTTCCTGCGTGTCGGCGACGAGGTCACGCTCCGCACCCTGGTGCGGAACGCCACCGACACGCCACAGCAGGTGAGCGTGAGCATCGAGGCGACGGGCGTGGCCCTGGACGCCTCGGAGGCGTTCGACCGGGAGATCGCGCCGGGCGCGTCGGCCGAGTTCGCGTGGCGCGCCCGCGCGACCGAGGCCGGCACGGCCACGATCACCTTTACTGCGGGCGGCAGCGACCTCGCGGATGCCGTCCTCACGGAGATCCCGGTGCTCTTCGATGTCACCGCCGAGACGGTGGCCACCGGGGGCGTGGTGACGGGCACGAGCCAGGTGGAGGGCGTGTACCTCCCGGCCTTCGCCGTGACCGCGGGCGGCACGCTGGACCTGACGGTCCAGGGCTCGCTCATCGGCTCGCTCCAGTCGGAGCTCGTGCGGCTGGCGCCGCAGGAGCGCGAGTCGGTGGTCCGCACCGCCAGCCGCCTGCTCGCCACGCTCGCGGCACGCCAGGCCGACGGCGTGCAGGGCGACGCGTTGCTGGTGGGGGTGGAGGGTGACCTCCGCCGTCTCCAGGCAGCGCAGCGCATTGATGGCGGCTGGGGCTGGTGCCAGACGTGCCCGTCCGACGTGACGATCACCTCGTGGGTGCTCGTCGCCCTCGGGGCGGCGCGTGACGCGGGCGCAGAGAACGCCGCCTTCGGCGAGGCGGCGGTGCCGCTGCTGCGCCAGTACCTGGAGCAGCGCCCGGACGCGCAGGCGCCGGCGGACCCGAACGAGCGGGCGTTCATCTACTATGCCGTCCAGCGCGCGAGCGGTGGCGGGTGGGCGATGAACAGCATGCGCGCGGTCTTCGAGCAGCGGCGAGAGCAACTGACGCCGTGGGGACGCGCGTACCTGATCCTCGGGCTGATCGATGCGGGCCAGCCCGCCTCGGACGACATGGTCCGCGGGCTGGTGAGCGACCTCAATGCGTCCGCATTGCCAACCGCGACCGGCAACCACTGGGAGGGCGACGCGATCTACGGCTCGATCGAGACGAACGTCTCGATGACCGCGCTCGTCCTCCAGGCGCTGGTCGTCGCCGACCCGCAGCACCCGCTGATCGAGGAGACGGTGCGGTGGCTGGTGACGGCACGGACGGCGCAACGCTGGACCGGCGCCGTGGAGCGCGCACAGGCGATCATGGGCCTCGGCGACTACGCCGCGCTCACCGGCGAGCGCGCCGGGGACTACGACTACCGCGTCACGTTCAACGACGCGGAGTTGCTCGCGGGCCGCTTCGCCCCGGCCGAGGGGCGCAACTTCGATGCGGCCTCACTGCCGCTGTCTTCCGTGAAGGTGGGCGAGGTGCACCGGCTTGGCTTCAGCCGGGAGCGGACGGACGCGCGGATGTACTACACCGCCGCGCTCCGGTACGGCATCCCCTCCACGGAGGTGGAGGCGCTGAACCGCGGTCTGGCGGTTTCACGCCGGTACTCGCTCATGGAGGATCCGGATCAGGTCGTGACCCAGGCGCGCCTCGGGCAGATCATCCGGGTAAGCCTGACCGTCGTGGCGACCGCGGACCGGAAGTTCGTGAGCGTGGAGGACCTGCTGCCCGCCGGCCTCGAGGCGATCGACACGACGCTGGCCACCACGCCGGCGGAGGTGCGCGTGCTGCTGGCGGAGGAACGGCGACTGGCGCTGGAGGACTCGGACACGCCCGGTATCTCCGCCCCGTGGTTCGGCTGGTACTGGTCGCCCTGGGACGAGTCCGCGGTCCGGGACGACCGATACACGCTGTTCGCCTCCGAACTGCCGCGCGGGGTGCACGAGTATGTCTACTACGCCCGTGCGACCACCCCGGGTGACTTCTTCGTCGCACCCGCCCGTGCGGAGGAGGCACCGTTCCCGGAGGTCTTCGGCAGGAGCGACAGCACGCGGTTCATCGTGACCGAGTAGCACCGTCGAGCGACCCCTCCGCGTTCGCCGGCCAGTGCCGGGTGACCTCCGCCCTGCGTGGGAGGTGACGCTCGGTTCTGTCCGTGTGACGGTCGAGGGGCGAAGGTGTGGGGGCACGTTAGGAGCACCAGATGGATCAGGGCCCGCTCGGTATCCACATCACAACCGCGCTTTCGTTTGCGGACGCCGAACGCGAGGTGCGGGCGGCGCTCGCGACGGAAGGCTTCGGCGTGCTGACGCTCGTGGACGTCACCGCCACCTTGCAGGAAAAGATCGGCGCGACGATCGAGCCGTACACCATCCTCGGCGCCTGCAACCCAAGGCTGGCGCACCAGGCGCTGGAGGTCTGGCGGGGCTTCGGACTGTTGATGCCGTGCAACGTGGTGGTGCAGGACGTGGGGACGCACCGGGTGGTGCAGGCGTTCGACCCGCTGACGATCCCGCAGGCGCGTGACGTGCCGGAGATCGAGCCGATTGCGCGGCAGATCAACGAGGCAATGCGCCGCGTCCTCGCCCGCGTAGAAGCCATCCCGGCGCCGTAGACCTTCGGCACTCCCGGGTGGCCTCAGGCCCGCGAATAGTGACGCAACTGCCTCGCGGAATAAAGCACGCGGTATACCCATGCGGATGGGTGACGCGAGGCGTAGGATTGGTGTGTATCCGCATTGGGTAGAAACGGGAAGGCAGAGGGGATGCCGAAGTTCCAGAAGTTAGATCCGGGACAGGTAGTGCTGGGGCGCGGCCGCTCAAACGCGGTGAGGCGACGCCCGTTTGTCGACGCCATTAAGGCGAGTCAGGCCGGGCGCATTGAGCTCGACCGCGGCGAGGACCCGGCAGCCACCAAGCGGCTGCTGCGACAGGCCTCCAAGGAAGTGGGCATCAAGGTCCGCTCCTCTTGGGAGGATGACACTTACCGCGCGCTGCTCTGGAAGCGCGTCGGGGCGTAGCGCCACCACCGGCCAAGGCGGGCTGGTGGGTGACGCGGGGGACCTCAGGCAAGCCCCTGTCAGCCGTCCGATTGCACGAAGGCAGTCACAACAGGCCCGCCGGTGTTCCCGGCGGGCCTGCTGCTGTCCTCGGATCTCAGGCGGCCCTGCCTCGGGGCGTCTGTTCGGGCCCGGGACGGGCGGTGAGGACATCCAGGATGCGCTGCCAGTAGCGGCTGAGCGCCCACCTGAGTGCGATCGCCAGCATGGTCGCCGCGCTCGCGAAGGCCCAGCCGATGTTGCTGACGGGCGTGAAGGCGAAGAAGTCGCGCAACCAGCCGTTGGTGACGATCAGGTACAGCAGCGCGAAGAGGGCCACCGCTAGGAGCAGGGTCGCGATCGGACGGACCGGCCGGCGCCAGTCTGCCCCGTCCATGCCGAGCACCTCGACGACGTAGGCGATGCCCACCGCGGTCACGGTGATCGCCACCAGCGTCCGCGCCTCTTCGATGCCCCGGCCGAGCAGCCCCTCCGTCATGAACTGCACGAAGATCGCCGCGGCAGCCAGCGCGACACCGGCCGGGAGCGCGAAGCGGAGCACGCCGCGCGCAAAATCCAGTCCCGCGCGTCCGGGCGGCGCGCCAATCGAGATGAAGACCGCCGGAATGCCGAGCGTGATCAGCGATGTGACCGATCCCTGGCGTGGCAGGAATGGGAAGTCCAGTCCGAGCATGTTCGTCGCGAAGATGAGCAGGTAGGCGTACACGCTCTTCGCCAGGAAGAGTTTGCTCAACCGAGCCGCGTTGCCCAGGACGAAGGTCGCCTCCCGGGTGCCCCGGATCAGCGCTGCGAACGAGTCTTCCAGCAGCACGATCCCCGCGACCCCGCGCGTCATCGCCGTGCCGGAGGCCATCGCCACCGCGACATCGGCGGCGCGTAGCGCACGGACGTCGTTCGCCCCATCGCCCACCATCGCCACGAAGTGGCCACGCGCCTTCAGCGCCTCCACGATGCGTGCCTTCAACTGCGGCGTGATCCGGCCGAAGACCGTGAGTTCGTCCACCGCGCGGCTGAAGTCCGCCTCAGACAGCGCCTCGAGGTCATCGCCCGCGATCGCATCGGTCGCGTCGACGTCCAGGCCCATCTGCCGCAGCAGCGCGAGGACCGTGCGCGGGTTGTCGCCTGAGATCACCTTCGGTGCGATTCCCAGTTCGTCCATCAACGCGAAGGCGCCGCTGACCTCGGCGCGGAGTTCGTCGCCGATCATGATGAGGGCGACCGGCGTGGCCTCTGTCAGCGGCGCGTCCGGGTCGGGCAGGCCGCGCGTCTCCGCGAGGACCACGCCACGCAGGCCGCGCTCTGCCGCCGCCTGATATGCCTGCACGAGTTCGGCCTCGCGCGGCCCGCGCCCCACCAGCACCGTTTCCGGCGCGCCCAGGACGAACGTGTGCTCCTCGCCCTGCCGTTCCAGGCGTAGCGCGCTCCAGCGTCGCGCGGAACTGAAGGGCACCGCACCGGTCGGCCTCGCACCGTTCGAGGTGTGCGCGAGGCCACTCGCCAGCGCATCCGCGGTGCGGTTGGTGCCGGCGCTCGCCGCGGCGAACGCGCCCAGCCAGCCCTCCAGCAGCGACGCGCCCGGAGCCCAGAGGACACCCTGGAAGGTGAGGCGGTTCGTGGTGAGCGTGCCGGTCTTGTCCAGGCCGATCACGTCCACGTAGTTCAACGCCTCGACGGCCTCGACCTGCTGGATGATGGCGCCGGAGCGTGACACGCGGAGCGCGCCGACGGCGGCGACCACGGTCATGCCCAGCAGCAGCCCCACCGGGACCACGGTGGTGACCGTGGCGGTGGTCGCCTTGAGCGACTCGGCCAGGCCACGGTCCGCGAAGTTGAACTGGATGAACAGCGCCGCGGCGAGCGCGCCCGTCGCGATCAGCAGCACGCGGAGCAGGCGCTGAAAGCGGTAGGTCAGCGGCGTGGCGACACGCACGAGCTGGCGCGCGTCCGCGGCCAGGCGCACGGCGTAGGCCTTCGCGCCGACGGACTCGGCGCGGTAGTAGCACTCGCCGGCGACGCAAAAGGAACCGGAGCGGATCTCCTCGCCGGGTCCACGGCGCACCGAGTCCGACTCGCCCGTCAGCAGCGACTCGTCAATCTCCGCGGTCCGCGCGACTACGCGGCCGTCCGCGACCACCTGGTCACCGGGGCGCAGCCTGAGCAGGTCGCCCTCCACCACCTCCACGGCGGGGATCGGCTCCTCCATGCCGTCGCGGACCACGACGGCGGTGGGCTGGGTGAGGGCGCGTAGCGCGCGCAGGCGGCGCGTGGCGATCAGTTCCTGCACGGTGGCGATCGCCACGTTCGCGGCCACCACGACGCCGACAAAGAGGCCGTCCCGGAACTCACCGACCACGAGCAGCGCGAGGATCATGGTCGCGAGCAGCATGTTGAAGAAGGTGAGCGTATTCGCGCGGACAACATCCCCGTCCGTGCGCTGCGGTGTGCTGTCCACGTTGTGATGCCCGGCGGCGGCACGCGCCTGCGCTTCGCTTGTGGACAGGCCACGCAGCGCAGAATTGGAGAGATCGAGTGAGCCTGGAGCACCAGTCATGCGATCGATGGTCGCCGGGTTGCCCGCGCCGCGCCACCAGAAATCAGGGATCACCCTGATCTCTCACCCCAACGAATCCTCGCGAAGGGGCGTTACATGGATATACCTGCTCCTATCGAGGAGGGAGGGATCGATGCCTGATCTCCGATCGACCCTGGCCCTGGAGTTGCGCGATGGCCTGCTCCAGGACCTCATCGCTACCAGCCTCATGATCGAGGTGGTGCGCCGCGCGCTGCCGGACGGCACGTCGGCGGAGGCCGAGGAACGGCTCGCCACCGCCGCGCGCACCATCCAGCGCGACATCGAAGAGGTGCGCCGCATCATCGCGCGGCTTCAGCAGCGGGCCGCGGCCTGACCACGGCGACCGTCCGAGGCGGCTAGCGGCCGGCGGACAGCGCCTCGATCACCTGCGCCTTGAGCGCGCCGAACCGGGTCGAGGTCGTGTCCAGCGCCCCACGCGGACGCGGCAGGTCGACCTCGATCCGTCGCACGATGCGCCCCGGCCGCGCGGACATCACGTAGATCGCGTCTGAGAGCACGAGCGCTTCCTCGATATCGTGCGTCACGAGGAGCACGGAGCGGCCGTCCTCCCGCCACACCTCCTGCAGCCACTCCTGCATCTCGCGGCGGGTGAGCGCGTCCAGCGCGCCGAACGGCTCATCCAGCAGCAGCACGTCCCGCGGCGTCAGGAACGTCCGCAGCAGCGCCAGCCGCTGGCGCATGCCGCCGGAAAGCTCCGCCGGCCAGGCGCGCTCGAACCCATCGAGGCCGAAGCGCTCCAGCAGCGCGCGCGCCTGTGTTCGCGCAGTCGCGACGGGGACGCCGGCGAGCTCCGCGCCCAGCACGGCGTTGCCGAGCGACCGGCGCCACGGCAGCAGGAGATCGCGCTGGGGCATGTACGCCGCCAGCCCCGCGCTGCCTGTCGTGTCCTGCCCGCCGACGCGCGCCGTGCCGGCGTCGGGACGTGCGAGCCCCGCCAGCACCTTCAGCAGCGTGCTCTTGCCGCAGCCGCTAGGCCCCACCAGGCTCACGAACGCGCCGCGCTCAACGGTGAGCGACGTGCCCTCCAGGGCCGCGACGGCGGGGCGGCCCGGGTAGGTCAGTGAGACTCCATCGACCTCGATCGCCGGCGCGTCCGTCATGGGCTTACTGCGCCGGCAGGAAATCGTTAGTGAAGGCGGCCGCCGGGTCCACATCTACCTCCAGCAGCCCGGACTGGCGGAGGAACGCCTCGAAACGGATCCAGACGTTCGCCTCCTGCGCCCCCCACGGCCGGCCTTCGTCGGCGTAGCGGGAGGCGTGGTAGGTCGCGCTCGCGCGCACCAGCGCCTCGTCCAGTTCCGGTACCGCCTGCAGCAGCAGCGTCGCCGCCTGCTCCGGGTCGTCGATCGCGACCTGGTAGCCGCGCGCGGTCGCGGCGAGGAAGGCGCGCACCAGTTCCGGCTGCTCCGCGAGCGTCTTCGCGCTGGTGATGATCGTGGGCGTGTACCAGTCGGGAATGCAGTCGAGGTAGTCGATGAACGTGACGGAGGTGATCGGCCGGCCCTCGATCTCGCGGGCGCGAAGGGCGTCCCAGCCCTCGAACACCCAGACGAAGTCGAAGCGGCCCTGGTCCATCCCCGCGAGGTAGTCGATGTTGCCGACCTCGACGCGCTTCACGAGCGAGGGGTCGCCGCCGTCGCACTCGACGAGGCGGTCGAGCAGTTCGTTCTCCAGCGGGCCGCCGTAGCCGCCGTACGTCTTGCCCTGGAAGTCCCGTGGGTGCGTGATACCGGAGGCGGCGAGCGCCATCATGCTGGAGTCGTTGTGCGGCAGCAGGGTGGCGATGGAGACCACCTCCGCACCGGCCGCACGCGCCGGCAGGATGGACTCGGCCTGCGAGATGCCGAAGTCCGCGCCGCCCGCGGCGACCACCTGGTCCGCGCCGGCCGCCGCCGGCTCGACGATCGTGAGGTCGATGCCGGCCTCCCTATACCACCCGTTGGCCTGGGCGATGTAGATGCCGGCGTGGTGGTTGTTCGGGGTCCAGTTCAGCATCAGCGTGACGGGCGTCAGCGCCTCGGCCGGTTCCGGCTCCTCCGATGAGCACGCAGCGGCGAGCAGCCCGAGGGCGGCGAATGCGAGTGCGGCGATCCGGGCGATCTTCATCAGGCGTGGCCTCTCTCTGCACCGCCCTGGCCCGCGTGCTGCCAGGGCATGGCGAGCCGCGCAAGCGCGTGGACGGCGGCGAACAACAGGATGCTG
Organism: Chloroflexi bacterium HGW-Chloroflexi-9; assembly: GCA_002840675.1. Classification (GTDB taxonomy): domain Bacteria; phylum Chloroflexota; class Dehalococcoidia; order UBA2979; family UBA2979; genus W-Chloroflexi-9. The sequence goes on from PHBR01000045.1 coordinate 13,364, forward strand.
ACGGCGGCGATCACGATCACCGCCACGAAGACGCGGTCGACGCGGAACGCGGTCTGCGAGCGGCTGATGAACAGCCCCAGCCCGCTGCTGGCGCCGACCCATTCACCGATGACCGCACCCAGCACGGCGTACGCCGCGCTGATCTGCAGGCCGGCGAAGAACCCAGGCACCGCGGACGGCACGAGGATCGTGCGGAGCACCTGCGCGCGCCCAGCGCCCAGGCTGCGGGCCAGGTCGACGAGGTCGCGGTCGGCGTGCAGCAGTCCGTCCAGCGTGCTCACGACAATCGGGAAGAAGCCGATCAGCGCCACGATCAGCACCTTCGGCATCATCCCGAAGCCGAACCAGACGGCGAGCAGCGGCGCCATCACGACCATCGGAACGTTCTGTGAGATCACGAGCAACGGGTAGACCGCCCGCCGCAGGGCACTGGACGCGCCGAGCACGGCGGCCACACCCACCCCGGCCATACAGGCCGCGAGGAGCCCGAAGAGCGCCTCGGCCAGGGTGGTGCGCAGGTGCGCGGGCAGGACATCGCGCGTCTCCACGAACGCTGCCCACACGCGGCTGGGCGCCGGCACCAGGTACGGCGCCACGGCCAGGGCGCGCACGGCGACCTCCCACGCCGCCACGGCGGCGGCGAGGAACACGAGGGCGGGGAGCACCTCGAAAGAGCGGCGGCGGAGCACCTCCGCGGCGTCGCTCACGAGCGGAACTTCCCGGTCAGCGATTCGATCGTCGGCTCGGTCGCGGGGTCGGCGTGCTGCGCGAACTTCGCGATCGTGACGACGCTACGGGCGCCGGCCTGCAGGCACGCCTCGTGCACGCGGCGCGCGACCTCCCAGCACAGTTCGGGCTCGCCCTGGAACGTGGTGCCCAGGGCGTCGACCTCGAAGGCGAGGCCGGAGCGCTCGATGACCGCGATCGCCGCTTCGACGTGGCGGTAGGGGGAGTCAGCGGTGCCGGGCGGGTTCGGCAGGCATTCGATCTCCACGATCATGTACGGGCTCCTGTGCGTGGTGGTACGCCGAAGCGCCGCGCAGGAGCCTGTCGTTCGATCGCGTGGACGGTGGAATAGGTGAGGCTGAGGGCGAGCCCACGCCGGGCTTCGTCATCTCTCGCTCCGCTTCCCTACGCTCGCATTACCGAGGTCAGGTTCCGGGGTGGTCCTTGCGGATCTCAGCCTTGCGGCCCCCCCAGCGGCGCACCGGGTCTCCGGTGGTCGATGCCTCGACGGTAAGGTGAGCCACCCGGGGCCGTCAACGCGCCCTGCGTCCCGGCCTTCCGCTGTCGCGGTCAGCCGCCGGCGATCGCGGCGGCCGGGGGCTCGGCCGGGAGTGTGAACACCATCGTGGTGCCACGCTTGCCGTCGCTCTCGACGTGGATGCGGCCGCCGTGCATCTCCACGATGAGGCGCGTGATCGGTAGCCCCAGGCCTGTGCCCTGCGCCGCCCGCGCCCCGGCGCGGGTGCGGTAGAACTTCTCGAAGACGTGGGCCTGCTCGTCCACGGGGATGCCAATGCCCTCGTCCTGGACGCGGACCGCCACCTCTTCGTCATCTCGGACCGCGCTCAGGCGGACGTGTCCCCCGGGCCGGCTGAACTTGATCGCGTTCTGGATCAGATTCTCCAGCACCTGACGGATCCGGCTCGCGTCCGCCCACGCGACGGCAGTGCTGGCCTCCACCGAGATCTCGACCTGCGCGACGGTCGCGGCGGGGCGCAGGTCCTCCGCCACGCGCTCGCAGGCGGCTGCCATGTCCACGGCGCTGTGATCCAGCGTGACCCGTCCACTTTCGAGCGAGGTGAGGTCCAGGAGGTCGTTCACGATGTGTGCGAGGCGGTCCACGTTCCGCCCGAGTAGCAGCACCATGCGTTGCTGCACGTCCGTCAGTTCACCGGCATCGCCCGCGCTGAAGAGGTCGACGGTCGCTCGGATCGCCGTGAGCGGTGTGCGCAGCTCATGGCTGACCGTGCCAATGATGTCCCGCTTCATCCGCTCCACGTCCAGAATTTCGGTCACGTCCCGGAGCACGGCCACCGACGAGCGTGCGCGGGTGCCCTGGCTGTTGCGGGTGACGGCGACGGTGCGCCCGTTCATCTCGACCAGTTGCGGCCCGGCGGCAGCCTCCGCCGCTACCCGGCCGAGGCCGGGTAGCAACTCCGCGAAGTGACGGCCGAGCGCGCGCGTGGGGTGCAGCCCCAGCAGCCGGCCGGCGGCGGGGTTGCAGACCGAACAGGTGCCGTCTGCGCCAAACGCGAGCAGGCCGTCGCTCATCTCCGCCAGCGCCGTTTCTGCCAGTTGCTGCTGGTCGGTGGCGAGGAGCGTGAGGCGAGCCTGTTCGGAGGTCGCCGCGGCGAGCCGGTCCAGCATCTCGTTGATGCCCTGCGCCATGCGCGCCACCTCGTCCCCGCCGAGCACGGACACGCGCCCGCCGGCCGCGTCGCGCACTTCGTCGACCTCGCGGCGCAGGCGGAGCATCGGGCGGAGCAGGTACCATTCGATGCCCCCGAGGATGGCGCCGGCGAGCAGGATGCCGGTCGCCCCCACCGCGATCAGGGAGAGGGTAAAGACACGCCGGCTCAGCGCCCCGATCTCGCGCTCTTGCGCGGTGCGGATCACCAGTGCGGGCTCGTCGTCGATGGTGTGGAGCAGCCCGTAGCCGACGTGCCGGCCGCCCTCGGTCAGCACCTGGCCGGCCCAGCCGCTCTCCATGAGGTCGCCGAGGAGTCCGTCCGGGAGGTCCGCGCTCACGGGGGTCATCGTGAGCGAGGTCGCGAGGTTGCGCTGGAGCCGCTCGGCGAACGCCTCGTCCAGCCAGCGCGCCATGATCATCATGCCGCGTGGGGGCCCGGTTTCGTTCGTGCGGATCACCGGGCGCGCTGCGATCAGGATCGGACCCTCGTCGAGTGGCAGGATCCCGCTGAACGTGCCGCTGGTCAGCACGCGCCGGAGCAGCATGTCGCGGGTCGGGCCCGCGACCGTGAGGCCGCCAATTGGGCCGTTCTCCCCCTCGATCGTCCGTGCCTGCGAGACGGCTGTCTCGCCGTCCAGGTCAACGATCACGACGGCGCTCAGGAGCATGGTGTCGACGAGGTCCGGCGGGATATTCCGCTCGACGAAGGACGGCAGTTCGCCCGCCAGGAACGCGTAGGTGTCATCCCATGAGGACCAGTCGCGGAGCAGGACATCCAGGACCTCGGCCTCGACGTTGACGGCATTGATAGAGCGCAGGACGTCTTGGCGGACCTCCTGGTGCTCGGCGGCGTCGAACTCGCGGGCCACGACGAAGCGGTCGAACGCGGCGAGGGCGCCGAGGACGAGTACCGTGCAGCCGGTGACGATAAGGATCGCCCGCGTCCTGAGAGACATCCGCACCCCGCCCGCACATCCGTGGGATGAGCTCAGCGTAGATGCGGTCCCGGTCGATGTCGTCGGGTTCGGAGGCGGGAATGGTAATGGTTTGGTGATGAAACCCCGGCCGCCCTTACGGGCGCGGGCGAGCCGGGTGCGCAATACTGACGCGGGCACGCGTGTGGATCTGGCGGAGAGCAGGGGAGGTCGCTCGGATGTCACCTGCGGGTCGGACGGCGGCAACATCGGCGGCGGAGTCCGCCACGCGGGAGCCCTGAGCTCCCGCAGCCCGTGTTCGACGCTCCGATGCTGGACGCTGCAGGGAACCTGGCGGTTGCGCTGGGCATCGGCTTGCTGCTCGGCGCGGAGCGCGAGCGGCGGATGGCACGGGACGGCGTTCGGGGTGCGGCCGGGTTGCGGACGTTCGCGCTCGTGGCGCTGCTCGGCGGCCTGGCCGCTCTCGCCCACCAGAAGTT